>CAXTWT010000028.1:25385-25710 GCA_964247955.1 uncultured Bryobacteraceae bacterium
TGAGTGGATTCCGATCCACCGTCGAGAAAATAAAACCGGAGGACTTGACCCGCTTTCACGCCGCTTATTGGAAGCCCGGCAGTTCAGCCTTGGTGTTTGCCGGCGACATCTCGCTTGACGAGGCTCTCGCCGTCAGTAAACAGTACTTTGGCTCCTGGGTGGGAGGTGCGGCAGCCTCGGCTACGATTCCGCCGCCAAGCCCGGCGGAACGCGGCAAAATCTATCTTGTAAATCGTCAGGACGCGGCGCAAACAGTCATCTCTGAACTCTTGCCTGGCCCAACTCGAAACATCGCTGAGTATTATCCTTTCGCCTTAGCCGATGC
>CAXTWT010000029.1:0-2847 GCA_964247955.1 uncultured Bryobacteraceae bacterium
GGCAAGCACAGCGTCAAGTTTGGTTTCGATTACTCCAACGTGGAAGACTATGTTTCTCTTCTGAGCAACCCTTACGGCACTTACACGTATCCGAGCGTTACGGCTTTCGCGCAGGATTTCAGCGGCAACACCGTCGGTGGAAAGCGTTGGCTCTCATTCACACAACGGTTCGGCACTCCGGCGGTTGATACGTATGTTCAAGAGTTCGCCGCTTTCCTGCAGGATCAAATCCGCGTCACTCCGAAGCTGACCATCAGCCCCGGCATTCGTTGGGAGAAAGAATTGCTGCCGCAACCGATTGAGCAGTACCCAAATCTCGTGAATACCCGGTTGCCGCAAACGTATCATATTCCGCAAACGAGCTTGAATTTTATGCCGCGCTTCGGGCTTGCGTATGCCTTCAGCGATAAAACTGTTTTCCGGGCTGATTACGGCATTTATTACAACCGGTATCCGACTGCCGCGATATCGAACTTCTTTACGGCTAACGGCACTTATCAGGCAAACTATACTTTGTCCAGCACCAACGCGCAACAAGTCGCGGCCGGTCCTGTTTTCCCCTTCTCTCTTGCGAGTCAGCCTAGCGGAGTGCTAGGGGCGGCGACTCCGGCCTTCCCTGATCTGGCATTCCGGCCTGCTTACTCGCAACAGGCTAACGCTTCGATTGAGCAGCAGCTCACAAAAGATTCCAGCATTACGCTGTCTTACATTTGGGATCGCGCTTTGCATCTCATCTCCGCTTTTGACGCGAACGTGGCTACGCCGACCCAGAGCTATACTTATCCAATCCTGAATGCAGCGGGACAGGTAGTGAGTTCCTACACAACTCCGATTTATACAACTCGCCTGAACCCGGCGTTCGGCGCCATTCTGGATGTGACAAGCAGCAACAACAGTTATTACAGCGGCTTGGCAGTCCAATATCGTAAGCGCTTCACCAACTGGTTCCAAGGGCAAGCCTCTTACACCTATTCGCACGCCATCGACTACAACATCGGCGGCGGCGGCAACACGCTTTTCACTCCCAGCTCCCCGACCTCCGTATTCAACGGCAACTACTCGGGCGAAAAAGGCTCGTCATCGACCGATCAGCGCCATCGCCTAGTTGCCAATGCAGTCGTCAGCCCCCGGTTTACACGCGGTAATAGCTGGGCGGAACGCTTCCTGATTAACAATTGGCAGCTTTCCGCCATCACGACAGCCGCTTCGGCGCAGCCTCTCACACCAACAGTCAGCGTAAGCGCAGGCGCTCCAGGCCGATTGCTTACAAGCACTCTCAACGGCTTGGGCGGTTCCGGCCGGGTGCCGTTTGAATCGATTTCCGCTCTTGACGCCGATCAGCTTTACCGCACGGATGCGCGGCTGTCGAAAGTGCTGCCGTTCAGCGAGCGCCTTCGCGTTACGCTGCTGTTTGAAGCGTTCAATGTCTTCAATCACCATTACTATGCTGGAACGGCGCCGCGCATTACGCAGCAGTACTCGACGACAACAACAACAATCAATGGACAGTCTGTTGTGGCGTTGACGCCGTTTGCCAGTTACGGCGCTTACAACACAACATCATCTCCGCTGGAGGGTACCACAGCACGCCGGGCGCAAGCGGCTTTGCGTATTGAATTCTAGCGCTCACGACAACGTATAAACAGGAAGGCGTCGATGACTTCGACGCCTTTTGACTTTCAGTTGAGAGATGAATAGTACAATTGGGATTTCACTCACTTAGGAGACTCCCCCAATCGTGAACCGTTCTCTCTCATGCAGGTTTGCCATCTCTTTCCTAACTGCTCTGCCTTTGCTAATCGGCATACCCGCAGCAGCGCAACAGAAAATCCGCCCTTTAAACAGGGCAAGCACAGCTCAAAAAGTTGAGTTCGAAGTCTTTCTTCCCTTGCAGCACAAGGATGAATTGGAGCGTCTTATTCAGGCTCAACAAACGCTCGGTTCTGCCGATTACCATAGGTGGCTCACGCCCGCTCAGTTCAAATCCCGGTTTGGTCCCAGCGCCCGCGATATCGCCGCTGTCTCAGAGACACTGAGCTACTACGGCCTTACCGTTACCGGCACGCACAGCCAGGGTGTCCACGTCCATGGCGACGTGAATGCAGTGCAGCGCGCCTTCGGCGTTTCCCTGTGGAACGGCGTGACGCGCCATGGCGCTTCCGCACTGATGGCCGCCGAGCCGCTCAACCTTCCTCCAACGCTTCAGAAAATGGGAGCACAGATTGTCCACTTCTCATCGGTTGAAAGGATTCACTCTCACGCCCGCATGGGGCCGGAGATCCTGCCCGACGCGCCTGACAACCGCAACTCGAATCATGGCGCTTACTGGTTCAACGATCTCAAGCAGGCATACAGCTTCCCTTCTTACCTTTCTTTAACTGGACAAGGCAGAACCATCGCGATTATGTCGGTGTCTGACTATTCCGAGTCCGACATGAATGCCTATTTTGCCCACGAGTCCACGGCTGCGGCTCCTATTTCGACGCCAACGATCATCCGATTTCCTGTGACTGGCGGCTCGCCATTCGATCCCAGCAGCGGGAATTCCTTTGAATGTGAACTCGATCTTCAGCAAGCGGGCGGCATGGCGCCTGGCGCGACCTTACTTCTTGTGAACCTTCCTGACACAAGCGACGGCTCATTTATCGACGGCTATCTCCAGATGGTTGAACTGAATGCAGCGGATATCGTCAGTACTTCCTTTGGCGGACCCGAAGCGTTGTACACGGCCGCTTATAACGGCGGTACCGACTTTACCGGCATTCTGCGCGTCTATGACGCGCTATTCGCACAAGGCAACGCGCAGGGAATTACTTTTGTCGCCAGTTCGGGGGATTACGGCGGCTT
>CAXTWT010000029.1:2947-24329 GCA_964247955.1 uncultured Bryobacteraceae bacterium
GGCAATCTGGTTGCCGGGGGTGTTTGGGGTTCCGGTGGCGGCAAGAGCGTCGTTTTCGCGAAGCCTGCTTATCAATACTTCTTGGACACCGGCTCAGATACCCGATCTATACCCGACATATCCTTGCAGATGGGAGGCTGCCCCTCTGGAATTTCGGACCGCGCGACTTGCAATCCAAATGACAGCGCAGTGATAGAGGTTTTCGGTGGGAAACTAGTGGGCGCTATTGGAACCAGCGCTTCGGCTCCTGCGTTCGCTGGACTGCTGGCGCTCAAAGAGCAGTACCTGGGCGGGTCCCGGCTCGGCAACGCCAATTACCAGATCTACTTGATCGGCGCCGTTGAGCCTTCCCTTTCCGGCTCACCGTTCAGTTTCCTTCACCAAGGTCAGCCCGGATCAAACGGCGTGTTTAACACCACTACTTCCGGCTATAATTTGGTGCTTGGCGTCGGTACTCCGATAGTGAATAACTTTATCTTTGCTATGGACTTGCCTGTTGCCGGCGATCCCCGAAGCCCTTCCAATCCGTAAACACTGCATCATGGACGCTCTAGGCGGGAAACGGCATACTAATCCCGCCTAGAGCATGGCAACTGGGCAAAGAAACACTAACTGTTTTTCTCGTCCAAGCGCCGATAAAATCCAAGATCTTGCTCCGTCAGCAGCTTCGTGATGTAAAGGATTTGTCCGTGGTGCATGCCGAAATGTTCGACGACGTGATAAACGGCTTCCAGGCCCGTGACGCCCTTTTGGTTCTGAATATCATAAGTCTTCAATAGGGCGGCAGGTTCGATTCCACACAGAACATTTTCGACTTGGCGGAGTGTTGCCTCCAGTCTGTCCCGTAGTTCGCGGCATGGAATCGGCTGCCGTTCCGCGAACTCGGCAGGACGGTTTCGCTCGTCCGAGATGCCGCCCAGCGGGACCAGAATCCACTGCCGAACATTGCCGTTCAGGTGCAGCAGAAGATTGCCGATACTGTTGCTTCCCTCGTGCGGACGCCACCAGATCTGGTCTTCGGTCAGCGTTTCCAAACACCGGCAGGTGCGCGGCCAGAATTCGTGTATCAGCTTGCGGCGGGAGAAATCGAGAAAGAGGCGCGGGAAGTTGAGATCGTCACTCACTCCTACATCGTTACACTGTGGGGAACCACATGCGTGCTTCCTTTTTCCTTTTGCTTTTTTCTTCTCTGATGCAGGCGCAGGGGCAGCAGTACGATCTGCTCATCGTCAACGGAAAGATTTTTGATGGAGCGGGCAACCCCTGGTTCACAGGCGATATTGCCGTGCGCGGAGACACCATCGCTGCAATTGGGCATCTGCCTGATGCACAGGCTGCCCTACGGATTGATGCGGCAGGATTGGCGGTTGCGCCGGGGTTCATCGATATTCACTCGCATGGCCGTCGCGGCATTTTTTCCGTGCCGACTGCAGAGAACTATCTGCGCGAAGGCGTGACAACCATTATCGAGGGGCCGGATGGAAGCTCACCCCTTCCCCTGGGTCCTTTTCTTCAGAAGATGGCGCAAACGCCCATTTCCATTAACTTCGCAAGCTTTGTCGGACATGGGTCGATCCGCACGGCAGTTATGGGCTTGGTAAACCGGAAGGCGACACCGGAAGAAGTGGAAAAGATGAAAGCATTGGCGCGGCAAGCCATGCACGAGGGAGCGGTCGGTTTATCCACCGGCTTGTTCTATGTGCCGGGCAACTATGCCGATACGGAAGAGGTTATCGAGATTGCAAAGGTAGTAGGGGCTCTGGGCGGCTTTCACGAATCGCATATGCGTGACGAAGGGGACCACATTGAAGACTCCGTGCGGGAAACCATTCGCATCGGCGAGGAGGGACATTTGCCGACACAAATTACGCATCATAAGGTAATCGGCAAAGCGAACTGGGGCAAGAGTACGGCAACCCTGCAACTGGTGGAGCAGGCGCGGGCGCGCGGCGTGGACGTTACGATTGACCAGTATCCGTATACGGCGTCCAGCACCGGGATTGCCGCGCTGTTTCCGCAGTGGTCGCTGGCGGGCGGGAATAACGCCGTAGTCGAACGGCTGCACGCTTCCGCAGCCAGGGACAAAATTAAAGCGGAGATCGTGCATAATATCCGCGACGGTCGAGGCGGAGGCGATCCCAAGAATGTTGTGATTGTGAACTGCGGTTTTGATCCGAGCTTAGCGGGCAAGAGCCTGGCGGATTTGACGCGGGCGCGCAACGTGGAAGTCACAAACGAGAACGCGGCGGAAACCGCTATGACGCTTCAGGAGAAAGGAGGATGTTCGGCGGTTTATCATGCCATTGACGAAGCCGACATCGAGCGCATCATGCGGTCGCCTTACACCATGATTGCGTCTGACGGCGATATTCCCGTGTTCGGCAAGGAGGCTCCGCATCCTCGGAGCTACGGCACATTTGCCCGCGTATTGGGCGTGTACGTGCGGGAGCGCCGGATTTTGACGCTGCAAGATGCTATCCGGCGAATGTCAGCAATGCCCGCACAACGGTTAGGTTTTGGAGACCGGGGGCTGTTGCGGCCCGGCATGAAAGCGGACATCGTGGTGTTCGATCCGGCTACGGTTGCAGACAAGGCCACGTTCGATCAGCCGCACCAGTATTCGGTCGGCTTCCGCGACGTGATCGTGAACGGCAAGCTGGCGCTGCGAAATGGGCGCGTGATGGGTGAAAGACCGGGACGGGTGCTGTATGGACCGGCCTACGGCAAGGCGGAGCAATAAGAATTCAGGATCATCTAAGCGGCAGCAAATCCGAAACCAAGATGGGAAGCCGCTGCCGGTTTCAGCGCTGCTCACGGTAATTGGGACAGCACGCCGAGTGCGCCCCTTGGCGCTGTAGACATTGAGGGTTTCCCCGTTTGTTGTGACGGAGAGACCTGGAAGAACGCTGCGCTGTATCCATTTTTGAACACCAGTTGGTCGCCCTCGGCTCCGATGAGAAGCGGATCGGGGTATTTGCCGAACGGGGGAACAGGAACCAGGGCCCATTTTGACGTGGAGCGATCAAAAGTGTACAACGTGCGAAGGTGATAGTTCGACGGGCGGGGTAACGGGTTGGTGTGATCTTCGTAGGAGACAAAAACGTCACCCGCGTCCGTGACCGCGAAGCCCACGTAAAAGCCGTTCTTGGCAGGCGGCGGCAGCCCAGGATAGCTTTGCAACTGCAAACTACCCGGAGAAATCTCGATGTACTCGCTGCGCCTCTGCAACAGATTATATTTCGGCGTATACCAGGCAAGGCGGTTAGGCATAGCGACCAGAAATCCATGGATAAGACGGCTGGATTGATGCCCCGTGGTGAACGACGATTTTGGAATGCCTGAGGCGATCAGCTTTCCGGTGCGGTCAAAATGGCGGAGAACGCCTGCGCCGGTGTTGAGTTCCGGATCTTTGGGGTCATGGTTAATCATTTCTTCACCGATAGTCCAAACCGTTCCGTCCGGCGCAATGGCGAGCATGTAAGGCCAGTACGGGGCTGTGGGGATGATGTGCGTGGTCTGGCCTTCCGGGGACAAATAGATGAGGAAAGGCTGAACCTCTCCATAGGCCGAGGCGGACCAACCTGAATAAACAATGGAGCCGTCCGTGGCCCGGTCAGAATCGAGCAGGGAGACTCCAGTGACATCAGGAATCTGCGGGGTCGCGGAAGACACAAACTTGCCTTCCCGATCCAACGTATAAAAGGTAGGAGACAAACCGCCGGCCATGAGGGCGTACACGAAAGCGCTGTGACTCCATTTCCAATGTCCATGCGATATATCACCTGGACAGTCCAGAGTAACGGCGGGAGTCTGAGAAATCAGTTGGGGACCGGATGTTTCCCCTCGCATCGGCGATAGCCAAGCGAACGCAAACACACCGGCTAAAGCGCACAGACAACGCCGAGTGGTCATGATTTTCTCCTATAGTTCGATTGTATTGTTTTCGGTCCTGCTGGAAGAATGGACAAAGGCGCACGGCATTCCGTGGACTCTCAACACTTTTCTGGAACTTAGGCCAGCCTTACGCCACATTCGTGCATAAAAGCACTATCTCCGGAAAATTAGTTTTGGGTAATACGGTCCAAGAATCATAGAGTGTACTGTTTTTGGATGAAACCGTTAATTACCGCGCAGTAAAGCTGCAGCATGCGCTTTGGTGCCGTTTGCCGAACTTTCCATGCTTTGTTCACTCTTTCCTCAGAAATTATTTGCGCAAACGTGATGCTTTTTTCAGCGGTTTACGAATAGCGGTATAGAAGCAGACAGCTATAGAGCTTCTGTTTATTACCGCAATCCGGAGGAAGCAACCTTGAAATTGATGAATAGTTGGCGCAAGGCCAGTTCGGTTAATGCCAATGCAAGCTGGCGTAGGAAGTTATTTTCGTGGTCTTGTCCATACAAGCCTATAACAGAACAACTGATTTGGGATCGTTGGAGAGTTCTCCAACGATCCATTTATGTGCTTATCGCATTACTTGGCTGCGCAAATGGAGCGGCAGCAATAACAGCTTCGGTGACGGCATCACAAGCGCATGGACTAATGCTGAATGCCAGCGGCAGTGTTTGTGCTGTAGGTCAGAACGAGAATGGCGAGTTAGGCGATGGCACTGCTGTCGATAGATCTGTTCCGGTTGCGGCGGCCCTGACCGGTAGTTTTGGAGGTGTCACAACAGGCTGGTATCACAGTTTGGCGGTGAAGCAGGACGGTACGGTGTGGGCCTGGGGCTTCAACGGCAACGGCCAGCTAGGTGACGGCACGCAGATCGCCAAGCCTACTCCCATTGCCGTTCCCGGCTTGACCGGCATGCTCGCGGTAGCTGCAGGCAAGAATCACAGCTTGGCCTTGAAAAACGACGGCACGGTTCTGGCCTGGGGCTACAACGATTACGGCGAACTGGGCGACGGCACCAACACGACCCGGCTCAGTCCGGTGCCGGTCATCAGTCTTGGCAACGTGATCGCGATTGCCGCCGGCAACCAAACGAGCTTTGCGCTCAAGAGCGACGGCACGGTATGGGCCTGGGGCTTCAACGGCCAAGGCCAACTGGGCGACGGCACCAACCTACCCAAAACCAGCGCGGTGCAGGTGGCCGGTCTGACGGGCGTGGTGAGCATGGCGGCAGGCGCGGCGCACACGCTCGCGCTGAAGAGCGACGGCACGGTATGGGCTTGGGGCTATAACCCAGACGGCGAACTGGGCGACGGCAGCAACACGTCCCGACCCAACCCCGTGCGCGCCAGCAGCTTAACGGGAGTTACGGCCCTGGCTGCCGGGGACAACCACAGCTTGGCGGTGAAAAGCGACGGCACGGTGTGGGCCTGGGGCTATAACCTCAACGGCCAACTCGGCAACGGCACCGTCACGGCATCTGTTACGCCCATACAGGTTACAGCCCTGAGCAATGTATCTGGAGTGGCGGGTGGAAGCACACACAGCCTCGCCGTGAGAAACGATGGATCATTCTGGGCTTGGGGAAATAATACTTACGGACAACTCGGAAACGGCACTGCCACTTCCAGTTTGCTGCCTGTTGCTCTATCCGCTTGTATTTCGCTTCCATCACCGGGTCTTCCGAACAGTTCTTTGGTCCATCGCGTAACTGCTACGCAAAATTCAAGCCTGGCGTTAGTCAATACTGATACTGTTCTGGCTTGGGGTCAGAATCAAAACGGACAGCTTGGAGACGGAACTACAATTTCTCGTTCCACGGCCGTTCAGTCCGCAGGTCTTGTAAGCGCAAACGCGATTGCGGCAGGCTGGTATCACAGTTTGGCGGTGAAGCAGGACGGTACGGTGTGGGCCTGGGGCTTCAACGGCAACGGCCAGCTAGGTGACGGCACGCAGATCGCCAAGCCTACTCCCATTGCCGTTCCCGGCTTGACCGGCATGCTCGCGGTAGCTGCAGGCAAGAATCACAGCTTGGCCTTGAAAAACGACGGCACGGTTCTGGCCTGGGGCTACAACGATTACGGCGAACTGGGCGACGGCACCAACACGACCCGGCTCAGTCCGGTGCCGGTCATCAGTCTTGGCAACGTGATCGCGATTGCCGCCGGCAACCAAACGAGCTTTGCGCTCAAGAGCGACGGCACGGTATGGGCCTGGGGCTTCAACGGCCAAGGCCAACTGGGCGACGGCACCAACCTACCCAAAACCAGCGCGGTGCAGGTGGCCGGTCTGACGGGCGTGGTGAGCATGGCGGCAGGCGCGGCGCACACGCTCGCGCTGAAGAGCGACGGCACGGTATGGGCTTGGGGCTATAACCCAGACGGCGAACTGGGCGACGGCAGCAACACGTCCCGACCCAACCCCGTGCGCGCCAGCAGCTTAACGGGAGTTACGGCCCTGGCTGCCGGGGACAACCACAGCTTGGCGGTGAAAAGCGACGGCACGGTGTGGGCCTGGGGCTATAACCTCAACGGCCAACTCGGCAACGGCACCGTCACGGCATCTTCGGTACCTGTGCAAACTACGGCAATGCCGTCGCCTGCGCTGGCCGTGGCCGCAGGAACATCCCATAGTCTTGCGCTTCTTCGCAACGGGTACATTTATGCCTGGGGTTCCAACGCCAATGGCCAGTTCGGCACAGGCACAACAAGCGACAGCACGGTTCCGGTGCGCGGTCCCTTTGTCGGAGCCATCTACTCTCTGTCGCTCAATGCGTCAAATAGCGGCGTGATCAACACGAATCCGCCCTCGTCCGACGGCAACTATACAGCAAACAGAAAAGTGTGCCTGTCCACCGTGCCGGTAGTCGGCCAGATCTTCGCAGGATGGAGCGGAAGCACATTAGATACGAACAATTGCCTCACGCTATCAGCGGACACAACTGTATCGGCGAACTTTGCTCCGACGCCTCCTCTTCGCTTCATACCCCTTCCACCATGCCGCATTGCAGACACCCGATCCGCCAACGGGCCGTTCGGCGGTCCTGCGATTCCGGGACAGAACTCGCGCGATTTCGCGATTCCGCAAAGCGCGTGCAACGTCCCCTCCACGGCGGCAGCATATTCTCTGAATGTCACCGTTATACCCAGCGGACCTCTCAGCTATTTGACGGCTTGGCCTGCCGGATCACAACGTCCCGGCGTCTCGGTTCTTAATTCTGACGGCCGCGTGAAGGCTAATGCCGCCATCATCCCGGCAGGATCGAACGGCGCTGTGAGCGTGTATGCCACCAACACGACGCACGTTATTCTCGATATTAACGGCTATTTTGTTCCCGCCTCGGACCCGACCGCGCTGGCCTTTTACCCCATACAGCCCTGTCGCTTGGCCGATACCCGGAACGCCGCCGGACCGCTGGGAGGACCATCCCTTTCCGGAGGACTCAGCCGTACTTTTCCCATACTGACGAGTTCTTGCGGCTTACCTAATAATGCCCAAGCTTTCGCGCTGAACTTTACGGCGATTCCCAGGGCCAATTTGGGATACCTGACGGTTTGGCCGCCAACCCAGCAGCAACCCGGAGTCTCCACATTGAATGCCGGCACCGGCGCGGTGACGGCGAACGCAGCCATCGTGCCCGCTGATCCCACCGGCGGCATCAGTGTATACGCCAGCGACGATACAGGCTTAATCATTGACGTAAACGGCTACTTCGCGGCTTCCGGCACTGGCGGATTAGCGCTGTACAATGTTCCGCCCTGCCGCATTTTTGACACGAGAACCACCGGCAACACGCAACCGTTCAGCGGAACAATTGGCGTCAATGCCACAACAGCATCGTGCAATGTGCCGACAGGGGCGCAAGCACTTGCCCTTAACGCGACAGTGGTGCCGTCGGGAGCACTTGGTTACCTGTCGCTTTGGCCGTTCGGTCAACCTCAACCGGGTGTCTCAACTCTTAACGCCTCTGACGGAGCGATCACATCAAACCTAGCTATTGCTCCCGATACGGCGGGGTCTATTAACGCGTTCACTTCCAACCAGACGCACTTGCTCCTGGACATCTCCAGCTACTTCGCGCCTGTTGTTCCCTAATTACGCAAGCTGGGTGGGGCATGCCATCATTTCCCACCCAGCAATCCTCTTACATGCGCTTCGGTGCCGTTCGCCAATCCTTCGAGGCTATAGCCGCCTTCGAGAACGGAAACCAAGCGGTTTTGGCAATGACGGGCGGCGGCATCGGTCATCAAATCTGTTAATTGCCGGAAGTTATCGTCCGTCAACAGAAAGCGTCCGAGCGGATCGCCGACACGGGAGTCAAATCCGGCAGAGATCAGGAGGAGATCGGGCTTGAAGGCATCGACGGCAGGAACAAAAATCTCCCGGAACGCGCCGACGATTTCGCTGTGTCCTGAACCGGCGGGAAGGGGGCAGTTCAAAGTCGAATTTTGGCCCTTTCCTTCTCCTCGCTCATTCGCGGCGCCAGTGCCCGGATACCAGGGCGATTGATGCGTGCTGAAGAACAAGACCGAACCGTCCTGGTAGAAAATATCCTGCGTGCCGTTTCCGTGGTGAACGTCCCAATCGACAATGGCAACCCGCTCTGCCCCATATTTGCTTTGCGCGTACCGGGCCGCTACTGCAACGTGATTGAACAGGCAAAAGCCCATGCCGCGCGACCTATTGGCGTGATGGCCGGGCGGACGCACGGCGCAGAAAGCATTCGTGGATTTTCCGGAGAAAACGGCATCCACAGCGGACAGCACGCAGCCGGAAGCAATACGAGCAATCTCGTCCGAACCTGGCCCTATATCGGTATCCCCGGTGCTGAGTTGGCTATGCCCGCCCGCCACTTCACGGACTACAAGGTCGATGTAGCTTCGAGAATGCGCCAGCGCCAGTTCGTTATCGCTAGCGCTGCGAGTTTCCAGTGGCAGCAGGCGAGACAGAAGGCCGGACTGTTCCAGCCGATCCATAACCGCACTATAGCGGGCGGGCTGCTCCGGGTGGCCGGAGCCGGGATGGTGAGCTTTCACCCGCGCATCGGTTGCAATGGCAGTAACGGGCATAGGCGCAATTATGTATTTATGCGCCGGAGGCTTTGATGGTGACTAGTTGCTCTTCCGGCACAGGTTCTACGGTGCGAGTCTGCGGGCCGCGAAAGAAATCAAAATACGAGATCTGATGCACGCAGGAGATAGTACACAGGGGAGCGCACGACTTTTCCGTTATGTATTCGCGCCGGATATCTTCGACCGTGTAGGTTTCGAGCGGTTTGGCGGGGAAGCCGCGCTGCTGCGAACAGTAATGCACCAGCCCGTCCTCGCAAATATACAGATAGCGCGAACCCGCGCGGCAGCGCCAATCACTCGGCTGGCCGTTCGCGATATTTTCCTGAAAACCGTTGACCCGTGAAAAGTGTTTCTTCTCGAACTTCTTCATTTCGAGGAATACTTCGCGCTCACGATTCGCCAAGGGGCGCAGTTGTCCGTCACCATCATGGATGATTCCGACTGTTGATGTGAAGCCAAGCTCCATGGCGCGTTTGCCCACCGTTAAGGCGTCTTCCGGGTTGCGGATTCCGCCGCCCAGCACCGAGTTGATGTTGACGTGAAAATCGGCATGTTCCGCCAAGAGCTGCAATTTCTTATCCAGCACCTTCAGGCTTTTTTTCGAGACATCGTCCGGCATGATGTTGTCGATGCTGATTTGCAGATAATCCAAACCCGCGTCGTTCAGCCGCTGGATGCGCTCCGCCGTCAACAGATAGCCGTTGGTAATCATACCGGCCAAGGTAGCGTTTTTACGAATACCGCGAATGATGTCATCCAGGTCCGGGTGCAGCAGCGGCTCGCCGCCGCTTAAGGTAATGACTCCGGTTTTCAGCTTGCCCAGCAATTCCATGCGATGAAGCATGGTGCCGAGCGGGACCGGCTTGGAATAATTATCGTATTCGTTACAGTAGGCGCAGGAAAGATTGCACCGGCGAATAGGGATGATGTGCGCCATGATCGGATGGTCCGTATCGAGGGCGCCTTTAAGCAATAATTTACCTTCCCGTAAACGCCGGTCAAACAATCGACGGCGCCGTTGGCGGTGTACATTCCGTTCCGGCATGAAGCGAGACATTTTTATTTAAACATAAACCCGGTGCTTCCATGCCTGACATTGAACTGAAATGGGCAGATAAGTTGTTGAATGCGCACCATTAGCGGTTGAACTGTCCGCCTGTCGACGAAGGGGATCAGTGCAGGACAGATCCGAGGACCGGAACGGATATGGGAGTGAAATGGAGTATGTATTCCCTCATTCCCCGCTCCAAGCTGCTCATGCCGTGTTCCTTGGCTTCGGCCAGCGCGCGGCGGTTATCCCATCCGTCATGCTGAATGCGGTAACAGGCAATCACCGTTCCTGTCCGGTCCTTTCCGCGTCGGCAATGGACAAGAATGGGACTCGGGTCGTTGTCGGTCAACAGTTTCAGAACGCTTTGCACCTGGCTATCAGACGGCGCCGACAGCGCTGCAAACGGAATGTTGGTGTACTTGATGCCGAGCTTTTCCAGCGTTTCCTTTTCAAACGCAGTAGCTTCGCTTCTTTCCCGCAGATCAACAACACGTTTGATGCCGAGAGCGCCCAACTCCTGCAAGCCGACGGTTGACGGTTCACCGCTGCGGTAAATGTGATCGTTCACGCGGTCGAGGTGCGGGACATGTTTAGCTGGCAGATCCCCGCCGAACACCGTCGGAAGGAGACATAGCCATACAGCCAAGGCGCGTGAGACAATCGCACAAGGCTGTACCTGCATCACAAATCTCATCAGTTAAGCTCCCTACCGAGGCGGCTTCTGGGACGTTGCAGGAGGCGTAGTAGGCTGGGTTGGTTGACCGGCGCCTCCCACTTCGCCGTACTGAATGTTTGTTTCCGTTTTGAACTCAAATTTCTTGTAATGGTCGTACTTAATGGTCACTTTGATGCGCTGCGAAGGACCGTCCTTGAAGTTCAACGTATCGTCGCCGTAGGTGTACGTCGGAAACCAGTATTTGCCGTCGATCTGCTCGCGGTAGGTTTCAAATTTGGGAAACTGCTGATCTTCGCCTTTGCGTAAATGGCCCGTGGCTCGACCAAAAGTCTTGACAATCTGCAAATCCTGATCGTCCACCCAAATCTCGCCGTCGAAGTAGCGCTTGCGGTCTTTGGTCAGCACTTTCGGCTGGACCGAAAACACGTAGCAGGGTATCTCATCGACCTTTTCCCGACGCAAATACTTCACGTTATACTCGTCTGCTGTCATGTTGGTCATTACAAACGGCATGACGTTGCGCATATCCTGCTCGTCTTCCCCGGTCATGACAATGTGTTCCAGCGAAGCCACCGGCGCATGCGTCACATGCGACGTTCGGCGGTTCCGGCTGTCAAAGCTTACTTCTTCCACAATCTCGTAGCTGCCGCCGGGAGGATCGACTTCCGCAATTTTGCTGGTTTGCCGGTACGTATAATTCTCACGCGCCGCCGCAAACTCGGTCTCCTTTTGAGTAAAGCTTTTGATAATGCTTGGGATCTGGTCCGGCGTCGGATCAGGTTTCGCATCGGCAGCGGTCAGGTAGATTGCCGGGCCAAACAAACAGAGTGTGAGTGCGCAAGATCTTTGGAACATAGCTGCTCTACTTCTATTGTGACGAATCGGTAAGGGGATGTCGTTACTTTTTACTTATTTGCCGTCCAACAAGGCTTTCGCAATGGTGACGCGCTGCATGTTGCTCGTGCCCTCGTAGATGCGTCCAATCTTGGCGTCGCGATACAGTTTTTCCACTGGGTAGTCCTTTAAAAAGCCGACGCCGCCGAAGATTTCAACTGCTTGCGAAGCCGTTTCTTCGGCCACCACCGAGCAGAAATACTTCGCCATGGCCGCTTGCGTGACAAACGGCTGCCCCGCATCGCGCAAGCGGGCGGCGTTGTAGACCATTAAACGTCCTGCTTCGATCTTCGTCGCCATCTCCGCCAGGTCGAACTGTACCCCCTGAAAGTCGCCGATGCGCTTGCCGAACTGTTTGCGTTCGCGGGCGTACCGGAGAGCATGGTCGAGCGCCCCCTGCGCCAAGCCGATTGTCTGGGCCGCAATCCCGATCCGTCCTTCGTTCAGGGTTTCAATCGCGATCTTGTAGCCCTTGCCCGTTTCGCCCAGTATCCGTTCAGGGCCGACCTGCACATCATCCAAAATCAACTCGCAGGTGGAAGAGGCGCGGATGCCCAGCTTATCTTCTTTCTTGCCGACGGCCAAACCGGAAGCTCCCCGTTCGATCAGAAAGCAGGTGATGCCCTTGTACCCTGCCTCCGGGTCAACGGTGGCAAACACCAGGAAGATGTCGGCTTCCGCCGCGTTGGTAATCCAAAGCTTGCGGCCTGAGATGCGGTAACCATTGCCGTCGGAAACGGCGCGTGTTGTCAAGGCAAACGCATCGGAGCCGGAGGCTGGCTCGGAAAGCGCATAAGCCCCGAGGCTTTCCGCAGCAAGGCGCGGAAGATATTGCGCCTTCTGCCCAGCGCTGCCCCAGCGTTCAATGGCGTTATTCACCAATGTATTCTGCACATCGACGATGACCGAAGCGGACGGATCAACTTTTGCCAGTTCTTCAATTGCCAGAACCGATTGAAAAAACGTGCCGCCCTGCCCGCCGTACTGTTCTTTCACGTCGATGCCCATCAAGCCGAGCTCGAACATTTCCCGCAGCAGGTCTGCGCGGAACTTGCCCGACTCATCCATGGCGCGCACATGCGGCAGAAGCCGGTCTTTGGCAAACTGCCGGACCGAATCCTGGAACAGCTTTTCTTCTTCGAGCAAAACCGTCAAAGGAGTAACGGCAGGCACGTCAGCAACAGGCGTCATACGCGCACCATCATAGCTCCGCAGATATTTTGGTGTTGTCTACGCCTACGCAATAACGATCTCGCGGGAATTTTTCCATGCTTCCCGTCTTGCCTCGTCAATATCTTCCACCGATAGCGAAATGCCAAGATCCGCCCATAAACCTTTTACACTTTTGAAAGGCTTTTTTGAACGGATTTCCATCTCCAGATGCTTTGCATAATCGAGTAATTCTTGTTGCTTGTCGGGGGGCAGAGACCGTATAGCCTCCAGTATTGAATGTTCCAGTGTCATAGTGCGGCGCCGTATTCCACAAACCATTTTTTCGCTTTGATGAAACGAACCAGGGCTGCGAATCCTTCTTCCGCCGGATAGGTTCGTTTCCAGTTTTCGGGCGTGGGTTTTGTCTGAGCGAGGTGTCGGCGACGGGGCGCGGCGGAGCGGCACAGGTTTTCTTTCAACTCAAAGAGGAACTGGCGCTTCGCTGAATCAAAACCAATTTCGAGACGTTCCTGGTCCCAGTAAAATTCAGGTGTCTGGACCAAGCGCAGGGTGGCGTGGGAGGTTGCCGGGAACAGGCCGAATGCGCAAGGTGAATTTGCAATCATTTCGACTAAAACGAGCATCGGACGAAAGCAGGGGTATTCATGTTTTTCTCGTATCTGCTCGAATTTGTCGTAAAACGATATAACTTCCGGCCACAGCATGGTGCGGAGCGTGTAGCCGTGGTTACCGATGAACGCAGCAGCCATAAACGAGTGACTTACCCTTAAAGTAGCAACTCATGCAAGTTCTTCCAAGCGTCATCGCACGCTCCCTTTTCTTTCTCGGACTGGCCCTTACGCTTCCGGCGCAAACACCGGATGCGGATGTCACGCGGGCCACTCTCGACAACGGCATGCGGGTCGTCATTATCCGCGACCCGCTCGCTTCCGTAGCGACGGTTCAGAACAACTACCTGGCCGGCGGAAATGAAACGCCGGAAGGTTTTCCGGGCATGGCGCACGCCCAGGAGCATATGGCGTTTCGCGGCTGCAAAGGCTTGACCGCTGACCAGATTGCGGCGATTTACGCGCAACTGGGCGGGCAAACAAATGCGGAAACCCAGCAAAACGTTACGCAATACTTTGCTACGGTTCCGGCCCAGGATCTGGATGTCGCCCTGCGCCTGGATGCGGCTTGCATGGCGGAGGTGCAGGACTCGCAGGAGCAATGGGCGCAGGAGCGCGGCGCTATCGAGCAGGAAGTGTCGCGGGACCTGTCGAACCCGATCTATAAGTTCATCACGCGCCTGAACCATGATCTGTTTGCCGGAACGCCTTACGAACGGGATGCTCTCGGCTCAAAGGAGTCTTTTGACAAAACAACCGGTGACATGCTGAAGAAGTTCTACCTCGATTGGTACGCGCCGAACAACTCGATTTTAGTGATTACGGGTGATGTTGATCCGGCAGGAACGCTGGCCAGGGTGAAGCAATACTACGGAGCCATTCAACGCCGCACTCTTCCGCCGCACCCTCCGGTCAATCTACAGCCTGTTAAAGCGGAATCCTTCACGCTGGACAGCAATCTTCCCTATCTGCTGACTCTCGTTTCGTTTCGTTTTCCGGGCACGGACAGCCCGGACTACGCAGCGGCTCGTATTTTGGGTGATGTTCTTTCCAGCCAGCGCGGGAAGCTGTACGCTTTGGTAGCGGAAGGCAAGGCGCTGGGAACTGATTTTTCGCTGCTCGAAACGTATCCCAAGGCGAGCGCCGCTTTTGCTTATGCCGCTCTTCCGGGAGATGCGAACCCGGCTTCTATTACGGCGGAAGTGAAAAAGATCCTGGCGGATTACGCAGCAAAAGGCGTTCCCGCTGATCTGGTGGAAGCCGCGAAAAAGGGCGAGATTGCCAGCGCGGAGTTCGGCAGAAACTCGATTTCAAATCTTGCCGCCTTGTGGTCGCAAGCGCTGGCTGTGGAAGGTCGCCAGTCGCCGCAGGAGGATGTTCTCGCCATTCAGCGCGTCACCGTAGATGATGTGAATCGAGTTGCCAAAGCCTATCTTTTGCAGGCGAGTGCGATTACCGCCACGCTCAAGCCGACGCAATCGGGAGAAGCCGCCGCCGCTAAAGGCTTCGGGGGCAGCGAAAAAGCCGTCAACACTCCGACCAAGCCGGTCACCCTGCCCGAATGGGCCGAAGCCGCCGTAAAGTCGTTGCGTGTTCCCCCGCAAGCCCTGCATCCGGTTGATATGACGCTATTAAACGGCATCCGGTTGATTGTGCAGAACGAAAGCGCCAGCCCGACCGTTACGCTGCTCGGCTCCATTAAGACGCAAACCCAAATGCAAACGCCGGTAGGCAAGGACGGCGTTTCCGATGTGCTGGAAGGATTATTTTCTTACGGCACCAAATCGCTGGACCGGATTGCCTTTCAAAAGGCGCTGGACGACATCGCCGCTTCGGAATCCGCTGGAGCAAATTTCAGTCTCAAGGTTTTAAAAACGGACTTCCCGCGTGGAGTCGAGTTGCTGGCCGACAATGAGCTTCATCCGGCGCTTCCCGCTGACGCCTTCAAAATTGTGCAGCAGCAGACTGCCGAACTATCGGCAGGCCAACTGCAAAGCCCTGCGTACCGATGGGATCGGGCCTTGACGAAAGCCTTGCTTCCGCCGAACGATCCCTTGTTGCGCGAAACGACGCCCCAAACTGTGTCGTCGCTCCAATACGGAAACGTAACCGACTACTACGCGAAGACGTTCCGGCCCGACCTGACGACAATTGTTGTGATTGGCGACATCACCCCGGAAGAAGCGCGCGCCGTCGTGGAAAAGAACTTCGGCTCCTGGAAGGCTTCCGGCCCCAAACCGAACGTGGTGCTGCCGCCTGTTCCGGCGAGTAAGCCAAGCGCGGTGAATGTTCCCGATCCGAGCCAGATCCAGGACAGTGTCGAGCTTTCACAGGAGTTGGAGATGAACCGTTTCAGCCCTGACTATTATGCGCTGCAATTAGGTAATCACGTTCTGGGCGGCGGTTTCTACGCTACCCGGCTTTACCGCGATTTGCGCCAGAATGCCGGGCTGGTTTATAACATTGACGACTCGCTGGTGGCGAGCGACACGCGCGCCAATTACTCTATCGATTTCGGCTGTGATCCGCAGAACGTCAGCAAAGCCCGCTCCCTGGTGGAAGGCGAACTGGCCGCCATGCGCCAATACAATGTCACCCCGGCGGAACTGCAGCAGGCAAAGGCGCTTTTGTTGCGCCAGATTCCCTTAGCCGAATCAAGCGAAGACGCGCTGGCGGGTGGAATCATCGCGCGTTCCCGTATCGGTCTGCCGCTCGATGAGCCGCACCGCGCGGCGGAACGCTACTTCACCATGAGCGCGGATGATGTTCGCTCCGCTTTCGCCAAGCATATTAATCCGGCAAGCTTTGTTCAGGTGGTGCGCGGCCCGGCCCCGAAATAAATCATGGCTGATACGAACGAAACGGAAGAAGCAAAAATCCGGGAAAATGTCCAAAGGCTTCGCCGGATATTTGAACCGTTAGCCGTGGGCCTCCCTCCTGAAGTGGAACCGGCCGTTGTTTACGAGCTTCAACCTCCTGTTTCCGCAACGAAGACCAGCCATGACGATTAGCGAAATTGGACGCCGCCTGCGGACAGGCAGAGTTTCCTGCGTGGAGTTGATGCAAGAGACGCTTGCCGCTATTCGCGAGCGCGATGTCTTTCACAGCATCATTACGCATTTGGAAGAAGCGGCAATGCGCGAAGCTGTCGAACGGGACAGAGAACTAGCAGGCGGCTTCGACCGTGGGCCGTTCCACGGCATTCCCATTGCTCACAAAGACAATTACTACACGCAAGGCGTTCGCACCACGGCAGGCTCGCTCGTTTTTCGCAATTTCATTCCCAGCTATGACGCAACCGTAGTGGAGAAGCTGCGGACGGCAGGCGCGATCTGCGTTGCCAAGACCAACATGCACGAGCTTGCCTTCGGCATCACCTCCAAAAATCCGCACTATGGTTTTGTTCTGAACCCGCATGACACGCAGCGCATTGCGGGAGGCTCCAGCGGCGGGTCCGCCTCGTTGGTCGCGGCTAATCTCCTGCCGATGTGTACCGGAAGCGACACGGGCGGCTCCATCCGGGTTCCCGCTGCTTACTGCGGCATTGTTGGATTGAAGCCCACGTATGGGCGCGTGAGCCGTCACGGTCTGCTTCCGCTTTCGTTTAGTCTGGACTGCCCCGGTCCGCTGGCCTCGTGCGTGGAGGATTGCGCTCTGGCGATGAACGCTATGAGCGGTCCTGAATTTAATTTGCCCGCTCCCCGTAATCTGCAAGGCGTGAGAGTTGGCGTGCCGAGGGAAACTTACTTCGGTCGTATTAGCGAAGAGGTCCTTGCTTGTGTCAATAAAGCTCTCGGCGAGATGGAGCGATTAGGCGCTGTTGTTACGGAAGTGCAAACGCCGGGTCTCCAGGACCTCAATACGGTTGCGCGAATTGTGCAGATGGCGGAAACGGCGGCGCTTTACACGAACCACACCGACCCTTCTGAATTTGGAGCCGACGTTTGGACCCTCATCGAACAAGGCCGCCGGTTGCTGGCGCATGAGTACGTCAACGCGCAGCGGATTCGCACGCTGTTCCGCCACGAGTTTGACGCCTTGTGGCAACAGGTGGATTTGCTCGTCACGCCGACAACGCCGGTGGTTGCGCCGCTCGTTACCGAAGATGTCGTGCAGATCGGCTCCGAGTCGGAAGACACGCGTCTCGCGACCACGCGCCTAGTGCGGTCCATCAACTTGCTGGGGGAACCGGCCCTGTCCCTGCCCTGCGGCCAAGCAGCCAACGGAATGCCGGTTGGCTTGCAACTGATTGCTCCGCCGTTCCGTGAACCGGAGTTACTGCAAGTCGGTAAAACGCTGGAACGGCAATGGCAGTAAACCGAGAAGAGAATTAAGTTTCGGTAAACAACTTGACCCGCGCCCGATGGCCTTTACTCAGCTTTCGATCTTTTATGTAAAGAATACTCTCTGTGGCTTCTGCTAAAGCAATGTAAGCGGCATCGTAGGCTGTGAAATTGTGGCGTAATTCCCAGATCCGACCGAGCAACGGCGTATGTTCGTAGCGTTTCGCTGGCAAGGCTGCTAAGTCGGCGAGAAGTTCAGCGACTCGATGGGAGTCGATACGCTGAACGGAGGCAAGGCCCCGCAAGGCGCTCATCACCTCGACATCAAGCAGATGAGGAACGGCAAGAGAGTCATCACATTCTGCGAGATTACGTTGGATCTCATCGGCAAACGAGCCACCCACGAGCAACTCCGTGACGATTGAGGCATCAAGAACAATCATCGGCCGTCGCGCAACTCACGAATCATTTGCTCAGTGTTCCGCTTAAGCGGAATCGGTTTTGCTTGCCGTACCCGTTCCAGCCACTCCCGCAGGCTCGGCTGTTCGGCAGCACGCCCCAGTTCCCGCTTCAGATAGTCCGACAAGCTCATGCCCCCACGAGCCGCACGGGCCTTCAAAGTGCTGTGAACTTGGTCGGGAACATCCCGAATCTGGATAATCTTCGGCATGTTGTCAGTATAAAAGCATGTGTGTTACATGTGCAAGCCGGGTGGATTGGAGCGGCGTTTTACTCTAGAAAAGGGTGAATCGCGGCGAACCTTGAGCGAACCGTTTTCTCCGTTTAAATCGAGACTTGTATAATCACACATGCAAGGAATACCTTGGAGCACCATTGCGCTCGGCTCGCTGTTGCTCCTCTCCGCCTATTCAAAAGGAGGACAGGAAGTGCAATATCCGCAAGCTGAAAAGTCGAAGCCGCCCGTCAAAATGGAGCAGCGCGGGCGCATCCTTGGAATCGGCGGTGTCTTCTTCAAATCCGCTCATCGTGATCAGATGCGCGAATGGTACTCGAAGCATCTTGGACTCGCTGACAAAGGCGCAGGCGCGATGCTTCCGTGGCGCGAACACGACGACCCGCAAAAGGAACACGTTACAGTTTGGACTGTTTTTCCCAACTCCACTGACTATATCCCAGCCACGCAATCGTTCATGGTCAACTACATCGTGGACGATCTGGATGCTTTGCTCGACCGCTTAAAACAAGAGGGAGTAAAGATCGACGCCAAACGAATGAATGAATCTTACGGTCGCTTTGCCTGGATCTATGACCTGGATGGGAATAAGATTGAGCTCTGGCAGCCAGCGTCCGCAAAGCCCTAAGAGCCTTCCGCTGCACTTACTCAATCGGTTTTCTGTAGCTACGGTCCTGTAGTCGTAGAATAGCCGGAAATGCTTTGCGTTCCTCAATTAGAAGCAATCTTTACCGGTACCCTGCGCCTTGTTCCAACGGCAGGCCGGATATTTCGATTGCCCGCCAGCCGCCGTCAAGGGAAATGACGTTTGTGTAGCCCATCTTTTGCAAGTTGTCTGTCGCCAATGCGGAACGGTAACCGCCGCCGCAGTACAGCACCAGCTTTGTGTCCTTGTCCGGGAAGGCGGTTTCGATGTCGCGCTCGATCACGCCCTTGCTCAAATGAACGGCCCCGGCAGCATGAGCGGCGTTCCACTCGTGATCTTCCCGCACGTCCACCAACTGTCCGGCATCGCCGTGCTCCCGCATCCGCTTGTACTCGTCAATGTTGATTTCCCGGATGCGCTGTTTCGCATTCCCCACAATCGCCAGAAATCCCGGACTGTGATGCTTGACTGGTGTGCTCATATTGCTTAGGGAATCCGCTCGATTTTCGCGCCGACGGAGGCCAGCTTTTGCTCGATCCGCTCGTAGCCCCGATCCATATGATAAACCCGGTCGATCAGTGTTTCGCCGTCAGCAACCAGGGCCGCTAATACCAGCGAAGCACTGGCGCGCAGGTCCGAAGCGATTACTTGCGCCGCCATCAGCTTTTCTTCTCCGGCCACGATAGCCTGCCGACCTTCGATTCGAATATTCGCTCCCATGCGCGCCAGTTCCGGCGCATGCATGAAACGGTTTTCAAAGATGGTCTCCGTTACGAAGCTGATGCCCTGGGCCGTCGCCATCCATGCCATGTATTGCGCTTGCAGGTCGGTGGCAAACCCAGGGTACTCTTCGGTGGTCATGTCCGTTGCTTTGGGTCTTCCACTACAGCGCACCCGCAGCGTCCCGCTGCCCACCTCTTCGACTTCCGCTCCGGCCTGCTTCATCTTGACGATCAGCGCCGCTACGTGTTCCGGCACGCAGCCTTTCACAAGCAGCTCGCCCTTTGAGATAGCGCCTGCCAGCAGAAACGTTCCGGCTTCGATTCGGTCAGGAATAATCGTGTGGTCCGCTCCGTGGAGGCGCTCCACTCCTTGCACCCGAATGGTTGCAGTGCCCGCGCCTTCAATCCGCGCGCCCATTTCCGTCAGCAGACCGGCCAAATCCTGCACTTCCGGCTCGCGCGCCGCATTGGTGATTACCGTTTCGCCGCGCGCCAGCACTGCCGCCATCAGCACGTCTTCCGTTCCCGTTACCGTGATGCGGTCAAAGTGAACATCGCCGCCGCGCAGTCCGTCCGGCGCCTGCGCTTCCACGTATCCATAGGACTGCTCAATAGTAGCCCCCAGTTGTTCCAGCGCCAGCACATGCAAATTGATTGGCCGCGCCCCAATCGCGCACCCGCCCGGCATGGACACCCGCGCCCGGCCCGTTCTCGCCACCAGCGGCCCGAGAACCAGACTGGAGGCCCGCATGGTTTTCACCACGTCGTAGGGAGCTTCGGGTCTTGCGAGCGATTGCGCATGCACCCGCACGGTTCCGCTGCCGTCATAAACGGCTGCTCCCGTAAAAGCCAGCAGCTTTTCCATTGTGACGATATCTTTCACCTGCGGAACGCGCCGCAGCGTCACGGGTTCGCTCGTCAACAGGCAAGCCGCCAAAGCAGGAAGCGCCGAATTTTTCGATCCGCTGACCTGCACTTCTCCACTCAGCGGCGTGCCGCCGATAATTTTGAACTTATCCATGTGTGCTGTGTTATTTCGCTCTATTGGCCGAGCGCCGCGCGCAAGCTTCCCTTCGCCGCCGCTAATCGTTTCTCGGCTTCTTGCCGGGACACTTGGCGCTCGTGCATGACCACCGCCGTCCGAACCGAACCGGCTTCCGCCAGCAAGCGCGATGCTTCATCATAGGACACGCCCGAAACGGAAGAAACAATTCGGCGCGCCCGGTCCGTCAACTTGTCGTTTGTCGGCTGAACGTTCACCATCAAATTGCCGTAAACAAATCCCAGGCGGATCATCACGCCCGTGCTGATCATGTTCAGCACCATCTTGGTGGCGGTCCCGGCCCGCATCCGGGTTGAGCCGGTGATAATCTCCGGTCCCGGCACCGGCGTGATGGCGATTTCCGCTGCCTGCGCCACCTCCGAATAGGGCGTGCAACTCAGGCCGATTGTTAAAGCGCCTACATCACGCGCATGCCGCAAGCCGCCCAGAACATAAGGCGTTCTTCCGCTGGCGGCAATACCAATTAAGGCATCACCGGGCCCAAACCCCCGCTCGGCGAGATCGCGCATCCCGCCTTGGGGATCGTCTTCCGCTTTTTCCGCCGACCGGCGCAAAGCGCCGTCGCCGCCCGCAATAATGCCCTGCACCCTCTCAGGACGAGCGTTAAAGGT
>CAXTWT010000030.1:0-19887 GCA_964247955.1 uncultured Bryobacteraceae bacterium
GCCCCGGCTCCTGAAGCATAGGGGTACTTCGGGAACTCCACAAACAAGCAGAAGTTCATGGCATTTCCAAGCATAGGTACGATGTGCAGCGTAAAGGTATGTACGACGGAGGACCCATGGCAAACACCCAGACAGTGATAGCTCAGGCCTATTCTGCATTTAACCAGCGAGACATTGACGGCGCACTGGCGCTCATGAGTGAAAACGTGAGCTGGCCCAAGGCGTCGGAAGGCGGTCGTGTGGTTGGAAAAGAAGAGATTCGTGCCTACTGGACCCGTCAGTGGAAAGAGTTTGACCCTCATGTGGAACCAATCGAAGTGATCGACCGCGAAGGGGGCAAGGCTGATGTCAGAGTTCACCAGCTCGTGAAGAGCCTCGGTGGCGACGTTCTTTCGGATAGTGAGGTTTGGCACGTCCTTACCATCGTGAATGGTCTCATCGAACGCATGGATCTGAAGGAAAGCGAAGCAAGCGCGGACCCGGCCCCATCTATCGCATTTGCCAAGCACTAGGATGTGGTGGAGACACTTTCCGCAGTGCCTTGGAATACGGGGCGTTGCGGTGTGTCTCCGCAGAGAGGGTGGCGGAAGACAGCGGCTTTATCGCTGGCCGGAGACAGGGGGAGACGTCCCCCTTTACTTGCTATTGAGCATCCCTGGCCCTTGGTTGCGTACATTGCCGACCTTGGGATGTGCTGAATGAATCAGAATTTGGGAAGACTCGAACGGTCGTAACAAGTGAACAGGCGGCCTCTCTACCTCCTCGCGATCTAACCACTCGTCATAGTCTTTGGAGTGGAGAATCGCAGGCATCCTGTCATGAACTTCGGCGGCGACGGTGCAGGGGTCAGTCGTGATGATTGTGAAGCTCTGGAGCCAGCGGGAGCCTTCCAAGCGTCCCAGAGGCCAGCCAAACCGAAAAGGGGTTTATCGCTTACGGTAAATCGGAATGCCGTCTTGTCCGGTTTGCGCCATTCATAGTAGCCACTCACCGGCACGATATAACGCTGCTTGGGCAGAACCGAAATCTCTTTGCTTATGTCTACCCATTCAGGCCCAGTCCGATCAATTCGTCGGATGCCGGTTCCTCGAACTGAATCTCCGGCCCGTTCCGACTCGCACTGATACTGTTTACCCTCCAGGCCGCGAACGCAGCGGCAGCTAGAATACCGGCCATGGTCCCGTAGCTCCTTGGACTCGCCATGGCCTGCTGTTCCAGTTGAGCGGACTTGTGAACGATCACCAACAGCGGGATAACGCCGAACCAGAACACCATGTGAACCTTCGATTTTCCCGGCAGGTAGGAACAGGTGAAAGGAATTTTCCGGAAGTCCTTTAGGGAGAGATCTACGAGGAGACTGCCGAGTAACCCGAGTACGAGCAAGTGCTCGGCCAGCGTCGTCCAGGGCCAGGACCACAGCAACAGCATCGCCGAAACTGCCAAAACGGGCAGGACCGAGGAGACCAGCAACGCTCGCCGGACTGCCGCAAGGCTGGCCGCGCCTCCTGACGTCGGCGTGACCCGAAAGAGCCAGTTGGCGCGCAGGTCGAGCGGCAGAGAAAACACAGTCCGAATCCCTAACCACGCGGCGCACAACATCAGTACGGTTGCAACCAGCATGGGAGAATTCACGCGTTGCACGAAATCTATCCATGTCAGATGTAGCATGTCCCTCGCGCCTTCCAGGTACACAACCACAATTGCAAAACCACCGCCCAGGTAGAACGCCAGAATCGTCCGATGCCGACGGCTGCGCAGCAGGGTGCGAATGATGAACTGCGCCAGCGCCGTCTGCGATGAATTCCCAAAGTGCGGCAACCACATCCCGCCGTGCGAGCCCGGCACGATGTCCGGTTCTTCCACCAGCTTCCGCAGTGTCCGGAAATAGGAAAGAAGGAACGCTCCTCCTGCCACGAAGATCGCGATCAGCAGGCTGATCACTGCCCTACGCGCCAGCGGCGCCATTACGTCGTGCCCCTCAGTCGGGAAGATTCCGCTCAGCTCGCTCAGCAGCCCCAGGAACCAGTACGATGGCAGCCACGCCAGGGTCCGTTGATTTTCCGGCGCTCCGAGAGCCGTCGCCGTATCGATAGACGGTTGGAAGAAGGGGACGCTGAGAAACAAGGTGAACAAGGCCATCTGAAGAAACGACGAGACCCGCAGATACCATCTGCGGGGCAATTGCGCTGCTGCCGCCTGCACGCCCAAAACCATGCAGTAAAGAAACGTGCCCGCCGCTAGAAGCGTGGCCCAGAATGCTGCCACAAATCGCAGACTGCCGAGAAATCCGGAGCCGGCCGGAGCCAGCGCCATCGGCCATGCAAAGCCGGCAAGACTATTCCACGCCACTACCGTGAGAGCCAGCGCGGATGCCGCCGCAGCTATTTTGGCTGCGAACAGCGTGCGTTCACGAACCGGCAGAGGAGCCAGCACCAGCACATCGCGTCCATCGGGAAACGTGGAGTCCCAACTCAACAGAGCGAACAGCCCCACGACCAACATGGTGAGGGAGAGAAGGAACCGTTCCACGGGCCACATCGCAGCAGCCGAAGCTTGTCTTCGTATCTCCTCGCCGCCTGGAATCGCGAGGAGAGCCTGCAGAAAACTTCCAAAGATCAGGAGTGCTCCCATCTGTCCCCATAATTCGCTGGCGTCGCCACGAGCGGATGCTGACAACAGTTCCAGGTCCATGAGCCGGAAAAGAAACTGGCGATAAAGAACCCGGAACTGTCGTTTCGTATCCATCTTCCCTTAGCTGCGCGTCTGTCGCGATCCAATCAGATCGACTATTTCGCGCGAAATTGCGGTTGTGTCTTGCTCCACGGCGAGCTGCGCGAAGATCTCTTCCAAGGTGGGCAAGGCCATCAGCGTCCGTAGCCGCTCAATGGAATCATCAGCCACTACCTTGCCACGGTGCAAAATCACCACGTGGGAGCAAACCCGCTCCACCGTCTCCAATTCGTGTGAACTGAAAAGCACCACTTTGCCGCACGCGGCCAGTTCTTGGATCAGGCTGCGCAATATGAGCGAGGTAGCAACGTCGAGCCCGGAAAAAGGCTCGTCCAGCAGGATGAGATCCGGATTGTGGAGCAAGGCAGCCGAAAGCAGCACCTTCTGCCGCATGCCTTTGGAGTACGACGACAGGGTCGCGTGCCGGTCGCCGTGCAGGGAAAGCAATCGCAGCAGCCCATCAATACGGTCCGCTGTCGGCTGTACGGGTAGGTCGCGCAACTGGCCCACCATCGTGAGGTACTCCAGGCCGCTCAAGTGCGAATACAAATGCGGTTCCTCAGGCACATAACCCATACGCTGCTTAAAACCGAGCAGATTGCCGCGAAGCGGCCGGCCATCGAAGAAGATTTCGCCGGCTGAAGGCTCAATCAACCCGGTGATGATTTTCATGGTCGTGGACTTACCGGACCCGTTCGGCCCCAGGTATCCGGTGATCTCACCGGCGCGCGCCTGAAAACTGACGTCATCTACAGCCGGGATGCCCCTGAATCGTTTGAGGACGTGACGCAGTTCAAGCATCATGATTGCTGCCCCTTGAGGCTGCCGAAAAGAGACCGCTCCAGGAATCGTCCAGGCGAAGCCACTGCTGCTTTCCCGAGTAACGGGAAGAATTCTCCGAAATGTGCAGCAGTCCATGCCCATGCGGGCAGGTAGACTCGATGCCGTACCATTCGAGGAACGTCCGCGACGGAGTCCCGATGCGAACCGGGGCGGTGAGCAAGCGAAGGCACACCGGGCAGCGCTGCTGCTGATCCGTGATGACCCAGCGCAAGGCCAGGATGAAGGCCGCGTCGAATCCAAGCCCCGCAAGTCCCCCCAACGGTCCCATCAGAATTTGAACCACGAAACCACAAAGCAGGATCGGCTGCACGAGCGCAATCTTCAGGGCTA
Organism: uncultured Bryobacteraceae bacterium; assembly: GCA_964247955.1. Taxonomy (GTDB): domain Bacteria; phylum Acidobacteriota; class Terriglobia; order Bryobacterales; family Bryobacteraceae; genus Bog-105. Next base: position 3,904 of record CAXTWT010000030.1, read on the forward strand.
GAAAGATGCCTCGGCGCAGTTTGCTCGGCCAAGGCAGCGGAGGACAATGGGCCGGGGTCCGCCATACCGCCAGAGTGCCTGGTAAAAGCAGACCGGAAAACAACAGCATGACGGCGCATCCCGCCGGCACGTCACCAACTCCCAAGGGCAAGGATGGCTTTTGGGGCAGAGCCGCTAAACGAACTGCGATGAAGAAGCTCACCGCCGCGAGCGTGGCCAGAAAGGTCAGGCAACGGAGCGGGGACTCCAGATAGGTTCTGGTCCGCTTCATCAGGCTCCGGTGTTCTGTCTCAGACCAATTGCGCCGCAGCCAAAGTGCGTCCCGAAAAGCGCCCAAAACGAACAGTATGGCCCCGCGTCGCGGGAAATACCAGAGTTCGGATTGCCACTCCTTCACCCACTCGGCGCGTTGATCGCCAGGCGCAAGAAGAGAGGCGGCGCGCAGGATCGTGTGCGGCAGCCATTCAATTTTCATCCGTTTTCGTTCTTTAGACATCTTCCGTCTCCTCGGTCGGAGCCAACTGGGCCAGCAACGGATAACGCTTCCGCGAGGCTTCCAGCGTGATTTCGCCGGAGCGGGTGAGTCGGTAATACTTGCGCGGCGGCCGCTGTTCGGCATCCGCCACCGACTGGCGCTCCCACTGGGATCGAATCCACTGATCGCGTTCCATCCGGCGCAAGGCGGGGTAAACCGTTCCGCTGGGAAGGCCGGTGACCTCCATCACTGTGTAGCCATAGATATGACCTGCGCTGATAGCTTGCAGGATCATTGCCGAAGTATGGGAGAGTCTGGGGCCATCTGCCATAAGGGAAGTATACCTATGTAGAGTTCTACTCGGCAAGAGGAAAATTGACCCCTCTCCGAGCGTGCTGGCAACATGCTGAAATCACACGATTGCTGAGAAGCCGTTTACCAGCCAGTAGTCGCCTATGGTTAACGCGCTACCTGGAGGCGCAAATCCCAGTTGTGCATGTGGGTAGCGTCATCGGAAACTAGCACAGGATTGCTTGCCCGGACTTTCTGCTTTCTGTACCTACCTGGTCATCAAAGTAAGAGTATTGGCATTTAAGGAAACTCAGCAGATTCCCGCTGCTCTGAAGCCTTTTTTTACGGTAGCTAATCACCGATGATAGTAAGAAGAGAGGAACGGATGAGTTCGCAAGTTATTACACCCAACACAGAAGCTACTATTCTGGCGCGTACGATACAGGCCAAAGATCGGGAACTCGCTCCGGAGACAGCTCGTTACTGGCTCTCGATGAGGCTGCCCGACGCCGATGAGGAACGCGTCAATTTTCTTTCTGCGAAAGCCCGTGCGGATTCGCTCACCGAAAGCGAGAGGCTGGAGCTTGAGAGTTATCTGCATGTCGGGATGCTTATCGGCACGATGCAAGCTAAGGCACGGCAGTTGCTGCAGATTGAATCTGACCTCCCTTGGCGATAAATCGAGAACTGGCCCGGACCGTACGGGAGAGAGCCAGGAGTTGGTGCGAGTATTGCCGAATGCCGCAATCACTGCTCCCGTTACCGTTCCAGATTGACCATATCGTTGCTGAAAAACACGGAGGAGAAACGGTTGCAAGTAATCTCGCTCTGGCGTGCCCGCATTGTAATCTTTACAAGGGTCCCAACATCGCTGGTGTGGACACCGCTTCAGGCCAAGTCGTGCGGCTCTTCCATCCCCGATCCGATGTCTGGAACGAGCATTTTCGCTTCGAAGCCGCTCGCATTATAGGAAAATCACCGATAGGCCGTGTAACAGTCCAAGTACTCGCAATGAATGCCGAGGAACTGCTGTTGCTCCGGGTCAAACTCTTAGATTTAGATAAGGAAAACAGATAACAGCGTGGCGAAGAACGTGGATGACATTATCAAAGCTCTCAGCCCTGCCCGGTGCAAAAGGGTAGAGGCTCGTGCTGCCGAGTTGATTGCTGAGGAGATGACTCTGCAAGAGTTACGGCGCGCTCAAAAGTTAACTCAGGTGCGTATGGCCAAAAAGCTTGGTGTGGCGCAAAAACAAATCTCTGACATTGAGAAGCGCACTGATATGCACATTTCAACCCTGCGTCGCGCGATTGAAGCCATGGGTGGCCGTCTCTCCCTGATTGCTGAATTCCCGGATCGGCAACCGATTACTCTGGCTGGGCTAGCCAGGATAGATATAAATTATAGCCGGAAAACAAAGGCGTCATAATACTTCGGAACCCTTGTGCCGGGTTGGGTTAACGCTCGATTCCCGTTAAACTGCTCCAGCCTACTCCGTATAGAACAGGTACTTGCGCCATTGGTCATCGCTGCGGCCAAGCAGGCGCATGAGATGACGGCTGGTGTGCAGGCTGAAGGGGCGTGGCGGACGCAGCAGCCGCATTCCTGCCTCTTCCGGGGTCCGGCTGCCCTTTCGGTTGTTGCAAGGATGGCAGCAGGCCACCAGGTTTTCCCAGGTGGTCTCACCGGCGCGGGAGCGGGGAAGGACATGATCGAGCGTCATCTCGCCTGAAGGTAAAACTTTGTGGCAGTACTGGCACGTGTAACGGTCGCGCATCAAGATGTTCTTGCGCGACAGCGCCCGTGTTTGATGCGGAATGCGCCGGTACTCCAGCAGCCGGATGACCGACGGCACGTACAGCGAGCGCCGCGCGGAATGAACTTGCACCGGCGCTAGTTCCTCAGCAGAAGCCACGCCTTTCAAAATCAATACCAGCGCCCGTCGGGCGGCGCAGACATTGATCGGCTCGTAACTGGTATTCAGCACAAGAACTGGCCTATGAAGACGATCCTGAGTTGGCATCAGACACGCTCCCCCTCTACTAGTATTATTCTCTATTGCACTCCAGCTTCAAACAGACACCTCCTGTTGAGCGTCCATTTTTGATGGAGCAGAACCCGTTACCCGGCACAGCGCCTCTACCGAACGACCGCCGCTATTAGGAGAACCGTGGTCCACGCGCGCCAGGGTTAAAGCGGTTACATGAGCCGCACCGGCGGCTTTCAAGACCTCAGCGGCTGCCCGCAACGTTGCTCCCGTCGTGAACACATCGTCGATCAGGAGCACGCGCATCCCCGCAACCTGCTCAGGGCGTTTCACGCGAAAAGAATCCTTCAGATTGTCACGGCGTTGTTTTTCGTTCAACCCGGCCTGAGGCTTGGTATAACGGGTGCGGCACAAAGGAGCGGCAACCTTTAAGCCGTATCGCCGCGCAATGGGCTGAGCCAAAAGCCTCGCCTGATTAAATCCGCGCTGCCATTCTTTTCGCCAGTGCATCGGCATGGCGATCACGACGTCAAACTGCGCTTCCAGCGGAATGGCTGTGATCAGAAACTTGCTGAGCGGCTCCGCCAGGCTTTCCACTTTTCCGTACTTGAAAAGGTGAATCAGCTTGCGAAGGGAACCCTCGTAAGCGCCGAAAGAGTAGGCCGCATCGAAGTTGACCAGGCTTTCGCGACAAACGAAGCAAAGCCCCTCTTCGTCCAAGGAAAAAGAACTGACAAACGCCGTGCGGCAGTTGCGGCAGAAGAACTCGGCTTGCAAAGGCTCTGGAAGCTGAAGGCAAGAAGAACAAACCGGGACGCGGGTTACATTCCGAAGCGGCTGCTCACATAAGCGGCAATCGTCAGGAAAGATAAGATTAAAAAAACGGGATGAAAAAAGTTTGATGCCGGAAAATAAAATGCTCGGCCGCCGACATTTTCTCTCTATGACGGTGCCAGTCGTGAGACTAGGGAAGGCACACCCCCACTAAATCAGCAGTATACAACATACAAGAAAGAAGTAGTGATCTGTGCGACAAAGTTGCTTCTTATCTGATGCTAAACAGCATATACAGGGAGTGGCTTCAGTAATATGGCTAATATAAGTACCTTGCGAGTGCTTCTTATTGAAAAAGACCCGAGCGAGTCGGAGCGCATTTCCACGTTGCTTGAAAGCGCCAATCATGCGGTGTTTCCCTTGACTTGCTTAGAAGAGGCGGCTGAAGCTCTGGAAATTCAGCGGTTTGATGTTGTACTTTTGCGCTCCGGCGCTGCCAACGGAGAGTTACGGTCTTTCACGACCAAGCTCCGGCAATTGGAGGGCAAACAACGTGCGGCTGTGAAAGCCCCCATACTTTCCTTTTCGGAAGGAGTGCCGAGCGGCTCAGGATGGCTTCAAAGCCACGAAACGGATATTGACGGCTACCTTTCGGAACGCTTTGAGCCAAGGGCCTTTGCCAACGCTGTTGAAAATCTTGCTGGAAGTTTGGCCCGGGCAGGATCGGCCTCCCCGAGCGTTGCAGAAAGAGAGTTGCCTCATTTTGATCCGGACGGCTTTCAGGAACAAATGGGATATGATCGCGATCTCGCGATTGAAATTATTGATCTGTTCTTAACTGAATGCGTGGACCAGGTTAGGGAGATGCGGCAGATGCTGGCTGCTGAGAACTGGCCGCTGTTATCCCGGATTGCCCATACCATCAAGGGTTCGTTAGGCAGCCTGCACGCTTCGCGGTCCCGGTTGCAGGCGGAAGCGCTGGAACTGGCCGCTAAACGCGGCGAGCACGATGCTTGCGGCCCTTTTCTCGATAAGCTGATTGGAGGATTGGAAGCGCTGCGGCCCGAACTGCTGCACCTGCGTGACGCTTTAACGTCCGGTCTGTAAAAACCTTTGCTACACTGAGTTTCTCGCTTCACGCAGAATCTCTATGAGTTCCAAACCGTTAACAGAAATCGTCTGCGCCCACAGTCCGGACTCAGATGACGCGTTCATGTTCTACGGTCTCGCGACAAAAAAAATCCGCTCGAAACTGGTCAATTTCCGTCATGTGCTGGAAGATATTGAATCGCTGAACCGGAAGGCCACGGAAGGGCAATATGAGCTGACGGCTATCTCGTATCATGCTTATCCCTATGTGGCCGATAAGTACGTCCTGATGGCGAGCGGGTCGAGCGTCGGCGACGGATACGGCCCTATTGTTGTCAGCTCGCGCTGGATGACCCCGGAAGACCTGAAAGGCAAGCGCATCGCGATTCCCGGCACCATGACCACGGCTTTCCTGGCTCTTAAACTGTTCCAGCCTGATTTTCAGCAGGTGGTCATGCCGTTCGATAAGATCCTGGACGCTGTGCGGGACCACGAGGTGGACGGCGGCTTAGTGATTCACGAAGGCCAGCTCACCTACGGCTCCGGCGGTCTGCACAATGTGGTGGATCTGGGAAAGTGGTTCAAAGCGAAGTATCAGTTGCCGCTGCCGCTCGGAGCCAATGCCATGCGGCGCAACCTGTCTCCTGAGATTCAGGCCGAGTGCTCCAAGCTGCTGCGTGATAGCATTCAGTACTCCCTGGAGCATCGCGAAGAAGCGCTGAACTACGCCATGCAGTTTGCCCGCGACCTCGACCCGGCTCTCGCCGAACAGTTTGTCGGCATGTACGTCAATCAGGCCACGGTTGACGGCGGCGAAATTGTCCCGCGCGCGGCTCAGAAGCTGCTGGACCTGGGCTTTGAAGCGGGCCTGATTCCGCACAAAATTACGGTTGAAGTTGTCCGTTAAGACAGAGATCTTCTCTATATGCGCTTTCTCCTTTCCCGCTCCGTAGCGGGTTTTGCCGTGGCATGTCTTCTGGCCTTTGGCCAAAGTGAAGACGGCTTCAGCCCCAAGCAGCGGATTTCACGCATTCGCGACTTAGGCAAAAGGGGCGGAGAAGCGATTCCGGCATTAACGGAGTATCTCAGCGACAGAGACCGGGACATTCGCGCCGAAGCCGTGCGCGCCATTGTGAAGATTGACGGCGAGGGCAGCCTGACGCCGCTCGTAAAAGCGTCGCATGACAATGACGCGGAGGTCCAGATTCGAGCCACGGATGGGCTGGTTAACTTTTATTTGCCCGGCTATGTGGCAAAAGGGCTTACCGGGCCTGTTACGCGGGGGGTGCGGCAGGCAAAGGCTGTTTTTTCTTCCCGAAACAACCAGGCCATTGACCGGAGCGTTACTGTAAGGCCCGATGTGGCCCAAGCGATAGCGGTTGAAATCAGCGGAGGCGTCAACGTGGACGCGCGAACGAATGCGGCCCGCGCTGCCGGGATCTTACGTCTGCGAACGGCGGTTCCGCCTTTGCTGAGTTCGCTGCGCGCCCATGACAGCCAACTGATTTTTGAAAGCCTGGTAGCTCTCCAGAAGATTAAAGATCCCACCGCCGGGCCGGGCGTCTCACCGGCGGCAACCGATCTGGACGAACGGATTCAAATTACTGCTTTGGAGACGGTCGGCGTGTTGCACAGTCTGCCCTCGGCTCCGAACGTGCGCTCGGCGCTGACGAATGCCAGAAGCCCCAAGGTCCGCCGTGCGGCGCTCGGAGCTTTGGCGATGCTAGGGATTCCCGGCGACCGCCCCACCTTTCAGCAGTACGCGGAAGACAAAGATCCTGAACTGCGGACAGCCGCCCTGGAAGGCTTAGGCCGGATTCGCGAGCCGGAAGATTACCCGCTCATTGAACGCGCTTATAACGAGGGGGAAGCCGATTGGCGAGTCCACTTGGCAGCCGCATTTGCATTGGTAGATCAGGGGAAGGTGGATACTTCTGAGTACAGTCCGTTGCCGTATCTTGTCGAGAACCTGGCTACGAGGTCGCGGTCTAGTGTTGCGTCGGCTTACTTGACTGAACTGGTAAGGCGCGAGGATGTGCGAAAAGCGTTGATGCCGTTAATCTCGGGAGCAAACCGGGATCAAAAGCTGGCATTATGCTCGGTGCTGAGTGAAAGCGGAAGCGAAGATACCGTTCCTGTTCTGACTACCCTGTCGCGAGATATCGATTCTGATGTCTCGATGGCGGCGTCCAAAGCCCTGAAAACACTGCAAGCCCATTAACTCTCTTAACAGGGAGCCAATGGGCTTGCGAAACAACAAATAAAGGGATTTTACTTTGCTTTTTTCTGCTTTTGCTGACCGACGCGAACCTTGAACTGCTGCTGCTTGGCTTCTTGATATGCCTTGTGGTCATGACGGGCGACGGCATCAGTTAGATAAGCATTGACGTCGGTGTCTTTCGGCAGAACAGCCATCAGCGTAAAGTTCTCGTTGCAGGTCGGGCAAAACGGCCGAAAACGCTTTACATTCGGGATTGCCATAGAACTAAATTTTAGCACGATTTGGAACGCTAACTGGAACACTGGCAATACGTCTAACGTTAATGTGGTACTGAGCAGGAGGAACTATGCTCTTTCGACTTGTATTTACCATCGGCGCTGTTTCGCAAGTGCTGTGCGCCAGCGACCTTGCTTCACCAACTTTGTTTCCTAATCAAAATACCGGAAGCACTCGCGATTTAACCCGACAGGCTCTCGACCGGCAAATCAGCGCGGCCATATTGGGTAAACAGCAGCCTGCCGGTAAAAGTCCATTACCGTCGCTTCCGGCGAATCCGTTGCTGAACAGGCGTGTAGAAGTTGCTTCAGATTCTGTCTGCTCCGTTCCGTTAACGCAAATGAAAGTAGATAATACAAAGCGCTTTACTGTTCAATCCTTAAAAACGCCGACGCTCGATTTCGACTCAATCGCCAAAGCTCCGCCGCTTCCAACCTGCAAACAGTAGTTACTGCCTCGCCAGATTTTGCAGCACTTCATCAATGTGAAGGTGTTCAAACCGGAAGCCTGTCCGCAGAGTCCTTTCCGGCACGACATGCTGGCTGACAAACATCGTGTTGGCAACTTCGCCCATGGCTGCCCACAAGGCGAACTTGATTTTGGGAGTCCAGCTTTCCTCCGGTGGCCAGCACGTCACTTGATAACAACGAATTGTCCCGGCTTGATGCTCCGAAGAGCCTCCTTAATTTGAGGCGCAAAGGCAATCAGAGTTTTAATGTCAGTGTCTTTGGCTACGAGCAGGATAACGGACAGCCAGGGGAATTTTTTGAAGTTCTGCTGCGACTGGAGACTGGCATCGACCGTGATCAACACGTCCGCGCTAGGGGCGACCTTATTCAGCAGCGGACCGTCTTTCAGACCCTTCGCCTGAAGAAACTGTACTGTTACACACTCGTACTCAGGAAACTGGAAACGGAACCGGACAGGGATGCATTCATCGAGAACAACCTTCACGACGCCATGCGAAGATTGATGGATTCGTCGGCAAGTTCGAGTGCGGCCGTTACCTGTTCCCGTGTGACTGTGGGGAAGTCCAAAAGAAATTCTTCAATCGAGTACCCCTTTTTCAGGTAGTTGAATAAATTCTGACTGGGGACACGGGTTCCCCGGAACACCGCATAGATTCCTCCAAGGATATCGGGGTCTACTACAATAACGCTTTCTTTGTTGGAAGCGCTCATGCTTTTAGTGTATTCCGCGTAGCGTGGACAAATGTTCCAGCCCACAAAAATTAGACAATGCTTCGTAGCGTTTTTCCGATTTCGTCTCCTTCGAACCGGAAGCCTGTCCGCAGAGTCCTTTCCGGCACGACACGCTGGCTGGCAAGCATCGCATTGGCGACTTCGCCCATCATCACGCGCAAAGCGAGTCTGGGAATCGGCACCATCGCCAGCCGATGAAGGGCTTGGCCCAAAGCCTCCGTGAACTGGGCATTGGTGACCGGCTCAGGCGACACGGCGTTCAAGGCGCCTTGCGCTTTCTCCTGCTCCGCTGCAAAGACGATCAGCCGCACCAAATCATGTAACGCGATCCAGGGCATCCACTGTTTGCCGCTGCCGAGAGGACCACCCATGCCCAAGCGAAACGGAGGAAGCATTTTCGCCAACGCGCCTCCATCCCGGCCCAGTACAATTCCGATACGCACGAGGACCACGCGCATCCCCAACTCACGCGCCCGGAGCGCTTCCCGTTCCCAAGCCACGCAAACATCGGCCAGAAAGTCTTTACCGGGCGTGCTTTCCTCGGTAAGAATCTCCTTCCCGCGATCTCCATAAATTCCCACGGCGGAAGCGGAAACCAGTACAGACGGTTTATGCCTCAGCCTGCCGATTGCCTCCACCAGCTTGCGGGTGCCGTCCACGCGGCTGTTGTAAATCGCTCCTTTAATTTGGGGAGTCCAGCGCTGTGCAACCGGCTCACCGGCAAGATGAACAACGGCATCGAGCCTTGGCACGCTGTTCAGGGACGGTTCTTCGCCTCGATTCCATAAATGAAATGCGGCGCGGCTATCCAACGTTTGGCTGCGCTGCCGCCCCAGGTAGTTGACCTCGTTGCCGCTGCCTAAAAGATGGTCAACCAGATGTCGTCCAATGAATCCGGTCCCGCCGGTAATCAAATAATTCATCGGCTCTATTCTTTCGGCAAAATGCCCAATGCCTTCATCTTGCGGTATAAGTTGCTGCGCTCCAAGCCAAGCAGTTCGGAAGCGCGCGAAACGTTGCCGCCGGTTTCTTCCAGCTTTCGCAGAATGTAGTCACGCTCGGCGGCTTCTTTCACTTCCTGCAAGCTTCCGAATCCATCCGAACGCGGGCTGCTCTGCGCTTTCCGTCCGCTGTCGAGCAGGAGGTGCTTCGCCTCAATACGGCGCTGCGGGTAAAGAATAACAATCCGCTCCATAATGTTACGCAATTCCCGCACATTTCCAGGCCAGTGATATTGAATCAGCGCAGCCGTAGCCTCTTCGCTCAACTCTTTGGGCTTACGCCCATACGCGGTGGTAAACTCACGGAGAAAGTGCGCCGCCAGAACCGGAATGTCCTCTTTCCGTTCCCGCAGGGGAGGCACGGTGAACGGAATCACGTTTAAACGGTAGAAAAGATCCTCGCGAAAATTTCCCCGCTCAATCTCCTTTTCCAAATTCTTATTAGTAGCCGCAATCACGCGCGCGTCCACCTGTATCGATTGCGGCGCGCCGACAGGTTCAAAGCGATGCTCGTCCAGGGCGCGCAGCACCTTTGCCTGGGTGCGAAGGCTCATATCGCCCACCTCGTCTAAAAAGAACGTGCCGCCATGCGCTTTCTGCAGCTTGCCGATCTTCTGGTCAGGGGTTCCATCCAAATTATGGCGTTGATGCCCGAACAGCTCGCTCTCAATCAGATCCTCGGGCAACGCGGCGCAATTCACTTCCACAAAAGGCCCTTTAGCCCGCTGACTGGCCTGATGAATCGCGCGCGCGACCAGTTCCTTGCCGGTTCCGCTCTCGCCATAGATCAGAACCCGGCCATTGGTTCCCGCCATGAGCTTCAACTGCTGTCGCAGCGCCTTCATGGGCACGCTGTCGCCTAAAATGTCGGAAGGCCCGGCTGCTTCCCGCAGTCGCTGCACTTCCTGATCCGAGCGCCGCTGCTTAAGGGCGTTGCTCAACACAATGCTGACTTTCTCGATAGTCAGCGGCTTCTCCACAAAATCAAAAGCGCCCAGCTTGGTTGCCTTTACGGCCGTTTCAATGTTGCCGTGCCCGGAGATCATAATGACCGCCGGTCGCAACTCGGACGGCATCTCCTGAATTTGCGCCAGAGCAGCTAAGCCGTCCATGCCCGGCATCCAGATATCGAGCAGAACCGCTTCATAAGCGCCGCGCGCCAGCTCTTCCAAACAGGCTTCGCCGCTGCCCACTGCCGTGCAATCGTAATTCTCGTCGGAAAGGACTCCCCGCAGTGATTGACGAATGCTCGCTTCGTCATCTACAATCAGAACCTTCGGTCCGCGTACCGTCATGAAAGCCGCTCTACACTTTCAGGGTAGCGGCAGACGATAGCGCGTCAACAGTCGGCTCCCCTTCCGGGCTTCCGTTGCTCTCGGCGGACGACGTGTTCAGCTCAACGATAAACCGCGCACCGCTCGGGTAATTATCTTCGACACGCACCCGGCCATGATGCTCTGTCACGATGCGGCTCACGATAGCAAGCCCCAAGCCGGTGCCTCGTCCTTTAGTCGAGAAGTAGGGAAGAAAGAGCTTTTCCTTGTCCGCCGACGAAATGCCGCAGCCTGTGTCAATTACATGAAGCTCAACCGTCTCCGACCCAGGCTGAAGCGTCCTGACATATAAATGGCGAACAGGAGCTTCCAGCATGGCTTCCGCTGCGTTATCAATCAAATTGATAATTACCCGCTTCATCTGTTCCCGATCTGCCCAAACCGGCGGAATGCTGCGGTCCAACTCCACCGAAAGGGCGATTCCGTCCAATCGTCCCGCGAACACAGCCAAGGCGCTTTCGGCAATTTCGTTGAGATCCGCCGTGACCGGTTGCGCGCTGGGGAATCGCGAAAACTGGGAGAATTCATCCACCAGCGACTTCACCGTACCGACTTCCTGCTGAATCGTCTGGGCGCACTCCCCAAGAATGGCGCGCACATTCGGATCGAGCTGCACCCGCGAGAGTTGGCGCGCGATCCGGTCAGCGGACAACGAGATGGGCGTCAGCGGATTTTTGATCTCATGCGCGACACGGCGGGCCACTTCCTGCCAAGCAGCGGCCTTTTGCGCTCGCAGCAAATCGCTAGTGTCTTCCAGCACAAGAACAAATCCCCGATGCTCTTCGAGCGAAGCGACCGTTACCGCTAAGTGAAGAACTGAATTGGGGAGCTGCATGTCAAACTGCGAAGCCGCTCCGCCCGTGCGCCGTGCGCGCTTCAACAGATAACGAACTTCATCCAGTTCTTCGCCGGAAAACAAATCCTCCAGCAGCTTGGCATTGGCAGTCTTTTCGCCGGGAAAAATGCCTGCCAACGCTCGATTCACGTGTTCGATCCGTTCATCGGTGGTAAGGGAGATAACACCCGTCGGGATGCTTTCCAGAATGGCTTCCGTAAAGTGCCGACGAGCTTCCAGTTCGCGAGCGTTCGCCTCCAACTCGTTTGTCATCTCATTGAACGCTCGCACCAGGGTGGCTAATTCGTCGATAGCGTTCACGCGAACGCGGTAAGACAGATTGCCTCGCCGTATCTCATGCGCTGCCCCTAACAACGCGGAGATCGGGATGGAAATCTGCCGCGACAGAAGCTGGGCCGACCAGGCGGCTACAAACAGCACGAACAAGGTAATCAGGCAGATCAGTTGAAAGTACGTATCCTGGTAGAACTTCCGGCGTTCGGTTTGCAGTTCGCGCTGGTGTATGGCTTCTTTCGCAAAAGCGCCTTCGCTGGCTGACAGATCGCCGTTTAAGGCTGCCGCTACCGAGATTTGGCCGAGCTTCCGGCCATTATCGGTAATATCGGCAGCAGCATGAAGCAGCACGGAATCACTTTTTTCAAAGTTCTGGTAGAGCAGCACGGGAACGCCGGTGGTTCGCTGCAGGATTAACTGCCGAATGCCATGCTTTTGAGAAATCTCTTTAAAAAGAGCCGTGTCCACCTGACCGGATTGAGCGGCAGTGCGGGTCTGTGGAAGAAGGCTGATCCAGTCGGTTTCTGCTTCCACACGCTCCTGCGCTTCGATCTGATACAGATGGTTCAGGTGCTGTAAGGAGGTTTTGCTGAACCACGCATCTAAATGCCTGTTCAGCACGTTCACGCTGAACAGAACAGAGAACAGAACCGGGGCCAGGGTAAGCGCGAGCGCCCCGAACAGCATCTTGGCGCGTATCCGTGAGCCTTCCTTATTCCGGTGCCGTTCAATATAAACCTTTACACCGGCCCGAAACAGCATAAACGCCGTCAGGACCGTTAACAGAAAGATAAGGGTTGAAACAGACCAAAGCAGACTGGTTTCACTAGCGGTGGAGGGTGAGTAAGAGATGCGGAAGGAACCCTGCCAAATCAGTAAAACCAGAAGAACGACAAAGCTCAAGGCAGTTGCTATGGAGGTCAAGCGTCGGCGCACAACACTGTTTATGGTAGCGAAAACAGATAAAAGCCTGAAATGAGTGGAACTTTATGCCGAATGCTGCAAAAAATTCAACAATGCGAACCGAGCGTATCTATTTACCTTGAATCACTCCCGGACGGCTTTGTGTCCGGAACTCATACTGCTGAATTTGCAGCGCCAAATGTCCCTTATTGTGGCGCGTCACGCGTCCCCGCGCCACCAGATTCAACAAGCACTTCTCGTTTAGCTGGGCGGGCCAGCTAATAGAAACTTCCAAGCGGGTTCCCACAGGCAGGTCGTGGTCCGAGGTGAAGAGTACTCCGGAACTGCTGATGTTCAAAGTTTTCCCGTTGCCGGCGAGTATTTCCGCGCGCTGATTAAGGGTTTTGTAACGAAGTTCCCGTTCAATTGGAAAGCGGCTCGACCTTCTGCGTTCGCTCGTGTTTGATTCCAGAACGTCCAAGCGACCGCTCAGAGTCATAGTATTTTCGGGCACAGTTAAATAAAACTCCGATCTATAAAATTACCAATGCAATACACATACCTAATCGGCTGTATCAGCGCTTTTCTTGCGGTTGTTTTTCAACCATTCCACCTGCTTTTGCAAATTTTTTTCAAAACCTCTATCCGTAGGGGTATAAAAACTGCTTCCTACTAAGAAATCCGGCAAACATATCATGTCGGTCACGGCATTCTCCTGCTGATGAGCATGTTGATAACCTTTTCCATAATCCATTTGTTTCATGAGGTTAGTGGGAGCGTTCCGCAGATGGAGCGGCACTGGAAATGCAGGGCTGTTCTCAATCAGGGAGTTCACTCGATTAAGCGCCTGATACGAAGCGTCGGATTTAGGGGCAAGAGCCAAATAGATAGTCAGTTGCGCCAAGGCTAAATCTCCTTCCGGTACCCCTAAAAAATGCACAGCGCTCATACAGGCCATAGCCTGTCCAATTGCCTGGGGGTCGGCCAGCCCAATGTCCTCGATTGCCATCCGGATCAGCCGCCGCGCCAAATAAAGCCGGTCTTCACCAGCCCTCATCATGCGGGCCAGCCAGTAAACGGCCGCATCCGGATCGCTGGATCGCACGGATTTGTGCAAGGCCGATATCAGGTTATAGTGCTCTTCTCCCGATTTATCGTAAAGCAGCACCTTGCGCTGCAGGGCGTCAGCCACCATCTGGCGGTCGATGTGGCCGTCGTGCGCTGATTCAGCCGCGATCTCCAATGTATTCAGGGCGGAACGGACATCTCCGTCCGAAGCCACGGCAATTTCTTCCAGCAACTCATCGTCAATATGAAGCTGTAAATGACCCAGACCACGCACCGGCATTTCCAACGCACGCCGCAGGAGAGTAACAACCTCCGCTGGTGAAAGAGCCTGTAGCGCATAAACCTTTGTTCGGGAAAGCAGCGCCGAGTTTACTTCGAAAGAAGGATTTTCCGTGGTAGCGCCGATCAGGACCACATCGCCACGCTCGACATAGGGCAAAAAAGCATCCTGTTGCGCCTTGTTAAAGCGATGAATTTCATCTACGAATAGGACTGTGCGCTGACCCATTTTCCTAGCCTTTTCCGCGTCAGCCATGACGGATTTAATCTCTTTAATGCCGCTGAGAACTGCGCTGAACGGGATAAAATCCGCACGGCTGGTCTGCGCCATCAGCGACGCGAGGGTTGTTTTGCCTGATCCGGGCGGTCCCCAAAGGATCAGCGAAGAAAGATGGCCGCTTTCGATTTGGGCGCGCAAAGGTTTGCCGGGCGCCAGAATATGCTTCTGCCCCATGTATTCATCCAGCGTTTGCGGACGCATCCGGTCAGCAAGCGGACGACCGGCAAAGTCCGGCTGCTTATCGCTCAATGCAAACGACGAGGTGTCAAATAAGCTCACAAAACCCTCTGCCGATAAGCTTCGAACAAAGCCAGCGAACACGCAACCGCCGCGTTCAGGGACTCCACTTTGGAGGTAGGAATACGGACCGGCTGCGTTTGAGCCAGCACGTATTTTGATATACCTGCCCCCTCGTTCCCGGTAATCAGGCAGCAAGGTCGGCCCAGATCTAGCTCCGTAATTGCCTTTTTGCCGGTAGCCGCAAGCGCATACGTTTTTATACGATGTTCATCTGCTGCTTGGATGAAGTTCTCCGCGCTTATTTCATCGAGAAAAGGAAGGCGAAACAGGGAACCAGCCGTCGCCCGCAGGAATTTGCCGTTTGCCAGCCGCACGCATCCTCGAAGAAAGACGACGCCGGTTGCCCCAAAAGCTTCGGCGGAGCGTACAATTGTGCCTGCATTTCCGGGATCTCCCACCGCGTCAAGCACTGCCAGCAACGCCGGGTGCGGCAGCAACTCGCTCCATTGCCATCTGCGGGGACGCAGTAAGGCCAATACTTCCTGTGCGGCCTCCGTGCCGGCAGTAGCAGCGAAAGCTCGGCTGGACACCTGTACGATCTCAGCCTGTGCGGTCCGCAGAAGCTCCCGGTACTTTTGGGAGCCGTTCGCCGTCGTTAGTATCTTCTCCACGCTCCAGAAACTGAGGAGCGCTTCTTCCAACAAATGCGGCCCTTCGGCTACGATTAAGCCGTTATCAGTCATCTGGCCCATCCTCGTTGCGCGCCGGATGCTCTTGAGAAGCGGATTTTGTGCGCTTTCTAATTCCTTCAACTCGATAGAAACCTCTCCAAATAACGTAAACTAGACTGTTTAATTCGATCTAACCGTTTTGAGTGCAGCCGCATGAAGCGCGCCATTGCAGGATCGCTGTTCTTGGGGGTGATCCTGATTGCAGGTTACCTGTTCTATGTAGCCGAACAAATCGAGCGTCAATCGAACGTTGACGAAGCCCAACACGCTGATATTATTATCGTCCTCGGCGCTGCCGAATATAATGGGCGGCCTTCGCCTGTGTTGCGGGCGCGGCTCAACCACGCGCTGTTGCTTTACCTGCGCGGACTGGCTCCTTATATCCTGACAACCGGCGGAGCAGGCGGCGATCCGGTCTACACCGAAGGCGAAGTCGGACGCGCGTATCTGACGCAGCATAGCGTGCCCTCGGAGGCGATCTTAGTGGAACCGGAAGGCACCACTACGGCCCAGAGCCTGGAAGCTGCCGCCGAAATCATGGGCCGCATGAGCCTGCATACCTGCATCGTGGTCAGCGACGGCTATCACATCTACCGCATCAAACGACTGCTAGAGAAGCACCAGATACAGGTCTACGGTTCCCCGCGTCCTAACTTGGGAGTGCCTGACCCTAAGCGTCTGCGCTGGCTTTATTTCCGCCAAGC
>CAXTWT010000030.1:19987-24091 GCA_964247955.1 uncultured Bryobacteraceae bacterium
TGGGAGTGCCTGACCCTAAGCGTCTGCGCTGGCTTTATTTCCGCCAAGCAGTAGACTTTGCTTTGTGGCAGATGGGAACTTAATGTACAAGTGCTGTAGTAAAGAATGCTGCCAAAGTGGTCATGGACAAATTTCTTGAGATCTGACTTCACTCCAGCGTGGCAAGGATTTCAGCCAGTTTGCCGGGACGTGAAGCGTAAGGACAGTGACCTCCCGGCAACTCAATTGGATCTGATCGAAGCCACTCCCGTGCGGCACGACGCGACCAGTCAGGCTGAAGGGTACGATCTTCAGTACAAAGAATGTATGAGGAGGGAACAGCCAGCCACTTCTTTAATGGGCAGATCTCCAATACTGCTTGACGGGCAAACATTAAGCTCATCCTTTGTAGAGCCCAATCCGTAATTTCCGGGGAGCAATCGTGAAAAAGAAATTGTCGAGCGACTTGCTCGTCTTTCGTAGGTTCTTTGCCAATCCACTCAGGATTGAGCATCGTCCGATCCTCTTCGGCTTGATCGAGAAGACTTTTGCCAATTTGGGGAATGACTGCGGCGAGAAATACAAGCCGTTGTACGGAGCGCCTTTCCGGCACTAGCGGCAGGAAAAGACCGCTTGCAGAGTGAGCGACAATAAAAACATCATCACGGCTTGGCGGTATGGCTTCTGCGATCACATCAGCGTATCGAGTGGCACTGGCGTCCGGCTCACTCGTCGGCAAATTTACGCGAACACTTTCGTGACCGCGTTGCTGAAGCTCCGGGATGAGGAGATCCCAGCAGGTAGAGTTTTGAGTTGAACCGTGAACTAGACAGAAGAGACTCATAGCTTTCTAAAACTATGTTTGTACACGGGCTACTAAGGAGCCGCCCCAAACTCCACGCCCTTTTTCTCGTGCCCTAAACCCGCAATGACGGCGGTCACTAAAAACACGGTCGCTCCCGTGGAAGCCATAGCGGTTGCATAGCTCATATGTTCCGCAAACAAGGCTTCCAGCGCGGGAACGGAACTGGCGACCAGTACTCCGCACTGATAAGAGAACCCAGGCAAAACGCCGCGAATGTTATTCGGCGAAAGCTCGCTCAGGTGCGCCGGAATGACGCCCCAAGCGCCTTGCACAAAGAATTGAATCAGAAACGCTCCTGTGATAAGTAGACCCACGTTGGGGGCATAGGCCCACAAGGGCGTGACGAGTATCGCCGCTAGTAAAGCCACGATCATGGCGCGACGCCTGCCGATACGGTCCGAAAACAACCCGATCACGACACCGCCAAAGATCGCCCCTATCATCGATATTGCAGAGATCAGGGAACGCTTGTGCGCGTCCATGTGCCAGAAACGCTGGAGAAACGTGGGGTACATGTCCTGCGTCCCATGCGAAGCAAAGTTCATGCCCGCCATGAGCAGAACCAGATAAAGAAACAGCTTCCAGTGCCCGAGAAGGCTCCCTCCGATGCCGCTCCAGCTTTCCCCTTTCGACTTTTGCCAGACTTCAGACTCTTTCACGCGCACCCGGACAAACAGCGCCAGCAGCGCAGGCAGTCCGCCCAAAAAGAACAGCGGCCGCCAGCCCCAACGTTCAAACAAGAAAAAGAAGCAGAAAGCGGCCAGCAGATTACCGAGCGCATAACCTTGCTGCAGAAGCCCGGAAAGCACGCCGCGCCATTTGGCGGGAACTTTCTCCATGGCAAGCGACGCCCCCACGCCCCACTCGCCGCCCATGCCGATTCCGAAAAGCGCCCGCAAGATCAAGAAGCTGGTGAAATTCGGCGCAAATCCGGTGGCGACCTCAACAATGGAGTAAAAAACCAAGTCGATCATCAAAGGCAAGCGCCGCCCATAACGGTCAGCCATCAATCCAAAGATGAATGCGCCCACAGGCCGGAACGCCAAAGTCAACAGAATCGAAAACGACATGGCTGCGTCGGACTGCTTAAATTCCGCGCCAATAGACGTTAGGCAGTAGACAACCAGAAAGAAGTCAAACGCATCGAGCGTCCAGCCGAGAAACCCGGCCAGCAAAGCGCTCCAAGCGTCGCCTGTCGAAACAGCGGTTTGAGATTGTATTTCCGCCAAGCGCTACCCCTCAACCATTGGATTGCGCGCTTGCCGCCTGATTCGGCTCCCATAAAGTTTCGGGAGCGCCTAAAATATGATTTGCCCAGCGGCTCCAGACAAAAAAAGCATCGCTCAACCGATTCAGATACTGAATTGCTTCGGGAGGAACCGGCTGTCCGGCTCCGAGCCGCACGAGCAACCGTTCGCCACGGCGGCAAACCGTACGGCAAACATGCAGTTCCGCATCCAGCCTGCTTCCGCCCGGCAACACAAAGGACCGCAGCGGCTGTAGTTCTTCGTTGGCGCGGTCAATCTCCCGCTCCAGTTGCTCGATCTCCGCTGGGGTGATGCGCGCCTGTTTCGGGTGTACGTCTTCCGGCAGCGTCGCCAGAATGGAGCCAAGATTAAACAATTCATGCTGGACGCGCTTCAGAATGACGGCAAACTCACGCAGGCGGTTCTCCCGCGCTCCCATCTCTTCCGCCGTGACGCGGGCCGCTCCAACAAACGCGTTTAATTCGTCCACGGTTCCATAGCTTTCAATCCGCAGGTCATCTTTTGAAAGCACTTGGCCCCCGGCAAGCTGCGTTTGTCCTGAATCCCCTCGTCGGGTATAAATGCGATTCAGCGCGATCCGGGGTTCGTTGAAAGTCTGCTCACTCATTCATATTGAGTGTAGGCGAAGAACTTCTGGCACACTAGATGCTAGTACGCATTACGCCAGACTATGAGAAGACTACAGCCGGTTGTATGGGCAAAAGGAACGTTTCTCTCGCCGCAGCATTTGCAGGCGCAGGACATTTTCCACGAAGACCTTCTCCAGTTCCGCATCGACGTGCTGAACAACTTTCCCTGGGGGTTCCGCTCCCTGGTGTTGAACCGGGAAGCGCTGGCGGGCGGCCATTTAGGCATCGATAAAGCGTCCGGCATTCTCCCGGACGGACTGCCCTTCGACATTCCCGAAAGCGATCCCGCGCCTCTGCCGAAATCCTTGCTCTCTTACTTCGACCCGACCCATGAAACAGTCAACGTTCACCTGGCGGTACCGGCATGGCGCTATGGCGATGTCAACGTTACTACGGGTGTCAGCCCCAATGCTGATTCGCGGTATCGCGCGGAAGTCGCGCTGCTGCGCGATGAAAACGCCTCTCAGGTCGAGCGTCCCGTGCAGATCGCCCGCAAGAACTTCCGTCTGCTGGTCGATAACGAGGCTCGCGAGGGCACCCCGGCCATCCAACTAGCCCGCGTGATCCGCACCGATAGCGGGCTGATTCAACTCGATCCGACTTTCGTCCCGCCTTTGCTGAACATCGAAGCGAGCGAATTTCTGATGTCGATTCTGCGGCGGCTTCTCGAAATACTAACCGCGAAAAGCGCATCGCTATCCGGTATGCGGCGACAGAAGAACCTGGGGCTGGCTGAATTCACCGCCTCGGATATCGCCAATTTTTGGCTGCTCTATACGGTCAATACGTTTCTGCCGCCTCTGCGCCATATATTCGAGTTGCGGCGAGCGCATCCCGAACACTTATTTAATACCATGAATTCGCTTGCCGGTGCGCTGACCACTTTCTCGACTAAGATCCTGCCGCGCGATTTGCCACTGTATGACCACCGGGAACTGGGCGCGCGCATCGCTGATATGGATGACAAACTGCGCTATCTGCTCGAAACGGTGATCCCGAGCAACTTCGTGTCCCTGGCGCTTCGCAATACCAGCGCTTCGATGTACGCTACAGCCATCGATGAAGATAAATACCTGCAAAACACCAAGTTCTATTTAGCCGTGAATGCGGAAATGCCCGAAGGCGACCTGATCGGCAAAGCGCCGCAACTAATCAAGCCCTGTTCCGCCAATCACCTGGAACACCTAGTTCGCAACGCGCTTCCCGGCTTGTCCATGCGCCATCTGTCGCAGCCTCCGAACGCGATTCCGGTCAAGCTGAACTATCAATACTTTTCTTTGAACCAGGAAGGCCCTTGTTGGGAAGCCATCCGGCGCTCCCGGAACTTCGCCGTCTGGGTTCCGGCTGATTTCCCGAATCCGCA
>CAXTWT010000031.1:0-18078 GCA_964247955.1 uncultured Bryobacteraceae bacterium
GTTCTGAACGGTGTTTTAGGCGGTACTCCCACGGCTGCTCCGCCGCCTCCGCCTCCTCCGGCCAAGCCAAAGCCTCCATCAGGTCCAGTGCGTGTTGGCGGCCAAGTGGCCGAAGCAAATCTGATTCGCCGCGTTCAGCCGACTTATCCTGCATTAGCTAAATCAGCGCGTGTTTCGGGTGCGGTCGAGTTTACCGCCGTTATTAGTAAAGAAGGCAATATCGAGAATTTACAGATGGTTCGTGGACATCCGTTGCTGGTAAATGCCGCACGAGAAGCAGTGTTGCAGTGGAAATATAAGCCGACCCTGTTGAACGGTTCACCAGTGGAAGTGGTTACCAGCATTATCGTTAATTTCACGTTGAGCCAGTAGTCAGAATTATTAGCAGTTTGTGTTTCGATTCAACTTAAGGAGATAAGCATGATTTTACAGCTTCAAGTATGGGCCTTCTGGTTATTCCAGGAAGAAGGCGGAATTAGCTTCGATCCGCGTACGGTTTGGGGCAACATGAGTTGGATTGACAGAGCCATCGTGGTGATTCTCTTCATCATGTCGGCTTGGTCAATCGGTGTGATGATTGATCGCGTGATCGCTTATAGCGCCGCCCGCAAGCAGTCGCGTGCCTTTGCTCCGGCAGTGGCGGGCGCGTTGCGTGAAGGCAAGCTGGATGAGGCCGTGAAAATTGCGGACCGTTTCAATAAGAGCCATCTGGCGAAAGTGGTTGTTGCCGGTTTGCAGGAATTTAAGGCTCATCAAATGAGTTCTGAAATTCCGGGCGAAGATATTGAAGCGTCCCGTCGCGCCTTGGAACGCGCTGAAGCCATTGTGCATGCCGAACTGAAGCGCGGCGTCAGCAGCTTGGCTACTATCGGATCGAGCGCCCCGTTCGTCGGTTTGCTCGGAACCGTTATCGGCATTATGAACGCGTTCAAGTCAATTGCTACCTCGAAATCCACGGGTATCGGCGCAGTTGCGGGCGGTATTTCAGAAGCCCTGATTACCACCGCTTTGGGACTGCTGGTGGCGATTCCTGCGGTTTGGATGTTCAACTACTTCACAAACCGCATCGAAGCCTTTGATGTTGAGATGGGCAACTCCAGCTCGGAATTAATTGATTACTTCCTGAAACGCACGCAGGCAAGAGTCGCTGCTAAGTAAATAGTTATTCTTAGTTGAATCGGAAATGGGAGCAGCCATTCGTAGCGCTGCTCCCGAACTGATCCGCTTCGTAACTAAGGAATCTATGTTTGCCTAATTGAGGAGTTAAGAAATGAAATTAGCGAAAGCACCGCCCGTTGTATCTGACATTAACGTTACTCCCATGGTGGACGTTATGTTGGTCTTGCTCATCATCTTCATGGTGATTACGCCGATGTTGTCCAAAACAATACCGGTTGACATGGTAAAAACTAAGAATCCCATCAAGATGACGGAAGCTGATAAGGAAGACGCCGTTCTGCTGGCTATTACTCGCGATGGAAAGATTTATCTGGCACCCGGCAATAAGTTAACGCCGCTGGATCAGTTAGCCTCAAGGGTTAAGGATCTGCAACAGAACCGCACTGATAAAACGGTTTACGTGAGAGCTGATGCGCGCGCCCGATTTGCCAGCGTGACAGATGTAATCGATAACTTGCGAACTTCGCAGGTGGATTCCGTCGGCCTGTTGACGGAAGAAATAAAAGACAATAAGAAAAGTTTAGGCTTATAATTTTTCGCGAAAGGATTTGTACTTTCTATGTCGATGGCAGTTGGCGGCTCCGGAGGAGCCAAGGCGGACATTAACGTCACGCCCCTGATTGATGTTTTGCTCGTTCTTTTAATCATCTTCATGGTGATTACGCCTCATACACCAACCGGTCTCGATACATTGGTTCCGCAGCCTCCGCCGCCGAATCAGCCTCCGCCGCCCCCCAGCCAAGATCCCAATGTGGTGGTGGAAGTAAAAAAGGACCACAGCATGGAGATCAATGGCCAGCCGACCACTCAAAATGATCTGACCAATAGACTAGAGGAGATCTTCAAGACACGGGCCACTAAGGTGGTTTTTGTCAAAGGGGACCCGGATCTTGACTACCGGTATGTGGCGCAGGCGATTGATGCCGCTAAAGGTGCTGGTTTGGATAAGGTGGGTCTTATGACCCCAAAAATTGAGCAAGGCCAGTAAAGGAGAAAGGGCAATGCAGAAGTCAAAACTGTTGACGTTTGCCTTTGGCGCGGGCTTGATTCTGTTCACCACGGGTTGCGAAAAGCTCCAATCGCGCGACCACATGAACAAGGGCGTGCAGGCTTATAAGAATCTGAAATATGCAGATGCGGTGAAGCATTTTCAGGAAGCCGTTCAGCTTGATCCGTCGAATGAAAACGCCCAGCTTTATTTAGCCACCTCGTACATGACGCAGTGGGTTCCGGGTGTTGATGCGCCGGACAACAAGAAAAACTATGACATGGCTAAACAGGAGTTCCAAAACATTCTGAAGAAAGAGCCGAATAATTCTTTAGCCTTGGCCTCTATGGCCTCTATGGCCTATAACTCGGCAGCGGCTGGCTCGCAAGAAGAGAAAGCAGCGGCGCTGGAAGAAGCGAAGAAGTGGAACAAGCGTCGTATTGAGGCCAATCCGAAGGAGCCGGAAGCTTACTATTATCTAGGCGTCATTAACTGGCTGCAGGCGCGTCCGCCTATTCAGGCTGCTCGTGTGAATGAGATCAACCAAAAGAAAATGACCCCGAGTGATCCAGGGCCTATTCGAGATCCGAAAGTCCGGCAGGACTTGCAGGCCAAGTACTCGGCCATGGTTGATGAAGGCATTGAGAACGTGAAGAAGTGTCTGGAACTCGATAAGGAAAACGAGGACGCCATGACCTACATCAATCTGCTTTTGCGTGAAAAGGCTGACCTCGAAAACTCGCCGGACGCAGCAAAGGCGGATGTCGCACAGGCAGAAGACTGGTCTAACAAGTCAGTCGACATGAAGAGGATCAAAGCTTCGCGTCCTGCTAAAAAAGAAGCTGCTTAATTATTTTCCCCAAGAGCGCTCTGGCAACAGCGGAGCGCTCTTTTTCTGCCTTTTAGTTTAAGTAGTAAGTTCGATACAGCGTATCCCGCTGTTTTGGAACAAAGCCTGCATCCCGAATCAGCCGTCGCAGTTGTTCTTCCGTTGCCTGATGGTGCGTACCTGCTGCGGAAACAACATTTTCTTCGATCATGATGCTTCCCACATCGTTCCCGCCGAAGCGCAAGCCAATTTGACAAACCTTCAAACCGGGAGTTACCCACGACGCTTGAATATTAAGAACGTTGTCTAGATAAACACGCGATAAAGCCAGCATCTTCAGATATTCCACCGCAGTGGCTTCCTGTTTCACGAATCTTCCTAGCGAAGTATGTTCACGCTGAAAAAACCACGGGATAAAGGCTGTAAATCCGCCTGTGTCTTCCTGAATGTTGCGGACAATCTCCAGATGATTCATCCGCTGTTCAATCGTTTCTCCCGTGCCGAACATCATGGTGGCGGTTGTTCGCATTCCCAGGGCATGCGCTGTGCGATGAACGTCGATCCATTCTTTTGTGGAACACTTCAAACGGCTGATGCGATACCGCACAGAGTCGTCTAAAATCTCGGCTCCGCCGCCCGGAATTGAATCAAGGCCGGCGTCGCGCAATCGGGCAATGGTGTCCCGCAGCGTGAGGCCGCTGAGTTCGGCAATGTTGACAATTTCGGGAGCGGAGAAACAGTGACACCAAATATCAAAGCGGGACTTGATGCTTCGCAGCAGATCTTCGTACCACTCGATCTTTAACTCGGGGTGCAGGCCGCCCTGCATGAGAATTCCGGTACCGCCGAGGTCCACCGTTTCCTGAATTTTGTTGAGGATCACCTGCGTCGGCAGCACGTAACCCTCTTTGCTGCCGGGCGCTCGATAGAACGCGCAGAAGCTGCAATATTCTGTGCAGAAATTCGTGTAGTTGATATTCCGGTCAATGATATAGCTGACGATTCCGTCCGGGTGGAGCCGTTTGCGCACGGCATCCGCTTCGATGCCAATGCCTACTAAGTCGTCGCTGTTAAATAGATCCGTCGCCTGCTGTCGAGTAATCATGCCGCGCCTTTCAACGTATCCGGATGCCAAAGGGAGGGGCGCAGATGTGCTAATTCAAGAAAGGCTTTCAAGCCGTTCTGTTCTCTTCGCCCCAAAGGAAAGTGAATCAACTCCATCAAATAGTGTTGGGCAAGCCCTTTGGTGATCTTCCGTTTACTGTATTCTTTCTCAATAATTTCAGGAAGGTGAGCTTTGCCGAACTCGTAGGACCGCCTTGTCAGTTCAGCCAGAGTACTCACGGGTAATCCCGGCTTCCCGGCCCAGGCCGCAAAAACCATAGGAAGGTTTGTTAACGCCAGCCACTCAGAGCCGAGGTCCAGCCAAAAATACGGCAGGCTGGTCGGTTCAATCTGCAAGGCAGGATCGCCGATAATTAACGCCGCATCCGCGCTCCTCAGCATTGCTTCCAACTCCGGCGCTTGTCGATGAATTTGCGGCTCGGCCCCGTACCGTTCCCGCAAAATAACCTTCGCAAGCTGCACGGAAGTTCGGGAACTCTCATCCGCCGCCAGGATGCGAATCTGCCCGAAGGGAACACGGGAGATTAGCAGAATGCTTCGTACCGCGCCGTAGCAGGCAATCCCCACATCGGAAACGATCTGCAATTGTTGGCGGGCGATCTCGGCAACCGGCACCAGCCCCGCCTCGATCCCGTCTTCTTCAAGCTGTTCCGCACAAACAGAAGGAATAGAAAACCGGAGATCCACGGCGTCCTGCTCCTCGCCGTGCAACATGCCCCAGACCAATGGAAGCGTATTCAGATAGCTGACTGCGCCGATACGAATCTTGGAATGGCTCTGCCTCAACCTTCAGTGTACCGACACGGCGACGAGCTACAAGGGTTACCATCCGTTTTAAAAATCCAGCCGCAGGCCCAACTCGATCCATCGTGCGCTGTTGGTTCGATTGGGTGGCGTATACGTGCTGGTAATCACGCCGAAGGTCGTCGGGCTGCTGAAATTGAGCGTCGGGGTGGCAAAATTCTCGTGGTTGAAGACATTGAAGAAATCCGCCGAGAACCCGAGTTTGAAGCGTTCCGTAATATTGGTGTTTTTACCGAAGCGCATGTCCATGTTCCAGAACCCAAGGCCGTACATGGGATTGGCGCTGCCTGTGCGCCCGGAAGAGGAAAGTTGAATATATCCAAAGCCGCAGTAGGCCGCCCCCGGATTCGCGAATAAGTCCTGACCGACGCCGGACACGGAGGTTGCCACTGCCCCGTTGTATAGAGCATTACTGCAAGTGGAGGACGAAATACCACGGTTGAGCCCGGTCGACGGGAGACCGCCAGTAGGGATCATGTAATCGGTGCCGCCGATAATCGATGTTCCTCCACCCCAAACTTGGGTGCCTTCGACAACCTTTGTCGGCAAGCCGCTCCAGGCGGAGAAAATCCCTGACGTGTACCAACCGCCAATAATTTGGTCAATGATCGACCCGCCGTGTGCGAAATGGCCCTTCCCGGCGGGAATGTCGTATTGATAGATGGCGTTGACGACATGGCGGCGATCATAGCTGGAAGGCCCGTATTGCACGCTGGGATTGAAGCTGTTCGAGTAGAATCCGGCATTGTTTTGGTTCGAGAGGCCAGGGTCCAGCGCTTTCGAAAGAGTGTAATTGCCGGTGACGGTAAGGCCATGCGACAAGCGCTTGGTCAGCGTAAGCACGCCGGCATTGTAATTGGAGTACCCAATGTAGGTCCGCAAAAACTCAACTTGAGCCTGGTCGCTGTCGTATGCCTGCAAACCGAGAAAGTGCTGCCGGTAACTGTCCAGGTTGAGAAACAAATTGCCGACGTTACCTTGCGTGAAGAAAGCGGAGTTTTTTGAGACGATGTACGAAGTTGCACTGGCAGCACCCTGACCGGCGGCTAATCCGGGAAATTGATTCTCAAACCACGGCTGAACAGGCGCGGACTGTCCTGTGCGCAGAGCATTCGCGACGGCATCATAGGCTTGGGCAAAGGATTGGCCGGACGCTTTGTCCACAAACATGTACGGCGCCGAATTCACATTGACGGCTTGCGGCAGATTGCGCGCGAAGCGGCCCACATAAGCTGCTTCAAGAATGATGCCGCCGGGAAGCTCGCGTTGGAAGCTGAAGTCTACGTTGTAGCTGCGTCCTGTTTTGGCGTTCGGATCAACTTGAAAGGAAATCGTTTCAGCGCCGACACCTGGAATAACAGGTGACGTGACCGCGCTGGCGGTGGGAAGCGGAAGCGTGCCGTCGACGCCTACCCGGAAACTGGAAAGCCCCGGATTGGAATTACCGGCTGCGGGATTGCAACCGACGCCGCCCGCGCTCGTAGCGTTGCACAGCGGAGCAGGAACCAGAATGTTCTGATCGAAGCCGATGCCAAGCATCGGGATTTCCACGCTTTGCACGGTGTTGGAGCGGTCATAGACCATTCCGAATCCTCCGCGAATCACCGACTTCTTATCTCCAAGAAATTTAAACAATCCGCTCCTGGCCGACGGATTCCAGGCCAGCGACACCCGGGGCGCAACATTGCCGTAATCGACGTTGTACACCGGAAGGTGCGAAGCGCCTACCGTCGCAAAACCGAAAGTCGGATTATAAACCTGCCCCTGTAAAGCGGCAGCCTGCTTCTGTTGCAGGAACGCGCCGGTGATCGGCGTACCCGTACCGGCATCGATCATGACGGTTTGCAAGTTATTTTTTTCGGTCGGCGCAGTTTGCCAGCCGTAGGAAAGACCGAAACTCAATGTCAGATCTTGCCTGATGCGCCAGGAATCCTGGAGGTAGAAATAGGTCGCCCACTGGTTGGTTTCATCGCGCAGCAGCGTGCCGAGCGGTTGCGGCTGTAAATTCGAGTTTCGAACCGCAAGCACGCCCACGTTATCGACCAGTCCCAGCATCGAGGCATAATAACGATCCCAGTTTGTGAGCTGGCTTGAGGGAATACAGTTGGCCGTCACGGAGGAGGTGCATGTCAGCGGCCGGTCGGTAGCGGGTATTGTCAGATACGTCTGGTCGCCGTCAATCTGGGCAACCAGGGACGTAACGGACCCGAACACCTTATCGGCGCGGGCGTGGGTGAAGGGAAGTTTATTCAGTTGGCCGCCAAACTGAATCTGGTGCTTGCCCCAGATCTTCGTTACGTCGTCGACCCATTGCCAGTCCTGTTGCCATTGCCCTTGAAAACGGGCGCGCTGCGTGTCCATGTCAATCGGTGAATCGATAAAGCTGCTCACGCCGCTGCCGACGAGCAGGGCGACAGGTCCGGCGGAGGTCTGCGATCCGGGAGTATTCAGGATTCCGGCGACTTGGGTGGGAGACGTCGCGTTGCTCTGACTGGTGTCGCGCACCCAGCCGAAACGAGCTACGTTCAGCCATGTCGGTGAGATCTGCCAGGTGAGCTGGGCAGTCGGCACCATGGCTCGTCCGGGATTTGTGAGGACGGAACTGGCTGCTCCGTTCAGGATGGAAAGGTCGCCGGTTCCGGCTTGATCGATGCGGTAATAAGTAAAGCTGGTATTGAGCGTCAGCTTATCACTGAACATGTGATCCAGCCGGATCACGCCGTAATCGGTGTTGATCTCTGTCGGAACCTTAACAAAATAAAAAATGGTGTTCAGGCCATCCCCGATTCCACTCAAGTTCGGCAGCGGCATCTTCGCCCACTGCTGGACGACTGAAGCATTGAGGCCCAGGCCGCGAGGATCGCACAGCGAGTTTCCGCCCGAGCCGCACACCGCCGCGTTATTGAGGTTAAACTGCTCCACTCCGTTGGGACCCTGGAATTGTATGATTCCCTGCCGCAAGGTTGCGGTCGGTACGGTTCTGGTGGTTTGAAACACGCTGTTGAAGCGCCTCGCCTCATAATTGGCAAAGAAAAACGTCTTGTCCTTCTGGATAGGCCCGCCCAAACGCCCGCCATACCGATTGTCATGAATGACCGCCTTGCCCTTGCCTGCCCGGTTGTTGTCCCACGTGTTCGAGTTCAAGTCCGTGTTCTGCAGATACTCATAGAGCGCGCCATGAAAGTTGTTGCCGCCGCGACGGCCCACGAGCGTCACCTGCGCTCCCGATCCGCGCGTCAAAGATGCGCTTGGATTGGCGACGGTTTCGCGAAACTCTTCCACGCTGTCCGCAGGGGTCGGAATGGAGGTTCCTGTCGCAACCAGATTTTGCGTGATGTCGATCCCGTCCAGCGTTACGGTATTTTGATCGTCGATAGCGCCGCTGACCCGCATCTGCAGCCCGTTACCGCCCGCTACCACGCCGGGCTGAAGGTTCATCAACTCCGTGGCGTTTCGCCCTAATGTCGGCAGCCGCAGGATATCGTTGGTTGAAACAACATTGCCGAGCTGGGCATCTTGCGTTTGCAACTGGCTCGTCACCGTTGCGCTTACCTCGACCACTTCGTTTGTGCCGCCGACTTCCAGTTGAACCGGCACAGTCACGCTTTTATTGACATCGACGGTCAGGCTTTGAACCGTGCTGGTGCGAAAACCGGCAGCAGTGACAGTGACTTTATAAGTTCCGGGCACTACATTTCCGAAGGTGAACTCGCCGGAAGAGTTGGTTGCCTGGGTTGTGGTCGCATTCGTTTCAGCATTCAGAAGTTGCACGCTGCCGTTGGGCACTGCCGCGCCGCTCGGATCTGTAACGGTGCCGACAACTGAACCGGAGGTTGTTGATTGGCTATAGGCGACACAGCTGGAGAAAAGAAGCGCGAAGGGAAAGAGTAAAGACAACAGGAGGCAAGATTGGCGCGTGTTCACAAAGGACCCCTAAGGAAAGTTAATTAAGCAACACGGCTTTCTGGGATGATAGCACTGCTCGGAAGAATGTCAATCAGAATAATTGAACAGTGCGAAAGAGTGCTACGATGAATGCCTTCAGGAGGCGAATATGAAATGGCTGATATGTCTTACGGCCTGTGTTTGTCTGGTGCAGGCGACGGAGAAGAAGCCGCTTGATCCATCCAGCATATTTGAATGGCGCACTCCGTCGAGCCCGCAAATCAGTCCGGATGGGAAGTTCGTGGTGTCGGCGATGGAGTGGGCTGATTCCGTAAACGACACCTTTTACAGTAATTTGTGGATGGCCGCAACGGACGGCACGGATACGCGACCGGTCACGGAAGGCAACTACCGGGACACCTCACCGAGGCTTTCGCCGGACGGAAAGCGACTGGCTTATCTTTCAAATCGCTCCGGCAAAGTGCAGGTTTATTTGCGGTGGCTGGACACCGGGCAGGAGACGATGCTCACCCATGGCGAGCAGGCGCCTTCCAACATTGCGTGGTCGCCCGACGGCAAGTGGATCGCTTACACGGCGCGAGTTCCCGCCAAGCCGGACTGGACGGTTCACATGCCGGAAAAACCTGCCGGCGCGAAATGGGCTGACCCGCCGATTTACATCACGCATCTGCGCTGGTCGGCGGACGGCGCGGGACTCGTGCAGCCCGGATTCACGCAAATCTTTGTCGTGTCGGCTGTTGGGGGCGTGCCGCGACAAATTACCTTCGACGAGGTAAACCACGCTGGCGAGCCAGCTTGGACACTGGACGGACAGGCATTACTTTACAGCGCAACGGTCGGTCCGGATGCTGACTACTCGCTGGAAGGCGGCGACATCTTTGCCGCGCCGCTGGCGGGAGGACCGGCAAAACAGTTGACGACGCGCAAAGGACCGGATCAATCGCCGCTGGTGTCGCCGGACGGAAGGCATATTGCCTATCTGGGCTTCGACTTTCATCTCCAAAGCTACAGCGTGACGCACTTGTACGTAATGGACCGGGACGGGTCGAATCCGAAGCGGCTGGCAACGGACCTCGACCGAGATATACGAGCGCCGCGATGGTCGCGCGACGGCAAAGGACTTTACGTCATTGTCGAAGAGAAAGGTACGGCCCACCTGTATTACATGGGGCTGGACGGTTCCCGGCGGTCGATCACGAATGGTTCGATGCGGTTGGCGACGAGCTACGCGGGATCGGACAATTTTTCCATTTCGGATAACGGGCGGGTGGCTGTGGTGAGATCAAGCCCGAGCGAACCCTCGGATGTAGTGACTTTCCCGCTGGACAAGCCGACACAGGTAACGCGCTTAACCCAAGCGAACGACAGCTTGCTCGCCAGTCACGACATCGGCGCGGTGGAAGAGATTTCTTACGACTCGTTCGATGGAAAACCCATTCAGGGCTGGATTGTGAAACCGCCCCACTTCGATCCGGCAAGAAAGTATCCGTTGTTGCTCGAAATTCACGGTGGTCCGCACGCCATGTACGGCGTGGAGTTTCAGGAGGAGTTTCAAATCTACGCAGGTCGCGGCTTCGTCGTGCTGTATGTGAATCCAAGAGGATCAACCGGCTACGGCGAGGAGTTTGGGGAAATGATTCACACCAAATATCCGGGAGACGACTTCAAGGACTTGATGGCGGGCGTCGACGCGGTGATTGCCAAAGGATACATCGATCCGAAACGGATGGCGGTGACCGGCGGCAGCGGCGGCGGGCTGCTTACTGCTTGGATCGTCGGACATACGGACCGATTTGCCGCTGCCGTATCACAGTACCCGGTCACAAACTGGTTCACGCAGGTCGGAACAGCGGACGGCGGGTACTCGCACGCGGCGAACTGGATGAAGTCGATGCCCTGGGAGAACCCGGAACAATATATTCAGCATTCGCCGGTATTCTTTGCGAAAAACTTTGCAACGCCGACCATGATCATCACGGGACAAGCCGATCACCGGACGCCCATTGCGCAAAGCGAAGAATTGTACTTTGCGTTGAAGGCGCGCAAAGTGCCGACCGTGCTGGTGGAGATACCGGACGAGCCGCACGGAATTCGCGGAAGCCATCCAAGTCATCGCGTGGCCAAGAACGAGAACATTCTGGCTTGGATCGAGAAGTACACAAAAGCACCCGTTAACGGAATGCCTACGAGCGATCACTAAGCGGGGTATATCACGGCTGAACTTATACTCCCCGCCGGTCTCCCCAGAGATCGATGTGCAGACGCGGGCTGTAGCGGTAGCCTTCCTGCTTGCAAATGTCTACAATCCAGAGCGCCTTTCCGGCAAGCGCCTCCGCTTTGACGCCTTCCGGCATCAGAATCACCCGCGATGCCGGAACTTGCAAATCCCGGCACATTTGCCCGATTTCTCCAAGGTCCTCGGGAGAAGTAACAACGAACTTTAATTGGTGATCGTAATTGTTTATCAAATGGCACAGCACCTCAGGCTGATAGCGCAGCCGCTCATGCTGTGCCGCCCATCTGCCGTTTTCCCTATCGAGGGGAGTAGAGCTTCGCAGCTTAGGGCTGATGCTCATCAGATCGCAAACGACTGGGCTGGTAACGGTTCCTGCCGTTTCTATCGTGATGTGCAAACCACTTTCATGCAGCGCCCTTGTCAACTCTGCGATTCCCGGCGCAATCATCGGCTCGCCGCCTGTGAGGACGGCATGCCGGGCCGGATAGCCCGCAACAGTTTTCACGATCTCCGCCACCGCCATCTCCCGTCCTTCCGGCTGCCAGGAAGTATAAGGAGTATCGCACCACTTGCATCGCAAATTACAGCCCGATGTTCTGACGAAAACCGACGGTACCCCGAGGAGCGATCCTTCGCCTTGTACGGAGTAAAAGATTTCAGAGATTTTCACTGCACGTTACCGTGTTCAGACCCGCGCCAATGCCGGATCAGTTGCTCCCGCTTCTTCGAATCCTTTGCGGCGCAGAATGCAGGAGTCGCAACCTCCGCATGGGCACCCGTGAATGTCCGGGTCATAGCAGCTATGCGTCAGGCTTAGGTCCAGGCACAGATCCAATGCCTTGCGGACAATGTCCGCTTTGGACAGCTTCTGAAGCGGGGCTTGAATCCGAACCGTCGTGACACCTTCCACTCCGGCCTTGGTTGCCAGATTCGCCATTGTTTCAAAAGCCTGAATAAATTCGGGCCGGCAATCGGGATAGCCGGAGTAGTCAAGGGCGTTCACGCCAATAAAGATGTCCGCCGCCCCTCTTACTTCCGCATACGCCAAAGCGAACGACAGAAAAATCGTGTTGCGGGCGGGCACATACGTGACCGGAATGCCGCTGCTTATCTCCTCCTCGCGGCGATTTTTCGGAACTGCTTCCTTCCCCGTCAAAGCCGATCCGCCAAAAGCCCGCAGATCGAACCGAATCACTTGATGCTCTTTTGCGCCCAAACGTTCTGCAATCCGGCGAGCTGCGTCCAACTCCACCTGATGCCGCTGGCCGTAGTCAAAGGACAGGCAGTAACACTCGTAGTTCTCCCGGCGAGCAATCGCCAAGCACGTTGCGGAATCAAGGCCGCCGCTAAGGAGGCAGACGGCGCGTTTTGTTGGGGATACGTCCAAATTCCAGTATAAGGTTCACACGGAATTACCATTTCGAACACCCGAAACAGTGGCCTCAAGCTCACCTTGATGGAGCCGGACTTTTATCTGTTCGCCCGCTTCCGTTTCCCATGCTGATCGGAGTACTCGGCATTCTGTGCTTTCCACAATCGCGTAACCTCGTCGGAGCACGGCTAAGGGGCTAAGTTGAATCAAATAAGCATGCGCCTCTTCAGCCCTTCGCTGAATACTGCAGATTCTCGCGTTCCAGGCTTTCAGCAGATGTCCCTCCAGGGTTTCCTGCTTATGGCGGTTACGCTCGAAGCGGAGCTGTAGATTGCAGTCCTGCAGTCTTCTCGAAAGCTCTGTATAGCGCTTACGGGATACTGCCAGCTTATCCTGCGCTAAGTCTCGTAACTGCCCATCAGCTTCATCAACCCGTTGGCTGCGCCGGGCCAAAATCCGTTCCATCAGGGTAGTTGCCCGTTCGCCGGCCCGTTGATACAAGTCACGAGAAGCAACAGCCAGTCCGTAACGCAAGGCTTGACTCATCTTTGCCCGGCATGCGTCGATTTGCTCCAGCAGACTTTCCCGCGTACAGATGACGATCTCGGCCGCAGCGGACGGAGTCGGCGCACGGTGATCGGCAACGAAGTCAGCAATTGTGAAGTCCGTTTCGTGTCCGATAGCCGAAATGACCGGCACCGTCGAGGCCGCTATGGCTCTGGCGACGCGCTCTTCATTAAAGCTCCACAGATCTTCGAGCGACCCGCCCCCCCTGGCCACAATCACGACGTGAGCCCATTCGCTCGTGCTGAAATGCGAAATTCCGCTGCAAATCTGCTCAACCGATCCCTCGCCCTGAACCTGCGCCGGGAATAATCGGATGTGCAGACCGGCAAAGCGCCGCTGGAGAATCTGAAGAATATCCCGGAGAACCGCGCCGTTCGGAGAAGTCACTAAACCGATGCGACTCGGCAATCTCGGCAACGGGCGCTTGCGAGAGGCTTCGAACAAACCTTCCGCCGCTAATCTGCTTTTTAGCTGCTCGAACGCCAGTTGCAGCGATCCTGCGCCCTGCGGTTCCAGGGACTCAACAATCAGTTGGTACTCGCCGCGCGTTTCATAAACCTCCAGGTTCCCCCGCGCGATGACCGCCAGTCCATCCTGCGGTTTACATTTCGCATACTTAGCAGCGCCTTTGAACAACGCGCACTTGACTTGGCTGGACGAATCTTTCAGCGAAAAGTAATAATGTCCGCTCACCGCCGCACGGCAGCCGGAAATCTCGCCGGACACCCAGATATTGCTGAACTCTTCTTCAAATACGCTTTGGATTGCGGAACTGAGTTCGCTCACTTCGTAAATGCGGCGTTCCGGCGCAAAGGATAGTTCTAGTTGGCCGTCGTCGTCCGTTTCTTTCCCTAACACTCGCAATTCAGCCTCGCATTCATTTCTGTTTTCATGGTTTCATACGACCGATCGCTGCGCTATTCTAACAGCTTGCCCAGTGCTGCAGCCGACCCCTTAAGCAAAAAAATCCGCTGTTTTGGACAATCAGATGACCCCACAAGAAGCTCTTGATTTTGCCCGCAAAAACGACGCACGGCAGGTGGATCTGCGCTTTACCGATATTCCTGGATTGAGCCAGCATATCTCATACCCCATCTCGGTGCTTACTGAGGATGCTTTCGAAGACGGCTTCGGCATCGACGGATCGAGCATACGCGGCTGGGCGGCGATCAACGAAAGCGATATGTTGATCCTTCCCGATCCCTCGACCGCATTCATGGACCCTTTCGCGGAGATCCGCACTGTTGTGATGCTGGGCGATGTCGTTGATCCCATCACACGCCAACACTATGACCGTGACCCGCGCTGGATTGCCAAAAAAGCCGAGCTTTATCTCAAAAACAGCGGCTTAGCGGATACGGCTTATTTCGGAGCGGAAGCCGAGTTCTTCATTTTCGATAATGTCCGGTTCGATCAGAACCAGCACAGCGGCTTTTATTTCATCGATGCCGAAGAGGGGCGTTGGAATTCAGGCCGGGAAGAAAACAACCTGGGCTACCGGCCGCGCTATAAGGAGGGCTACTTCCCCGTTCCGCCCACGGACCATTATCAGGATTTGCGCAGCGAGATGGTCGCCACCATGCTGGAATGCGGTCTGGAAATCGAATGCCACCACCATGAAGTTGCTACCGGCGGGCAATGCGAGATCGACCAGAAATTCGACACGCTCGTGAAATCCGCCGACAACATGATGCTGTACAAATACATCGTTCGGAATGTGGCTTATCAGTACGGCAAATCCGTGACCTTTATGCCGAAGCCGATTTTTGGCGACAACGGCAGCGGCATGCACACGCACCAAAGCTTATGGAGGGACGGCAAGCCGCTATTTGCCGGAGACTACTACGCCGGTTTAAGCCAGATTGCCTTGTGGTACATCGGTGGTCTGCTGCGTCATGCCAGGGCTTTATCCGCCATCATCGCTCCCACCACCAACAGCTACAAACGCCTGGTTCCCGGCTATGAGGCTCCGGTGAATCTGGCTTACTCGCGCCGCAACCGTTCGGCTGCTATTCGCATTCCCATGTACTCGAACAACCCGAAAGCGAAACGGGTGGAATTTCGCCCTCCCGATCCGGCCTCGAATCCATACCTGGCGTTTGCTGCTATGATGATGGCAGGGCTTGATGGGATTATCAGCAAAATTGATCCCGGCGAGCCGCTTGACAAAGACATTTATGACCTTTCTCCTGAAGAAATGAGAAAAGTTTCATCGATGCCGTCGTCGCTGGATGAAGCATTAGCCTGCCTGGAAGAAGATCACGCCTTTTTGACTAAAGGCGATGTTTTTTCTGAAGAAATTCTTGAGACGTTTGTCTCTTATAAGCGTAGAAACGAAGCGGAAGCGGTTCGTCTTCGTCCGCATCCTTACGAGTTCGCGCTTTATTACGACATCTAAAGAAGCCGAAGTTATATGTCTATGGTGTAGGGCAGTAGCTCCCTAGTACTTGGAGGAAACTTGTCAGCTCTTGCAAGTGGAGCACAGCTTTATTAACATTTGGACTTTCAATGCAGCCGGAAACATCCAGATAGAACAAGTACTCCCAGGGTTTATCGCGGATTGGTCTTGATTCAATCTTTGTTAAATTCAGATCTCTTAAAGCGAAGCATGCCATTGCTTTGAAAAGTGCGCCCGGCACATTAGGCATCGAAAAAACAAGGCTGGTTTTCCAGGAATCAACTATTTGAATTTGATCGGTTAATTGTATTTGTTTCGATAACAGAAAAAACCTAGTGAAATTGCCTGAATTGTCCTCTATATTTTTTTTGAGAATTGATCCGCCGTAAATCTCGGCAGAGATTTCCGAGGCAATCGCAGCAGCATCGGTGAATCTTTGTTCAATAAGCATTTTCACGCTTCCTGCCGTATCGTAAAACGACACGGGCGCTATGTGTGGAAACTCGCTGAAAAAATGCCTGCATTGGTCCAGGGCCACCGGGTGGGAAAATACTCGCCCAATATCCTCAAAAGCTACCCCGGGAAGAGCAATTAATTGATGCGAAATTCGGACCGTGGTTTCTCCGCTGATTTTTAGACCGTATTGCACCAGATGATCGTAATTCTCATGAATACTGCCATATAAGGTATTTTCAATGGGAACGACGGCATGCGTGACC
This sequence comes from uncultured Bryobacteraceae bacterium, assembly GCA_964247955.1. Taxonomy (GTDB): domain Bacteria; phylum Acidobacteriota; class Terriglobia; order Bryobacterales; family Bryobacteraceae; genus Bog-105. Next base: position 16,124 of record CAXTWT010000031.1, read on the forward strand.
GTTCCCGTTGCTAAAGCCTCAAATACCTGCCTAAAGCGTTCGAACGGTCGAGGTTCAATTTCGGAGCGGAAAAATTTGCGGGCAGCAGTGAAACTAAACGCTCCTACCTCCCCTTGAAATGCAACAGAAATAATAGAGTTGTCCGACACTGCTGCTTAATCCCCCTTGCCAATGAAAACTATCTAAACCAAAGGAGTGTACCAGGTTTGCGGCGCTGTGCTGCTCTGATACTGGTTCTAAAAATTTGATAGTAGTTTTGTGCATTGTTATCTCTTGACACTTCCCGACAAGTAATTCGTAAAATCGTTATGTCCGTTTTGTTCTGCAATCAGAACAAAAAGCTATTAATGCGTGCTAGCTTATCTGAAGAGTGCAAAGTAGGCGATAAGGCATCGGAAAAGATATGCAAGACCCAGGGCGAAAAATGAGGAGCGTTCGCGAGCGGTTGCGGCTGCGTTATCGGGATGTTGAGAAGGCTAGTCAGCGCATCGCCGACCAATACGGGAGCAATGAATTCTTTGTTGGTCTCAGCCGATTGTCTGATATCGAGAACAAGGCTACAGTTCCGTCCATCCACAAACTGTACTCCCTCTGTGCCATCTATGGCCTGGATTTTGCGAATGCGCTGCATTGGTACGGCGTCGACTTAGAGCAGTTGCCTATCGATGCCACTCGTCTCGCTCACGGACAAACGCGTCCCTTTGATGTTTGTATGCCGGAACGGATTTCTGTAGAGTTTCCGGTGGAGTTAGATGACAGCCTTGATCTTCGAATCACCAGCTACTTCAGCCGGTACGTCAGGCGCTGGGGAAAGCTTTCAATCGCCTTGTTGAATTCGTTGGACCTGCGGCAGCATCGATACGCTTTTATCGGCACAGAGGATTGGTCGATGCATCCTATTCTTCCGCCCGGTTCTTTCGTGCAGGTGGATGAAACAAAAAAGCGCATTGTACAAGGGGGATGGAGTAACGAACACGAACGACCTATCTATCTTTTAGAGCATCGTGAGGGATTTCGGTGCGGCTGGTGCAGCTACAGCAAAGGTTTCCTGCTGGTGCAGCCCCACTCCGCCTCGCAGGAATCTCCCTTTATTTATAACTATCCAGGCGAAGCGGAGATTATTGGACAGGTGGTCGGAGTTGCTATGCGCTTGGATCTAACGAAGAGACGCCATACACGTTCTTAAGCAAGCCTAAGATAGCCTCAAAGTCCGAGATATGCTTCCGACGCTCAGGCCCTTGGATGGCAGCAGGAACTAAATTCTTGTACGGCGTGAGTCGCAGCCACGTATCAATCAACTCTGCGGGGTCGGTGAACTCAATACCGGCAATGTAAACTTCAAGGTCAGCCTTTTTCCGCTCCAAACTAATAGTCAACCACTTGCGAAAGATCTCCTCATGCAAACGAGCTAACTCCTGGTTGGTAGTACTCGACAGAGTGCTTTCAGATCCATAATGCTCGTAGCGGCCGTTGTCTGGATTGCGCAGATTCGCCAGATACACCAGTTGCCCGTAGAAGGTCTCAATATGAGAAAGTTCGCGAACCGGCGCTTCAGTAGAAATATCCCGGCTCTTCGGATTAACTTTGTGCCGTGACATTCAATATTCCACTCCTAATTATTACTTAGCCCAGTAACAAATACATAGTCCTGCAAGTACTCCTAGAACTACGAGACGTTCCGATGCCGGAAAACATCGTGTTGAATTCGCCACCGCGATTACCTAAAGGCTACTGTGGGGTCAAGAGTTTCAGAAAATCAAGATCAATTTCAGGAAAATTCAACACCTTATGAAAAAATTAATTTCCACTTTCGTACTTTTGCTTGGCTTATCCAGTTCCGTTCTGGCCGCAACATTCCCGCCTCTTCCGGTACCGACAACCACGAATGATCCGCCCAGCTTGGCCGCAACATTCCCGCCTCTTCCGGTACCGACAACCACGAATGATCCGCCCAG
>CAXTWT010000031.1:18178-23878 GCA_964247955.1 uncultured Bryobacteraceae bacterium
CTTGGCCGCGCTTCTCATTACTTCGGCATCCGATAGCATTCTGGAGGCAGTATAACACTCTAGCTGGGCTGTAAAACACTTAATTCAGTTGCTCGACACCCTTAACTTTGTCTAACATGCAAAGTACAGGTCAAGAGCAGAAATGAATTGGGAGCTTTTCATACAATTTTTCAATCTTGCTCTTGGGTTGCTGCTCATAGTACGGCTCTTTAGCATTCGCTTACATAGAATTTACAGGTGGTTTTGTGGATTTCTGATTGCAGATCTTTCCGTATCCGCTACATGGATTCTTTATCGGCCACTCACTGTAATTTCCTACCGTTTTTATTGGTTTGCTTGGTTAAGTATTACGCCTGTTGTTTGGTTGTTCACTCTGCTGACCATTTACTTTCTATTGGAAAGGATTTTGATCCAATTGCCTGGCCTACTTCGTTTATCCAAGTGGGTGCTGTACATGGTTTTCTTGGCTGCACTTAGTATTGGGCTTGTAAGCGCTTGGTATGAGTATTTAGGTCCGGGATTTACGTTTTTTAAAAGTTCAATTTCCTCCTTTGTTCAGAGCCCATTTCTGGTGCAATGCTGGATGGTGGAGGTGGTTCTTGATCGTGTGGTCGCTAGCGCGTCGCTCCTGAGCCTAGTAGGAATCATGGTCTTTTTGCTCTGGTTTCCAATTGCCATACCCAGGAATTTAGTAGTTTTCAGTATAGGCTTTACTGCATACTTTGCGGCTATGACTATCCTTTTACTCCTGCGAAGCCTTCAGCCTGATGAAACGCTTCGGAAAGCTCAAGATATGGCGCGTATTGTGAGCTTAATAATCGGCGCTATTTCAGGTGCTTGCTTCGGTTTTTGGAGCATGTATCTTTCATCTGCTGGAGAAAGCGTTGCATCGCGCATCGCGATTCAACGGCTCCCCAAAGAGCAGGAGCAACTCATTGCCCGACTAGAGCTTATCAATGAAGCGCTCGTAAAATCAGCGCATCGTTAGAGCCTGTTTGCCATGCAGCATCTAGGAGATTTCTTATAAGGTTTCGAGAATTTTGATGTCCATTTGGCAATGAATGAATGGCCTATTCCATTAATATTCAGAAAGTAGGGCAACATATTCAAAAAATCACACTTTGGACTTGAAGTGTCATGCCTATTTCTTGTATCTTATACATACGAGTCCAATGTTGACCGTGATTTTTCTCGTTCCCTTTGTGATTCTCGGGATAGGCGTGATTGCCGCCGCCCCGGTTCTCGCTCGGCTCTTCCGGCGTTGCGAGATCGATGAAGTGACACCTGCGTGGCTGGAAAGCTTTTCGGCGGCAGATTATCATCCGATGCAGGCGCTGCTTTCGGATGAGGATTTCCACTTTCTGGCCCGGCAGCCTGGATTTGATTTGTCACTCTACCGCAAGCTCCGCAGAGAACGCTTGCTCATCTTTCGTCAGTATCTGAGCCGTCTCATCTCGGATTTTAACCGTCTTCACACGGTTGCCAGAGTGTTAATCGCGCGTGGCAATGAAGACCGCTCGGATCTGATCGTTCGTTTGTTCAAGCTGAAGATTCGTTTTAGTTTAGCCGTAATGCAAAGCGAATGCAGCTATCTTTGCTGCCGTGTCGGTGTTGGTACGCTGGTTGCCCGGAGCATGATCGCTCGGTTAGAAGACATGAGCGCGGAACTGAACGGCATAGCCGAGCTTAGGACCGCCTTTCAGTAACTAGTTCAACGAAACGTTGCAGTTCAAGCTTGGCTTTTTGGAGACCCTCAAACTGCTTCTCGGCTTCTTTGAACTCCCGAGTATGAACGCACCGCCTGAGCGTTCGATACTCCGTCGGGTGTTTTAGGTGAAGCATTTCGTGAAACAGCACATACTTTACCGCCAACTCCGTTGCTGCTTCTGAGTCAAGCAGCTTTGTGAGTACAATCATGTGGTGCGACGGATCATAATGGCCGAGAGTTGTACGAGAACCTTTCACGCTCCAGCCAATCCGCAGCGGCGGTATTGATCCGTTAAAGTAGTGAGAGTTTAGCTCGTCAAATAACTTGCGAAGGTCGTAAACGGTGCCGTCAGGAGGCAGAATTCTCTTTCTGCCGCGTATCTGCTTGGCTGAATGCAGCATCTGCCGAGTGTCCGGTCGATGCAAATAATGCCGGTACTGTGCTACAGCCAGCTTGTCGGGAGTCCGACGAAACAGTTTCGATAGTAGAATCATCGCTAACGCTTCCTGTATTGGCGCTGGCGCATCTTTTAACAAATCGCTGATGTCAACGGATAAGCGCCCGTCGGCTAGCCTCACGCGGCTATTGGCGTTAGCATACTTTCGAAACCGAACCAATATGTCCGGCAAAGCCGTTCGCGGCTTCAGCAGTCGAAAGATACGCGCATAAATCTCCTCGACGGTTTCGAAAAGCAAAGCCGATTCAACCTGCATTTTCTTCAAATGTACTATGGTGATGCAGGCTTGCTTTCTATAGATTTTTCTCCATGTACAAGCTTGCAGATTAAGGAAACTCTTGCCCAAAGCAAAGATTAGCGCCCTCGGCTGCTTCGTTCCTCCACGAATATTGACAAACGACGATCTTTCGAAAATTGTCGAGACCAATGATACTTGGATTGTGGAGCGGACCGGCATACGGGAGCGCCATATTGCGGACCCTACTATTGCTACCTCTGATATGGCGATTGCCGCTGCTCGGGAAACATTGAAACAGTGCGCCATAGACGCGCGTGAGCTGGACGCCATTATCGTTTGCACGGTTACGCCCGATATGCTGTTTCCTTCCACCGCTTGCCTGGTGCAAAGCGAATTGGGCGCTTCAAGAGCCTGGGGATTCGATCTGGTGGCTGCCTGTTCCGGGTTTGTCTATGGAATTACCGTAGCGGCGCACCTGATTGCCGGCGGAACTCACCGCAAGGTTCTGGTTATTGGAGCCGATACCATGTCGCGCATACTGGATTACACGGATCGGGCAACTTGCATTCTCTTCGGTGACGGCGCGGGCGCGTTTCTTTTGGAACCTTCAGAAACGGATGAACTGGGTTTTGTCGGGCATTTAAACGAAATTGACGGCAGTGGAGCGCCTTTCTTGAAAATGCCGGCTGGCGGCAGCCGCCTTCCCGCTTCTGTTGAAACGGTGAATGAACGTATGCACTACGTAAAGCAGGAAGGTCAACAGGTTTTTAAATTTGCTGTCCGCAAAATGGCCGACCTTTGCGAAAAGATCCTGCAAATGCATAACCTCACTGCTTCGGATGTCAAGCTCCTGATTCCTCATCAGGCCAACAAGCGCATCATCGCTGCAACCGGAGAGCGCCTCGGCCTGCCCCCGGAAAGGGTCATCATAAACCTGGATAAATACGGCAATACAACGGCTGCCACCATTCCGCTTGCTACGCAGGATGCCATTGCGGCAGGAAAGTTAAAGAAAGGCGATCTGGTCCTGTTCGCTGCTGTAGGCGCAGGCTATACGGCGGGTGTCAATCTGTGGCGTTGGGCTTTTTAGCCTGCGTGAGCTTAAGTGACGCGGATTTCTGCTTAGCAAGCTGCCGCGCATATTCTTTCAACACCAGAACAATGTAGTGCTGGGTCTCCGCGTAGGGCGGAACGCCATGAAATTTCGCCACTGCACCCGGACCGGCATTGTAGGCCGCCAGCGCTAAAACAGAGTCCCCGTGGTATTGCAGGAGCAACTCCCGTAGATATTTAGCGCCGCCTAAGGCGTTTTCATCTGCTTGGGCAGCATTCACCTTCATGCGTGCTGCGGTTGCCGGCATGAGCTGCATTAAACCCAGAGCGCCTTTGCGCGAAACGGCTTCTTGCCGCAAACCCGATTCCACTTTCGCCACGCTTTGAATAAAAACCGAATCCACGCCCTGCGCCACAGCCGCATTCACCAACAAGTTCTCAGGCGCAATGAAAGACGCTGCCGCAGGCGAGGGCAGTTGACCCACGACCGGCTCAACGAATGTCTCGATTTTGCTGATCTCGTCCGTTGAAAACTCAAGCGTCCCGCTTCCGGTATTGAGAATTGTGATTTCTCCCTGCTGCTTGCAGGAATCCGCTTCCAGTGAAAAGCCGTTCTTGAAATACACGGTTTCTTTCGCGAAGCTGACGAAAGGAAGGCAGAGCAGGATTAAAGAGCAAAAGCAGCGTTGCATTTTACTACTTACTTTGTGTTTTAGGCTTTCCTGTATTCTGCCACAAATCATTCGAAACAAGCGAAAGCTAGTATGAGGAAGAACCCATGGGCAAACCCTCCGCTTTGATCTGCAGCCGCTCCGGCGAGTCGTACAGCCCGGATCAGTTGATAAACCTGAGCAATTCCGGCGCTCCGCTGCTGGTCCAGTACGACTTGTCTGCGATCCGGTCTCAATGGATGAAAATGGATCTGAGCCGCGCTGTTCCGAGCATGTGGCGGTATGCTCCGGTTCTTCCCGCAGACGGAGCTGACATTGTCAGCCTTCAGGAAGGATGGACCCCTCTCATCCGCGCAGGACGGTTGGAGCGAAAATTTGGGTTTGCCAACTTGTGGATCAAAGACGAGGGCCGTAACCCGACCGATTCCTTTAAAGCGCGCGGGCTTTCCTGCGCCGTGACAATGGCGAAGAAACTGGGTGCCCGAAAGCTGGCGATTCCGTCAGCGGGTAATGCCGCTGGCGCGCTGGCTGCTTACGCCGCCAAAGCCGGTCTGGAAGTTTACATATTCATGCCGCAGGATGTTCCGCAGGCGAACTTCATTGAATGTAAAGCCTTTGGCGCTCATGTGACTCTGGTGGACGGCCTGATTAGTGATTGCGGCCGCATGGTAGCGGAGCGCAAAAAACAGGAAGGCTGGTTTGAAGTCAGCACGCTGAAAGAGCCGTATCGGATTGAAGGCAAAAAGACCATGGGCTACGAGGTCGCCGAGCAGTTGGAATGGCAAGTGCCCGATGCCATTCTTTACCCCTGCGGCGGCGGAGTTGGCTTGATTGGCATGTGGAAAGCGTTTGCGGAATTGGAAGAACTGGGCTGGATCGGCAAGAAACGCCCGAAGATGATCGCGGTGCAGGCCGCCGGTTGCGCGCCGATCACTCGCGCTTATGAAGGAAATACCGAAGGAAGCGAGTTCTGGCAAAATGCTCATACCGTAGCGAGCGGCTTGCGCGTGCCGAAAGCGCTGGGTGATTTTCTGGTCCTGAAAGCGGTACGTGAAAGCGGCGGCATCGCCCTTTCCGTTACGGATGAGGAGATGCTTGATTCTGCTTTGCAACTGGCTGATAGTGAAGGCATCTTCCCCGCGCCGGAAGGCGGGGCCTGCGTGGCCGCAGCGGCACGCTTGCTGCAAACAGGCTTTTTGAAGCAGCAGGACAAAGTCGTGATTTATAACACCGGGTCCGGCTATAAGTATCTCGAAGCCTACTCCACCCGGTTCCCGCGTCATAGTGCCGGCGAAGGGGACAAACTGGGCGGATTAATTACACCCAGGTAAATCGGAGGCGGAACCGAACAAATCTACCGTATTTCTTCATACTTTGTGTCTTCACTCTTCAAGAAATGTTATGTTTGTGGGACCATAAGAAGGTCGGTTTGGAGTTTTCGGTTTTCCGCTTGGTGTGACTTCCCGTTCAATGCGCCCAACTCAGGTAACCTTCGTTCCGAACAACAGTTAGGAGAGTTTTAAGTGACAAAGCTTTTCGTGGGGAATTTGCCCTACAAGGCTACAGAAGCAGA
>CAXTWT010000032.1:0-23366 GCA_964247955.1 uncultured Bryobacteraceae bacterium
TCCAAAAGCAGCGGTCTGATCGCCATCCGCAGAAGCGGCGAGGATGTAGACACGATCGTAGCGACCAGAGGGCAGGTTGATGGTTTGTCCCTTGGCAATCAAAGCATTGGGAGTTCCGGTCTTCGCAGGACCCAAGTTGAACCGGACATCGTGATAACGGAGTTCCGTCGGCAGCATTTCGGCAGGCATGGCGTTGCCTTTGCCGTCGAAACCGCCGCCTTCGACTTTCGTATCGTCATTGCTCGCGACCGCCAAATCGTAGTTCAGCGTTACAGGCGCCGAACGCATACCGGACAGCTTGGCAGGAGCGGAACCTAGGCGTAAAGCAAACGTGCGCGGCTGGAAGGCGGTAAAAGAAGTGACCAGCGCGCCGTTCGTTACTGTGGCCGAACCTAGCGGCTGTTCCTGACCATTGATCTCACGCGCACTAGCCACAGGTCCGGCAAACGAGACCCTGACATTCCCTGCCGGGCGACCATCGAGTTCCACCATGCGGAGCACGATTTCATCACTCTTTTCGGCCTTCTTCAGCGCAAGCACACGAACACGCGAGTTACTCAGGCGGAGGAGCGAAAAACTTTTTCCCAGTGAGCCGTTGTGCTTCGGAGTCTCGAAGGCCACGAGCGGGTCATTGAGCCGGTAAGCCTGCCAATCAGTTTCGGCCTGCCGCCAGTCACGGGCGTGCCCAACTAAACCGAAAACAAATTCGTGGTGGCCCCAATCTTGATTCGCCTGATCGCTATACCCCTGGGGTCGGCCATTTGTCGTGGGTTGAAGACCGGGTGAACGCAGCAGCGTTAATCGGATCGTATGGCGGTCTGTCTTGTCTGAACCGTTTTTGCAGTCGGTCAGGATTGTAGCGCCGAACGAGCCGCTCCCATCGGTGAGATCGATCCAGCGGTGTGAGGCCACTTCAAACTGGCGCTCCTGTTCGGTCGGACGCTGGATGGCACCGATATCCCAGTTATAAGTGGCGTTTTCGTTGGCAGCGCTGAAGGGGAAGGTTGCTTTCAGATTGGCCGACAATGTTTTCCAGTCAATCGCATTACTGAACTCCACGCGATTACCGGCATCCCCGGCAGAAAGGCTGACCGTTTGGACGAACTGAGAGTCTTCGCTTTGCCGGGTCACTTCCATGGCGACGCGAACCGGACCGTTTTCCTTGATGCGGGTTTTCGTCGGACCGCCGACAAAGGAGCGCGGGGGCGCTTGCTCCTGATCGAAATCCATGTTCCAGGCAGGCCACTGCTTTGGGTTGTCGTTCGAAATTGCCAAGCGGATGGGAGCAGACAACAGTTCCCGATTCAGGCTTTTGTCGAAGATGCTCGCGACATCGCCATTGGCGTCCAGCTTGACGCGGTAACGTGCGTTTTCCAGAGTGGATTCCGTTACCTTCAAGCTCGAAGTTTGAGGGGAAGCCGAACCCGAAGAGGGTTGCACGTCATAAACGGCATAGCCCACCGAAGGAACTTTGGCGAGAAACAGGATCTTGCCTTCTTCGATTTGCGCGGGTGTCTCCTTTCCGTCCGGGCCGTAAACCCGAACAGCGCCGGGAGCGCCGCCCGGAAAGGAAAGTGTCGCTTCAACCAGATCTTCGCGAGCGATGTTTAACGGATTGTAAACCGCGACCGGGATGCCCTTCGTTTGTGTGTTCATGCCGGAGGTAATCACTCCGCTGGCATCCGTCAACACATCGGCAAATTGGTTGAGAGCAATAATATCGTCGTTCCAGGCAAATTGGTAGGCGAGCGGAGTAGCGGTTCCGGCAGCGGTGTCATGGAAGTGACCGCCCATTTCGAGAGTCCAGGCGCGATTCAGTTGCTCCTGGGGGTAGGACCGTCCGCCCATCCAGCTTGCCGCTACCGAAGCTTTCTCGGCAGCATCGGCCAGAAGTTCATTCTGAATGACCCAGCGCTTGTGGTACGCCTGTGAGGTGAGCGAACCGGCAGAGTGGTTAATCAGTTCGAGATCGCCCTGGTATCGAGGCATGCGGGACGTCATGGCCGGTTGGATGTCGTTGAACATCTGATCAGCGGCTGCTTCCATGACGTGTACGGGACCATCGCCGACCTTTACCACAGGGCCAGTCGGCTCAGGCGGAGCACCCTGCCTTTGACGCCCGAAGCGGGGCGGAGCCGGTAGAACCGTTTCACCTTTGTTGATGATCGCTTCGAGCAGCTTGACAGTGGATTCCTGCGTGGCGCCGCCGATGTCGCCTGTTCCGACATAATGATAATCGGCGAAAACGCCGGTCACTTGGCCGTCCAAATCAATGCGCTTGACCCAATCCTGCTCGAGCGCGCGCGGCCGCAGGATGTATTGCAATTGCCGTGGTGTGAGACTAGCTTTCTCCTCGTCCGTCAGCGTGGGGGGCGGAGGCGGGGGGCCGGGATTTTTGCTGAGATCGGTATACACATTGCTGCCGTAGCCGCCGGGGTTCAATGCGGCAATGACGGTTTTGCCGTCTGGACCAACCCAGATTCCGACATTGAACGGAATGCCTTCGGGCGTATCTTCCGGCGAGTTGGGACCGCCGACTTTGGGGGCAGGCTGCCAGTCGGCGCTCAGCTTTTGCGTGGAAAATCCTTTCACCCCGGCATGAGCGAGAATGCTGGGCAACGAGGCCGGAAAGCCGAAGCAGTCAGGCAGCATGTACTCGCTGCTGGCCTTGCCGAACTCGTCACGAAAGTAAGTATTGCCGTAAAGAACCTGACGGATAATACCTTCCGCACTGGGTAGATTGACGTCCCCTTCCTCCACTGACGAGCCAGCGGGAAACCAGCGGCCTGCGGCAATGTACCGCTTCATCCTGGCGTAATCGTCTGGAAAATACTCATCCATGAGCCGGTAACGGTTCGCGCCGGTCCAGTTGAAAACATAATGCGGGTACTTGTCGATGTAGTCGAAATTGACGCGCATCGTTTTGAGCAGATATTCGCTGATGGATTGTGGAAATTCCCAGCGCCACTGGGTATCCAGATGAGCGTAGGGGACCACGTACAGCGTTGGGTCCTTGGTGATGTCGGGCGCATTCATGGTTTGGGCAGGGAGGGAAAGCGGAACCACAACTCCTGCGAACAGGGACAGGAAAACTTTTTTGATACGCATGCGATACAGCTCATAAAGGGGCGTTTCTCTCAGCCCCAAGGTAACTGCATTATATGCGAGAGCGAACTCGCAACGTCCGGTCGTCTGCGTGGACTAACCTGCTCAGGAAATCGGCTTATACAAGCTCCAACTCCACCGCGCTGACGGAGCCTGCCGGGAAACGCCACTTCGCCGGTTTCCCGGCGGCAACGATCTTCTCCTGCGGTTCAAATACGTGAGGTTGATCCTGATTGACGGCTTGCCTGAGGTTTTCGGGAGCTATCTCGAAGACTCGCACACTTTTAATCTCCTTGCTGGCTACTTGCAGGGACACCTCCACCGCCCTGCTGTATTGGAGGTTCAGAACATGCAGGTACACTTTGTTTACCGTGCGTGCCGCCGCGATATCGAGACTCGACGGCGCGGAAGCAACCTTAACTGCCTGCTGCCCGTTGTATTTTTTGAACAGACGCATGATAGAACCGACCGGCATGGGATAACTATTGCCTCGCGGGACCGGAATCTGGACGGCCATTACCGACCACCGGCTGCCGTTGAAATCAGCCGCTGTTGCAATCTTCACCCGATCTCCATGCCGCTGATAGATGTTTAAGGAGCGGGCATGGTAGACCGCCGACAGCCACTCCGATAAAATCGGGTTCACGTTGTGAGGCCGTAAACTGAGATGTCCCTCCGTGACGGCAATACCGGCGGACGACTTTTGTGAGGCAATCGCTTCTTTTAACTCCGTGATCCGGCTCTCTACTCGATCCGACAACGCGCGCAGTTCTCCCCAGGCACGCTCGGGATCATTTTGGTAGAGCGCGCCGTTCAACACCGTATCCGAGCGCGTCGGACTCTGGCCCATCATGTGGATCGCGACATAGTTGAGATACTCTCCCGCCTTCCGCAGCAGATCGACCGCCCACAGCTCCGGATTACCCCTTTTCTTATCGCCCCAGCCAATCAATTGGATTGCAGAGTCCCGCTCCCGCATGGCTTTCGCGAACTGAATCGTATGGGAGATCGACTCCTCCTTGGAAAAGGCGTCTTTGACATAGGAAGTCTCATTGCCGATCTGCCAAAATTTAATGCCGTACGGCTGGCGAACACCATTTGCCTGCCGTTCGCGGTTGTCGGGATCGTTCGCGTAACTGATCCACTCGGCTGCCTCTTCCGCTGTTCCGCTGCGGTTGCCTTCCGGGGTTTTCCCGAAGAAGGGAATGCCGTCGCTCCCAAAGTTTACGCAATATAATGGCTCGGCCTGAACTCGTCGGCAGAAGCTGACAAATTCATGCGTCCCCACCCGGTTTGTTTCTTTTCCGCCCCAATCATAGTTGCGCATGGAGGGGCGGCTGCGAACGGGTCCCACGCCTTCCCGCCATTTGTAGTATCGGCTGAAGTTTCCGCCAAACCGCATCATGCCCGGCGCCAGATCGCGCGTGACCGCCACAAAGTCTTCCCGCCAATCGTCTTCATCGTAGTCCCAGGAAGCCTCCACGGAACTATCAGTGGTTCCGAGCGGCTCCATGAACTGCATATACAGGAAGGGAGAAATCTCAAACAGAGGAGTGGGATCGATCACAATCGCCGCATCCGCTTCCCTCCCGAGATCCTGCGCCATAGGCAACACTCCGGCGGAGGCTGCCCCAATCTGCTTCATCCACTCTCTTCGACTCTTCATAAGAACTTGATCCCCTCACTTTCCGAGCAGCACCCAAAAACAAGTTGCGCCTAAAGGACGGAACTTTCCTTCGCGTGAGACCGCGTTTTACAATCTGAAATCATGGATTCCGCTTTCGAGAAAACCTCCCAAGTCCGGGTCCTTCACAAAACGCTCGATATTCTGGAAGCGCTGAAGCGGGCAGAATCGAGTATCGGTCTGGCGCTGGTCGCGCGACTGGTAGGCATGCCGAAGCCGACAGTGTATCGTATCCTCAACACACTGGAGACGAGAGGATATGTGGACCGCCGTACGGACAGCACATACCGGATGTCCGAAAAACTTTTCAGCCTGCAACGCGAAAGGTCCCTGGAAGAGAACCTTCGCGCTCTTGCTCAGCCTATTATGGACCGGCTGAGTCAGAGATGCAGGGAAACCGTTAATCTCGGGACGATGGATGGCGGCGAAGTGGTGGTGATTGCCACGGTCGAAAGTTCTCAGTCGATTCGCATGACCTCGAAGGTCGGTAACCGGCGATACCTGCACACGACGGCGCTCGGCAAAATGCTTCTTTCCGGGATGGAAGAGAAAGAAATCCGCCATCTGGTGCAGTTGCGCGGATGATCGCGCTGCACGCCCAAAAGCATCGTCACACAAACCGCGCTGCTTTCTGAGTTGAAGCTCACCCGGCATCAGGGGTAAGCCATTGATAACCAAGAGAACGAATTGGATGGACGCTGCATCGCGGGTCCGATCTACGGTTCCACAGGCGATCTTCTGGCTGCCCTCAGCATCTCTGGACCCGCGTTCCGAATGGATCTTCAGCGTCTTCGCTCCTTCCACTCCGTATTAAAAGAAAGCTGTTCCGCGCTCTCGGAAGCGCTTCGGATCTGAGGCCAGACCGCTGTCGGCATCGATGGAGCACTGGGACGCAACACTTTTCGGGGACCCGGCTTCCTCGAAATCGATCTCTCGCTCGCCAAAACTTTCAAGATGACCGAGCGCTTACACCTACAGTTGCGCGGCGATGCTTTTAATGCGCTCAACCGCTTAAACCTGAACAGTCCGGTTACCAAAATTCTTAAACTCTGAGAATGACCAAGTGAATTATGTGTTTGTAAGCAAACCACTTGTATGTTCTCACGTGGGTACAATTTATTCCTTAACTCTGATCATTGTGCTTATATGGTGAGAGCGTTTTCACACTCGCTCCGAACTCTTCTATGGCTCGACGGCCTGTTACTCTCGATTCTGTCCCGGATGAGGACTGGGACGCGGCGGTCCGGAAGGCGGCAGTCCTCGCGCCGTTAGCGGAGCTGGAAAGCTATACCACTGAGCAGATCGACAAGGCCGCCGTGTCCCTCCAACTCAGCCGACCCACAGTTTATCGGTGGCTGGCTCACTACAAACAGGATCGGGAAGCCTCCTCACTGCTGCCGGAAACACGCGGTCGGAAGCGCGGCTCCACCCAGTTAAGCCGCGCCCGGGAGAGAATCGTCCAGGAAGCCATTCGTGGCTTCTTGCTGTATCCCCGGCGGCCGTCTGTGGCTGCCCTCCATCGCTCGATTGCGATGGACTGTTTTCAGGCGGGAGTGCCCAAGCCGGTTTATCAAACTATCCGCGCCCGCCTGCAAGCGGCCCCTCCGCAAGAATTGGTCCGTGCTCGACAGGGAGCGAGGGCGGTTGCGGACAAGTTCAGCCCGATTCGGGGAAACGTGCAGGCCGATCATCCGCTGGAGCCGGTGCAGATCGACCACACGTCGCGGTCGAAGTCATCATTGTCGAGGCATGGGAACGAAAGCCCCTCGACCGTCCTTAGCCGTGGACGTGGCCACGCGCACGGCGCCCGGATTTTATCTTTCTTTGCGTGCGCCGTCTTCCTTGTCTGTCGCCATGGCGCTACAGCACGCCGTAATAGCGAAGGAATCGTACTTGGCCGCCCTCCAGGCGGACGTCGCTTGACTCGTGCAGGGGCTGCCCCAAACCTTACATTTGGACAACGCCAAAGAATTCCATGCGTGGGCGCGCGGCTGTCAGCAGCATGGCGTTACGATCGTGCATCGACCTCCCCTGCGGCCTCACTTTGGCGGACATATTTGAGCGTCTGATCGGCGCCCTGATGGGCGAAGTGCAGCTTCTGCCCGGCGCCGCCTTCCGTTCTGTGGCCGAGCGCGGCGATTACGATTCGGAAAAACCCTCCGCCATGACCATACAGGAGCTGGAGACTTGGCTGGCTTGGCAGATTCCCGGTGTGCAGCATGCGCGAAAGCATTCTGCGCTCGGTTGCCCGCCGCTCGAAGCCTGGACCGAAGGGTGCGGCGCATGCTCACGCCGCCGCGCTACCCAGTTGATCCGTACCGTTTTTATCTGGACTTCTTACCCTTTGCTAGCAGGACCATGGGGCGTGACGGGATTCGGCCTTTCAATGTGGTCTACTGGAACGGCGCGCTGGAAGCGAAAATCAGGGGCGACGGCAGAAAACACGTGCTCAAATTTGACCCGCGCGATCTGTCCCGCCTCTGCTTGGCCGAGCCGGACGGCGCATCTCTCGAGGTACCCTGCCGGGATCTGCGGCATCCGCCCGTCTCCTTGCGGGAGCTGCAGCAGGGTGCCCAGCTTTTGCGCCAGCAGGGAGATCCGGCCATCGACGAGGAGCCGTTGTTTCGCGTCATCCAACAGCAGCGTGCCCTGATCGCCGCCGCCAAGCGCAGGAGCAAACGGCGCCGCGCCCTGCAAGACGGCCCGCTCCCGTGTTTCCCTCCCCTTCACCGGATGAGGCAGAGACAGCGGTAGACCCTTTTCCGTTTGAGATTTGGAAATGAGCGAGTCCCTCGACCATTTGGCCCCGGTAGTGTCAAGCAGTTTGTGTGATTGTGTTGCAAAGATTGTAGAGGCGTAGAAAGCAGCCCTGCTAAGCTGATCGACTATGTCGCGACCTACGAAAGATCTATTCAAATGGCGGCATTACCGAGGTCAGCTCATTCTCTTATGCGTGCGCTGGTATCTGGCCTTCACGTTGAGCTATCGGCAACTGGAGAAGATGTTACGCGAGCAAGGATGGCCTGTCGACCACACGAGTGTCTTTCGCTGGGTCCAGCGCTATGGGCCGGAATTGGCCGTACGCTGTCGACCGTTTCTCAAACCCACGAACCGTTCCTATCGTACCGATGAAACGTATATCAAAGTAAAGGGAAAAGACCGGTATTTGTATCGAGCGGTCGACTCCACGGGACAAACCATTGATTTTCTGCTCACCGCGAAACGCGACAAAGCAGCAGCCAAACGCTTCTTCCAGAAAGCTCTGACTACCGCAAGCAATCTGTCTCCACGGGTGATCAATGTTGATAAGAATGCCGCTTACCCGGCAGCATTCCGGGAATTGAAAGCCGAAGGATTCCTGTCGCGTCGTTGTCGTTTGCGGCAATGCAAGTTCTTAAACAACATCGTGGAACAAGACCGCCGAACTTTGAAACGAAGAACAAAACTGGCCATGGGTTATGGCTCGTTCCGCACGGCTTGGCGCACCATCCAGGGCATCGAAGCCATGCACATGATTCGCAAGGGTCGAGTCCGGCGCGTGTCAAAAGAGAATATCATGGCGCAGGTCCGATTTATTCACCAATTGTTTGGATTGACTGTAGAACCCAATCCATTGTAAAAATCCTGACCCAGAATCTTCGCAACACTGCCGGAACGAGTGCGGGAGGCGGCCGGTCGCAATGCCAAGCCGAGCGCCGCGATTCTCGATAGTCAATCGGTGCGCACCAGTGAGGCAGGGGGTCCACGCGGCTACGATGCGGGCAAGAAGATCAGCGGGCGCAAACGCCACATTTTGGTCGATACACGGGGCTTGCTTTTATTGGTCGCGGTGACCACCGCGAATGTGCAGGATCGGGACGGAGCCAAGACTCTGCTGTGCTCTTTAACGAAACAGTTCCGACGTTTGCGTCTGATCTGGGCCGATGGCGCCTATGCGGGACCGCTGGAAACCTGGGTCCGCGGCTTACGAAAGTGGGGCAAGGTCCGACTGGAGATTGTGCGCAAGCCGAAAGGGCAGAAAGGCTTTTCGGTTCTACCCTGGCGCTGGCGAGTGGAGCGCACCTTTGCTTGGCTCTGCCGTCATCGGCAGCTCAAATGTGATTACGAACGGTTGCCGCAGACGACGGAATCGCTGATCTATGTCGCCATGATCCGTTTGATGACACGCCGACTGGCAGCATCATGACCCTTTTCAAACTCGCTTTTAGCTCGGCTTTATCCATCAAGCCGCATAGCAGAGCGCTTCCGTCAAGTGTTGGAGCGATGGGAAAAAACTTTCTATATCGTCCTGTTGTTGGGGGGACCCTGCAAAAAGTGAGCTGGTCCACAACTGTTGTCGCACCGCTGCGATCGTGTCCGAGAAAGTCAATTGTGGTTTGCGATACCAAGCCGACTGCCGGAGTGGCAGTTTGCCCCCTGGTGCAGATCGCTGGCGAGCAGAGTGACAAGCGAAAACAATGCCAACAAACACGGCGTGGTTCGCGCGATCGCTAGGTTGCTCCATTGTCTCTGGCTTTCCACCCCGAGATGAGCGCGCACTTCGGCGTA
The DNA here is from genome assembly GCA_964247955.1 of uncultured Bryobacteraceae bacterium. GTDB lineage: Bacteria > Acidobacteriota > Terriglobia > Bryobacterales > Bryobacteraceae > Bog-105. Next base: position 9,338 of record CAXTWT010000032.1, read on the forward strand.
CGTGGTCTCCAACTGCCAACGCAAGACAAACCATGGCACGATCTGCTCGGGAGTCACACTCAGATCCATGCCCAGCAGCGCCTGCGTTCGGAACTGTTGTTGCGGATCGCGAATCAAAACCCGCCGGAGGGGCGCCACCGGTAAGCCGACGCGCTACCAAACGGCGGTGCCGGTTGCCACCTGGACGGTGCGGGGACCAGCACTGTACCAATGCGGAACGGTGATGCTCCGCCACCGTGTTTTCCGATCGGTGACACGCTGTTGCAGACTGGGCAAACGCACTCCTTTCCGTCTCGGACGGCCCATTTGTCCTTTCCGGCGCGGAGGAGCCGGTGTATATAACTGAGCATCCGGGCGTAAGCGAGTAATGCCGGTGCTTGATCGTTGGCGGTTGGCGAGACCTCCCAGAAAATCCAGGGCAGCGTAGCCGCTATCGACCACGAGAACCAGGGCGCGCTCCGGCAGCCGACGCCGGAACTGGAGTAGCATCTGCCGTCCCCAATCGGGCAGTGTCTTATGACGACGTTGCCGTTTCTGGTGATAGCGTTTTGAAGGAGCCGGCACGGTCAAGAAAGGTAACGCCCAGACGCGTCCCGCCCCAGGAATCCCGACCAGCAGCAGGAGGCTTAACCAGCGCAGACCGCTGGTTTTGACAAAGTGCGAATGGGAGCTGCGCACCGGATCACGATCAATGCCGCGCGCTTGGATCTTTCGGCCCCGGCGCCGCTCGATGGTGTCGTCCAGTCCGACCGGCAGCGGGCCGGACGGAGCAAAGGTCTGTACGAGCAAGCGCAATAAAATGCGGCTGGCCGCGCGGCTGCTCCAGTGGGCTCGATTCAGCACGCGGTGATAATTTTGGAAGGGCGGCTCGCTGCCGAGCCCCACGATCCGCAGCACGGAAGCGACGGTTCGCCTGCCGGGGGCTAAAATCGCGCCTATCAATAAGAGGCGAGCCGCCCGCCAAACGGAGTGGCGAAACAAGGGAGCAAAGGCGAGAATAACGGAGGCAAAACCGGAAGGTAACGAAAGCATGCGACGTCCTTTGGCGAGAACGTCTTCAGCGTAGCGAGTCTTCCGGTTTGCCTTCCACTCTTTTGGATAAAGTCAAGCTTAGACAAGACGGCTGCGGCGACAGCGCTGCCGCGAGCGGCAGTTGATCGACTCGGAGGCTCGGGTACATGCGTGCAGCGATGGCCACCATCACGCAATGGAAGTTTTCGTGGCAAATGACCCACTAGTTTGAACAGCTAAATTCCCGAGGCAGCCAGCACAAGGCCGAGGAGACTAAAAACTAACCCAAAAACTAGAAGGCCACCAACAAGTCCCTTCAATCGTCCGCTCCGAATATCCTGAATCGTAGCCCAGAGAAACAACAGAAAGCTTGCGAGCGGAACGCCATCGAAGGAAGCGGTTGGGACATGCCAAAGCAGCGATGGTCCCGGCCCCCAGAGCACTTGCATCCATTCCATGCACTAAAGGGCAAGGGCATTCGTGATTAGTACAACAACTCACCAGATTTCAACGATCTGAGTCAGGAAAATCGTAAACTAATCCAGCGGAATACCACATCTTCAGTCATGACGCATAGCCGGTGAAGATTCGTAAAGTGGTTCCGGGATCTTCAGCAGCAGACTCGCTAGATGTGGTGCAATCAACAGCGCAGTGCTGTTCCGACTCTTATTCTAACTCAGCTTGCGCGATCACCTTTTCGCGTTTTTCTGCTTCTAAAAAGTGAAGAGTTCTGTTGATTTCTAACCTACGCTTGTACAACGCCTTCAAAGTTTCCTCAAGAGTAATATCGAATGAATACTCGTATGGCTTTGTTTCAACTTGCTTAGTACTTGCATTCATTCCCTTCACCTCCCTACCTTTGTTTCACTGCTGTCTAGGTCAGGTAGAACAATTCCAATCGCACGTTTCCCACGAATGTTGACAAAGAGCCGCAAATTTTCCTCGCGACTAAAGTCCAGACAAAATTCGCCCAACTCATTAGTTTTGGTCTTACGTACTAGGTTGTCGACACTTAGTAGTACGACATCGGCGCCATCGATCGCTGTTTGTAATTTACGGGAATTAAAGATTTGGCCTGTCAGTGAAATGCGTTGTCGAGCGGAGTCAGATTCGAATTGCAGATCAATGACAAATGGCTCGGCTTCAACCATAATTTGGCGGCTGGATTGGGTCGAAGATCGCACTCCGGCCAAGGCTGGAGTGCGCGAGCTGTCGAACAGCAAATGCGCCAATTGTGCAACGGAAATCATCCATTTCCACGGCTTTTCGGGAATATATGCGTCCTTGATGGCTTGGATGGCTGTCCCGGAGGGCTGATGTTCCCTCTCACTAGATAATGATTTCACGATGGTGCGCCATAGCTGTAAAGATACACTGCATTCGCTGCAACCCCCATCGAGAGCAACCTGCATAGCTATGGCTTTAGCGGGCGACAGCAGCCCGCGGGTGAAATCAACCCACTCGTCCGCTGAGAAGTGGCTCATTGTCTCCTATCTGCGCGTGGGAGAACGGTCTCCGCCGTGTCTCGTCACTTAAGGGCATCACGCACAGCAGGAAATACAGAAAATTAAAATATTTTTCGGGCGTTCCTTATAAACTGGATGCTCTGCTAATAAATTTGAATGGTGCCCAGTGATAGGGGTGAGGGTAGCGCTTACGTAACTTTATAATCGCTGCTTGCAGGGCATCGATTTTTCTGGGTTGTGTCCGTAGTTGAAGATAAAACTCTTTCATAAACTCCGATGTGCTCCGATCATCAACGTCCCATAAGGAGAGCAGCAAAGAGCGGGCTCCCGCATAAAGCAGCCCACGGGTCAGTCCAAGCAGTTCGTCACCTTCTTCCACTACATTCATTCCCGTTACGCAACCGCTTAAAGTGAGCAGTTCGACTGGTAAATTCATTTGATAAAGGTCATACAAATTTACGTAAGAATCTGCCAGCCGGATTGCTGAAAACATCGGGCTATCCTGCCGGAAAATGCCGTGGCTCGCAATATGAATGAGCCGACTGCGGTATCCTTTCTGCCTAAGGGCCTGCTCAGTTGCTTCTGGTCCCAAGAGAACATACGGCTCGGGCACCACGGCCGCAACTGCCTCGACTTCTTCCCGAATAAATGGAGTTCGGGGATCATCAACTCCTAAAATCAGCGATGGCCCGCTTGAGACTTTCGGCTGGAAAGGATCATGGGCGAAGATGCTTGCGCTTGGCGCGTAGCAAATTCTGAATTGGTCGATTAAATAATGCTGTCCATCGAACAGCGCGTGAAAAGGTAAAGCATGCAGCGGCCCATAAGGAACAATAACCAAGTCTCGTCTCTCGAGCAAAGCTTGTATAGGAGCTATCAGATTTTCGTAGAGAGCGCACAGATGAAAGTTAACCGATTTCAAAAGTGTCTCCCTGAACCGCTCCATGTAGGTAGGATTGAGGTGAGACTTTGAGAGCTGGAATCTAAGCAGCCGGGAGTGGTGCGCGATATCAGCAGAAAGCGCAACGCGGACGAATTTAAGAGTTTTATCTGTTACGATCGCGGCATAGACTTCTTTTTCAATGGCGAAGTATTCGATGAGCGCTGCATGAGAGCCAAGCGCCGCGCGAATCTGTGTAAGTGTCGCGGTGCTCGAATGCCGAAGTGCCGCGCCTACGCTTGCGGATGGCGGCGCTTCGAGCAGGACACGCAAAAGCTCACGTTCACGCTCTTTGGCTTGAAAGACGAGAGCTTGAGCTTGTTCCTTTGAAAGCCCGGCCTGAGAAAGCTGCTCGCGTTCGATCCGGTGATAGTACCAGTTCAGCTCTTTCTTTAGTTCACGAGCTTGCCGGTCCGTTTGAGTTTCTTCTAAGTCCTCCCTTCCTGATTGCGGTCCCCCGATCACCAAATCCCGTAAAGTGCGGGACTTTGCTGCTTCAACATGCGAGAATGCCTCTTCCGCCGAAAACTCGTCTCTATCGCGATCTAAACAGAGCTGGATCATGCGAGCATAAACCTCCATTCTGTTGCGCATGAAACCGATTTTTAGCTCCTCCTTCTGAAGGCTGCTTCGTAGGGCTTCCAAAGCATCTCGAGCGCCCTTATAAGATCGGTAAGCTTGCTCTGGTTGCTTTAACGCTTCGTAGACTTGGCCTTGCAGATACTGTGCCTGATAGAACAGCGTTGGCGCATCCAGGGTTTCCAGAACGTGTAACGCTTCTTCACATCGGCGTGCAGCTTCCTCAATTTCGCCGGTCCGAAGATAAATTTGGGTCAACAGCAACAGGCAGAGGACATGTTTACTGGGTATATGGGCAGAGCAGAAGAAATCCGCAGCCGCTGTACAAAAGCTGCAGGCTTGGGAAAAGTCGTTCTGTTCCGCTAACACGAGAGCTTGGTATAGATCAATCAGATAGGCCCAAACCTGGTTGTTCTCACTGCGTATAATTTCCTTCGCTTGTGCAAACAGCTCAAGCGCGCGGGTTGAGTCGCCTTGCGAGTTCACCGCAATGGCTAAATTTGTGAGTGATCTTACCGACTCATACCCCATGCCTAGCTGCTGAAAATGCTCAAAACTGGCGCGCGCCATCTCGGCGGCTTCAGCAATTAGTCTCAGCTCAAGATATATTTCCGACTGGTCCAGGTCGCACAAGCTGAGGTGATAGGTATCCCCGTTTTTACGACACGTTTCACGCGCGGAGTTGAGGAGGTCCAGTGCCTTTGTATACTCGCCGCGAAGGTAATGGAGATAAGCAATGTTGTAATCGGCCTGCGCCATCAGAAGCGGCATTTCATGCCGTTCACAAAACTCGCGTACGCGCCGGTACGCTTTTAATGCTTCCGGATAGTTATCGAGTGCAATCAAACACACAGCCATGTTGTGGAGGGCAACACCAATGCCCTCCATGTCTTTATGAGGAAGGAGTTCGCGGTAAGCCAGTTCATAAGCCGCGAGAGCATCGGCAAAACGATTCTGTCGGTGGTAAATGTTTGCCACGTTGATCTCGAGGCGAGCCACGCGCCAACTCTCGCCAAGGGCAGCAAAAATGTCCCGGGCCCGCAGCGACACGGCGAATGCCTGCTCATATTCGCCTAACAGTGCAAGCGACTGAATGGAACTGCTGAGGGTACGCCCGACCTCGTCCATTTTGCCAAGTTGCTCGAAGAGAACCGCGGCCCTTTCAAACAGATCGACAGCAGATCTGCAGTCGCCCATAAACCACATTGCATTCGCCTTGGCGCGTAGACCGAGAGCAAGCGCTTCCTCGTTGTTCAGTTCTCTCGCAATTGCCAGCGCCGCTTCAGCAAGCGCCAAAGCCTCCGGCACGTCAACCCTTACGGCGGTGCGAACGGCTTCAGCAAGTTGCTCCACAGTATGAGGTTGAAGAAGTTGAGGAAATTGTGAGATGAAAACTTTTCGGTTCTTTTCTTCCTGGAGGCGACCAAGTTGGCGGCAAAGCTCTTGTGTTTGTTCTTCCATGAATGATTAGCGGAATCCTTTCTTATCAAGGGCTCGTCGCAATTTCTCCAGACAGCGAATTCGAGTGGCTCCAATCGAGCCCTTGGCCATCCCTAGAGCTTGCGCGGCATCATCGTAACGAAGAGGTGGGTCTTTGAAGAATAGGAGATTGATGAGCTGTCTGCACTCTGGTGACTGTTCGCTCATTACTCCCCGCAGAATCTGCTCGCGCTCGAGTTCTTGCAAGAGATTCTCCGGCAACTTATCTGTTTCGGCGCTCACGTTCTCATCGATTTGGCCCTCCACATACCTCTTCTGCTCGCGCCTGTAACGCTTGCACTGGTGAGCTGTTGTTCTTATGAGCCAAGCCGCCAAAGCCTTCGGCTCCCGGAGTTGCGAGAGCTCGTGAAGCAGAGTAAGGCATACTGACTGAAAAATCTCATTGGCATCCTCAGGCGAAAATCCGTATTTAACAGGAATAGAGAAGATAAGATTCTTGTACTTATCTATCAGCGCCGACCATGCCTGGTCATTGCCGTTAAGGCACTCCCGAACCAGAACCTCGTCTTCTTGAGAACCCCCAAATGCGTCCAACCTTTGGACGGGCGCACTCATGAATGCCCTACTATACTTTGCTCCTTGCGAATAAAAAGCTGTTCCGCATTCCAAAGAGTATAGTCACCGAGGATAACAGGATGAAAATTTCCGACCCGGTCTTTTGCGCCAACCAGTATATTGGGACTCGTCAAGAAGACAGCAGGCATGTTTTCCCAGAGGAGATCCTGCACCTTGTCAAAGATGCGTTTCCGCTCCGTAAAATTCAACGCGACTAACTGTTTTCGCATGAGGGAGTCGATCTCGTTCTGCCATGAGGGCGGATTGTTGGACTTGAGATCCCAAACGTGAGTACTTCCATGGGAACTTAAGGTATTAATTTCCGGATTCGGATCTGAGTCAGGATCGACTAACGTCATAATGGCCGCCTCATATTCATAGCTGGTGAATATGTGATGCAGAGAGGTGCGCGACTCCAGGGAGACTACCGATGCCGCGATACCAATCTCTTTCAGATCCTGTTGAATGATGGTGGCCATCTGCATCCGCTGGGCATTTTCCGCATTGACTAGGATTGAGAATTTAACATCTCTGCCCTGTGCGTCTCGGAGGGAGCCGCCACTCCCCCACGAGAAATTGGCCTGCCGCAGCAGCTGGCGCGCCAGTTGTGGAGAGTGAATCGGGGGAGGAATATTGTGATTTGCCCACTGCTTGTTTCCTGGTGTGACCTGAACGGAAAGCGGATATGCCCGTCCACGGTACACGAGGCGAATGATACTTTCACGGTCTATGGCGGCTGAGATCGCCTGCCGAAAAGCAACCTGCCGAAACCAGGTTTGTTCCTCTCTCAGAAACGGCAAAGCATCCGATTGAAAATTATTGAGATTAAAAAATAAAAAGCTATACTCAAACCCAGGGCCGACATCGTAGAGCCGGAATTTCCGCCGTTGTTGATCCTTCTCGAGAACGGCAAAGTTCTCCACACTCAAACGGCTGATGATGTCCGTTTCCCCTGATTCGAACCGCAGCGCTTCAGCATCGCCATTTCCGACAAACACCGCAACGATTCCATCCAGGTAGGGAAGGCGCTGTCGCTTCACATCTACTTTCCAGTAGTACGGGTTGCGCTCTAATACGATGCGTTGTCCCGGAGCGTATTCCCGCAGCCGAAACGGCCCCAAGCCTGCGATTTGAGCGGCGGGAGTGTTCAAGCCCCATGTGTTTGCCAACTTACCTGCTTCGTAACTAGGTTGGAGAAGATGCCGGGGCAGAATAGCGATGCCGTCAAAAATTCGTTCAGCGGCAGCATATGGTTCCGCCAACGTGAAGGCGACTGAGTAAGCATCTATTTTCTCCACGGAGATTGGCTTGCCGGAGATCACCAGCAAGTCTCGTTGGGGGGAGTGGGTTCTTTCATCAAGATAGCTTCTAAATGTAAAGAGTACGTCGTCGGCGTCGAACGGATGGCCATCAGAAAACTGCATGCCACGACGCAGATGCAAGGTATACCTTCGACGGTCCGGGGAAACGGTCCATGACTTTGCAAGAGCAGCTTCCGCCTGTTGGGTATCGCGGTTGATGTGAATCAGGTCCGCTGTCATCAGACCAATGACATCTCGTGAGTTTCCGTCCATCGCAGTTAACGGATTAAGCGTTTTCGGCTCTGAGCGCTTTGAGATCACCAGTCTGCCGCCGCATTGGCCAACGTCGCCTTTCAAAACTAAAAGATCCTCGGCACCACTAACATAGGTACAAACGCCTGATTGAGATTGGGCCGCCGATAGAGACCCTGATGCATTGACAATCAACCAAGAAGGAATCAATAAAATGCTAAAACAGGTCGCGATTTCAACTATCAAACGCATAATGTTCCTGCTGAAATGGGAATTGATTTCGACCTAAGCTTCTTAATAGAGGCTCAATTGCCGTTTGAAGATATCAACATGTAAAATGATTTACCTTAATAAACGAGAAAAGCCTATGATACGCCAGCAGTACAGCAATAAGAGCAATCGCGGGGGCAAACAACCACCAATACGACTCCAATATGAGGAAATGTTGTAAATCGTTCAGCATATTTCCCCAGCTGGGAACGGGTTCGCTTACCCCTAAACCAAAAAAGGATAGGGTCACTTCCGTCAGAATGTATTGAGGAATGTACAAACCCGCTTGGTTGAGCGCCACCCCAGAAGCAAACGGCAGAATATGGGTGCGTAGGAGATAAATGTCCGTTGCGCCGAAGCTTCTGGCGGAGAGCACATATTCACGTTCTTTCGCGGTAAGTACAATGCCACGAATCAAGCGGGCTGGCCGAGCCCAGCCGATTACGCCTAACACTCCGATCAACAGGAATAACGCTCCACGCGGATCAATGTGGAGGGGAAGGAGAGCGCGAACAGCAAGAAGCAGGTAAAGCCAAGGCATCGCCAGGAAAACCTCCGCCACGCGCATGATGATCTCATCAATCCAGCGCCCATAGTAGCCCGCCAAGCTTCCGAAAACAAGCCCCAGGAAGACCGAAATCGTTGCAGCCAGAAGTCCTACAAACAAAGAAATTCTGCCTCCATAAAGAAGCCGCGACCATAGATCGCGGCCATACGCATCAGTTCCCAAGAGAAAGATATGCGCCTGTCCGGAAGTCCCGAACAGGTGCCGTCGCGAGTTGAAAATCCCAAGCACCTTGTATTCCGTGCCGGAAACTAAGAGATAGAGCGGATACGCAGCTTCGTGATCCTCCTCGTACTCGGCAAACCCGCTCCGTCGCGGCACCCAGCGGTAAATAAACGGACGCACGTGGAACCGGTGCTGCACATCCACAAAGTGAATACGCGTGGGAGGAGCAAAAGCGAGCAGACGGTTTTGTGCTTCGAAACTGTAGGGAGCGAAAAACCCTGCGAGGAGGACTAATATATGACAGGCGGCCAGTGTCAATATAGCCAGTCGCGGAGTTTTGCCCAAAGCCACGACTATGCAGTCCTAATGCGAGGATCACTGGCATATAGGAGCACATCCGCGATGAGATTGCCTCCAATCAGAAATGCTGTCGACAGAACTGCTGTATCGACCACCAAAAAGAAATCGCGCTGCTGAATTGCTTCCAGCATTAATTGGCCAAGACCCGGCCAGCCGAAAACTGTTTCAATCAGCAGGGAGGAGCTGATCAGCATTCCCAGAGAAAAGCCAAACAAGGAAATCAGCGGATTCGCTGCGAGAGGGAGAGCATGCCGCAGCAACAAGCGCCGGAATGGGATTCCATGTCCACGAGCAGCAGCGATGAATGGTGATTCCAGAGCTTCGGCCATAGCTGCACGCACGTGTGACAGCAGTAACGGCAGCAACCCAGCCGCTAGGCAGACACTCGGGAGGAAAACGTGCCTGACAATGTCCTTCGTTTCACTCCATGCATCATTTTCAGAAGATTGGAGCGACATCATGCCGCCTACAGGGAAGTACCCAGTGCGGACAGCAAAACTCAGCAATAAAATAGCAAGCACCAACTCAGGCATAGCGAGCAAAACTGCTACAATTCCCTTTGTAAGCCAATCGATGGAGCCTCCAGGTCGAGCAGCAGCCCAGCCTCCAACAGGCAAAGCAATGAACCAGGCCAACAGAGTTGCGGCTCCAGTAAGCAGCAACGTTTTCCCGCTTCTTGATAGGAGGATCGGACCGGCTGGGCTGTTGTATGCGAACGAGAACCCCCACTGACCTCTTATGATGGATCGAGCCCATTGCAGGTATCGTACGGGCAATGGACGGTCAAGCCCATACTGAGAACGCAGTGCCGCTAAAGTGTCTTGCGAGATCTCCGGGTTTACTCTCATCTCATCGAAGAAGTCACCCGGCGCAAGATTAGCAAGCAGAAATGAAAGCGCCGAAGCACCAACCAACAGCAGCAAACTCCGTAGCAACCGGCGAAACAGGAAATGTATACTACGCATTGCTATCCGCGAGTGTGCTTATAGGTACTCCGACCTGGGGAATAGATCTGATCAGGTCGCGGGTTCCTTCCTGCGGATGTGAAAACAGCTCGGCTACACTCTTTGATTCCATGATTCTGCCATCCTGCATAACGGCTATCGTGTTGGCCAGATGCGCCGCCATTCGAAGATCGTGAGATATGAACAGATACGATAATGAAAATGAAGCCTGTAACTGCCTAAGTAGATTCGCAATCTGCGCCTGAGTCGAAAGATCAAGTCCGGCTAAAGCTTCATCAAGAATCAGAAGGTTCGGTTTCAGGATCAAGGCACGGGCAATAGCCAGCCGCTGCCGCTGTCCCCCGCTGAATTCAAGCGGTCGCCGGTCTGCCCACTGAGATGAAATTCCAACTTGCTCCATCATGGCCAGAGCAAGCTCGTGTCGCTCTTTCTTGGGAACTCCTGCCAGCACTCGTAGGGGCTCTCCTACAACCTCCGCAGCCGAGAGAAGTGGATTCATAGCAGTAGCAGAATGCTGGAAGATCAATTGAATTCGGCGGCGAACAGGGAGCAGTTCTTTCCGAGACAGCTTCAGGATATTTTTGCCCTGGAATAAAATTTCGCCGGAATCTGGATCTTCCAGTCCAGCCAGGCATCTGCCGAGAGTGGATTTACCGGAACCAGATTTGCCTACCAGAGCAAGCGTGGTACGGGGAAAAATTTTTAGATGGATATCTTCCAGTGCGGCTACATGAGACCTCGTTGACGAGCGCCATCCTCCCCGGACATAGGACTTGCTCAGATTGCGGACCTCCACCAGAGGCAACGATTGACTTCTTGACATAGGCAAAGCTTCTGGTTGCAAAGCAGGAATTGCTTTCAGCAGCTCTTTTGTGAAAGAGTGGCGTGATCTCCAGTAAATTTGTTCAAAAGTGCCTTCCTCTACAATGCGGCCCGCGTACATTACTGCAACCCGATCTGCCAGTCCACTTAAAAGAGCTGGGTTGTGGGTGATGAAGATGAGCGCGAGTTGAAGGCGATCCTTTAGTCGCTTCAGAAGAGCTAAAATTTCAGCCTGCATCACGTTATCCAGCGCGCTCGTCGGCTCGTCCGCAATTAAGAGTGCGGGTTTACAGGCTAGGGCCTGCGCGATCACAACTCGCTGACGTTGTCCTCCACTCAATTGGTGCGGATAAGCAGAGTAGATGTGGCAATCCGGGAGACCAACTGCTGCCAAAACCGAGCGGGATTTTTCCCGGCAAAGTCGGCGTTTGTGTGTAGAATGTGCATAAATTACCTCAGCTACCTGCTCACCCACGGGAACAACAGGATTAAGCGCCAGTTCAGGCTCTTGACCAATAAACGATATTTGGGCGCCACGAATTTTCTGCAACTCGTGTTCGTTTGCTTGAAGGATCTCCGTTCCGCGAAATTGAATGGAACCGGCTATTACTCGGCAAGCCGGAGGAAGGAGGCGGAGGAGAGCACGAGCGAGAGTTGTTTTGCCCGCTCCTGACGCGCCTAATAATCCAATTGTCTCGCCCGGATCAAGACAGAAGCTAACCCCTTTAACAGCTGCGGAAGAAGACGAGCTAAACTGAAGGGAAAGATCTTGAACCTGCAGCAAAGGTTGTAGCATATCTGGTTTGAGTGAGCGTGGGTTGGCCTATTATCTCCCGTCTGCGAGAGCGCAATCCAGTAAGAACGGAGCGCCGTCGCGCAATGGCCACAAGCGTGGAGTTATTGTGCCCCGATAGCCTGTATCGCCTGGTAAACATCAAGACGCCCATGACCGGCATTCGGGTCAATTGGCTGTGCATGCGCTGTCGACTGCGCGCCTTGCTGCTGATTGCAAAGTGGATTTATGCTTAATATGACCGCAGCGGCGCCGGATACAAACGGAGTACTGAAGGAGGTGCCCCAGCCTGCCGCATAGGTGGAAAACGGATAAGTGGTGACAATGCCCTCTCCCGGCACAGCCACCCAAACAAGTTGCGGGCCATAATTGGAGAACGACGATAGCTGATCACCATCCGTAGTCGAGGCAATACCCATCACAACGTTTAATGCTGCGGGATATACTAGGGTTTTTGCTCCGTCGTTGCCCGCTGCTGCTACAGAAATTGCACCGCCGAGGCTAGCCAGATTGAGCGCAGTGGCTACTTCCTGGGAATAAGACGCCAAATGAAAGCTCATATTAAGAACATTGGCGTGAAGTTCCGCTGCCCGGTAAATCCCCCGCAAAATATCCGATGTATAACCCGCTCCATCTGAGTGGAAAACCTTTAATGGCAAGATCTTTGCTGTGGGCGCTACCAAGTGGATAATTCCGGCCACCATGGTGCCGTGGCCGAAATCACTGTACTGAGGATTGCCATCTACAACGGCAGCAGTGGACTGGTCCACTACCGCTGCTGTAGATTGATCAAGAAGTCCAGAACCGGTGCCTCTTACCCACTGGGGTTGAACGCCGGTCACAACTGGCGCACTCGACAATTGGACATCCAAAGTTTCATTAGCGCCGCTCTGATTACGGGTGAAGTCATAGCCGGGAAGTAGAACGCCTTGCAGCGCGGGGTGCTGCGGGTCAACGCCGGTATCAATAACTGCGACAATACCTGCGCCAGTGGCGTTCGGATAAGCAGCGCGCACATCCGCAAGACGAATTTTCTGAGCGGCTGGCTGACTGATGTAGCCGTGGGGAACTGTGGAGCCATAATAAGGCGTGGGTGTGTTGTCCTGAAGAGCCGGAGGTATTTGGTTGCCCGCATCTGCTGTATGAGCCAACAGGTCGGGTTCAACGTTTGATACACCAGTAGCGCTGCTCAGTGTCTGAAGAGCAACGCTGGGATCAAGGAAATCCGGCGTGGTCACAAGAAAGACTTGACTGAGCGATCCGTCAATCCCTTCTACAACATTACAGCCTATCGAAGAACAGACTGCCTGAATAGCAGCAGATCCACCACTTACGCGAACGATAAATCTCCCGGCTGCCTGAACCGGAATCGTCCAGAAAGCAAGTAGCAAAGACAAACTCAACCACGTCCAACGCTTCATAACTCCTCCTTTACTGCTTCCGCGCTTCACGCTAATTGTGCCTATAACTATAGAAGTCTACCGGATCAGGAAAAGTACATCTAAATTTAGATATTTAATTTTATTGATTAATTAAATGCGCTACCTGGAAATGCTAAGAAGGCAATAAAAAGAGCAGTTTCTGCAATTACCATTTATAATGGACAAAGCAGATCGTGCGCCTCACTAAGAATTCTCGAAGTGATGCTAAATGCAGTTAACAAATGGCAAGTGTTGTGGTGTTGCCTTCACCGTCACTTAATGTTTCTTCTGCTGTTAATGGGTCTACGCGCCTAAAGTTTCAGCTTAAAAGAGCAATCCGCTACAGATCCATATTCCGTATATTTACCATGTGAGAACGTGAGCGCATTCGGCATGTCACTAACAGTAAGCTATGACAATCACGTGTGTTCCTGGGAGCCAATTGAGCGTCAGGAGCTTATTCTGGCAACCCGCCTTAATTTACTTGCGTTAGAATATGGTTATCGATACCGTCTTGACATACTCGCAACAAATGGTCTCGCAAGAGTTGAGTTTGTTCGTACGCTCAGGGAGGCCAGATTCATTGGCATTCCGATACGTAGGGCCGACGGTTTGGTTAGGTTCTTCAAAATTTGTGATGATGGATCGCTGAAGCACCATAGCTGGTAGAAATACTTAAGGTAGCGTGAGTTCTCATGTCGCGAGTGCGACACAACGGTATGGGGTATTGAGGATCAACCGAGTAGAGTCGAGGACGGGCGCAGGTACTGACCGAAGCTGCCCTGTTCCCCATCCCGCTCATCAAACCGGACGTGCCGATTTGCGGCATCCGGCTTTCGGACTGATTTCACAGCAAGCTCACGGGAGATGAATGCGACGAAGGCGTAGCACGCCAAGTTCGCCGTATACCGCTTTATAAGAAAAGCGGCGGGTGCCGCGCGATCGTACCTGACTCCGGCGCTTTAGAAAGTCGAGCACGCCCTGATAAACGTAGTTGTCGATTGCTCGATAAGCCGTTTTGCGCGACCCATAGTTGAAGTACGCTGACCATCCCCGCAGGATTC
>CAXTWT010000033.1:0-7241 GCA_964247955.1 uncultured Bryobacteraceae bacterium
CGGAATCCTAAATCCGGATGGGTATCGGAGTATGGATCGGTATCGGCAATCTTCTGAAGGAGGGGGATTACGTCTTGGTCGCCCAAATTCACAAGACCCTTAATCGCAGACATGCGTACCCATTGATCCCGGTCCGACACTCCGGCCAGCAGCAGTGTTTTAATCACGGCGCGGCTGGCGGCGGGATCAGAGAATTTTTCCAAATTTTTCGGTTCCGCCATGACTGTAAGAGTAACGATGGCGGACATGTGACCATCATGGAGGCTCGGATCAGTTCCCGATTTTCGATACAAGTCCGCCACTTGCGCGAGTGCTTCATCCCCGTATCCCGATACGTCTACCGACGCTCCCCCGGCGAGCATTATCATGAAGGGAGCCAGCGCCCGTTTATCCCGCATGTGTTCGACCGCCATCACGAGATCGCCCACATAATCGTAGTTGTACTCCTCGGACGGCTTCGGGTGATTCCACAAAGGCGCTTCTTTACTGAGCAGCGAAATCAAATGCAGCGTCATTTCCTCTTTCGTGACAGCTCCGAACTTGACGGCGCTGTCGAGATTATCGAGGAAGCAGTTATCTGTGCGGCAAGGCGGGGGAGAGGTGGCAAACCCTGCGTCATAGAAGGCGTCCACACGCTGTCGCCAATCAGGGGATTCAAATTGGAGGAAGTCCTTTTGCAGACGCGCCCGTAAAGCCTCCCGATCCATCGTGGGGGTTTGCGCCGCCAACGGCAAGGAGGCGATGATATAAAAAATGGTATGAAATCTCATGTTCGTTTCCCTTTGCTTTACGGATAGATATAGGTATTAGTGTTACTGTTTTTGTCGGTTTTTCGCGTATCGGCATGGACACAGGCAGTACCGCAAGGGCCGTCAATCGGTTCTATCCAGACCTTAGTACCGTAAAGATTGACTATGGAATTTCTAAGAGTCTGCCAATTATAGTCTCTTGTGCCTGCGTCAAAAGCATAACCAAGCTGATGTCTGCTGTTTGCTACCCCCAAGGCGTCTTTATTCTGCACCGGATCGCGGTAGCCGGAATTGATCGGGAAGCTTGTTTTGCTATACCAGGCGTTCACCATGCCAATGCCTTCCCAACTTAAAACAGCAATGTCGGGAAACTCGGCAGGGGCCGTTTTCGGGGAAGGATAATTCAACTGGTTGAAGGTGAAGTACTCGGTGCTGACACCATGAGTAATTTGTGTGCAGGTGGGTTTGAATATCGTGATGCGTAAATCCCGATATTCCTGAATTAAGTCGTCTCGACTATCGCCGCACGCAGCGGGCGTTCGTATGGCGGCTGAGTCGTTTGTAGCGCCTATGTCCAGTATCGGTCGTCGCCGGTTGAGGTTGTCGGGTCCGGGGCCGAACCACGAATCAGAGCTATTGTAAAACCCCCCGTAACCGAACAGATTATCAAAGTACTCATAATAATAGTAATCGTCATAGTAGGTGTCCGAGGGACACCGGAGGCCGGGTCCGAAGGACGGGTCGCAGGGGTTTTCGGTGTAGGAGTAATTGATGCTCGCCCGATGATACCCGTTGACGGTGTACGTCGTGTCGTTTTGACCGGGAGCGGAAAGCGTCACATCCGCCTCGTCATTTTGATCGGGGGTGCCTTCGGCGTCCTTAGAATCCAGTATTGACCCGTTTGGGTCCCTAAGATCCGCGCTCACCTTTGCGGTGTAAAAATACGCGGCGTACTCATCCAGATCGGTTTCCGAGTATCCGTACACCGTCTGCGTGGAGTCGTCCCATTCGACGGTAGTGTAGCCGTAAAGCACTTGCGCCGAGGCGGGGCGCGTCAAAAAGAGAGTGATCGCGGACAGCAGCAGAAAGAGATAAAGTTTGCTTTTCATTTCGACTCCTTTGACGCGGCGTTCGGCGTCAACACTTGGATATTCGGTTTTAAGACCGCTTGAATGGTCGCGTCCACTTTCTGAAATCGATCCACGCCCCACGCCGTTTGCAGACGCATGACGTGGCGTTGCAGAATTTGCGCCTTTTGCTGCCGTTCCGCCGTTAAGTCGGGGGGTGCCGGAGGAAGTTTATCTTTGGCGGTCAAGCCGGGCGGATACTGCGCTCGAAACGCCTGAAGCTTCGCGGCGAGTTGCGCCCGAATCGGTGCCATTTCAGCGTGATAGGCTTGCGCGATCTCTTTCAAATCCGTCTCTTCGCCTCTGCCTAAGTTCAATTTTCTACGAAAATGGTGTTCAAACGGTTCTCCAGAAAGACCTTGCGCGTAGCGCTCGTCGGACTTTTTTCAAACGCCGCTACCTGTCGGAATAAGTATTGATACACCGTGACTTGGGGAGCAGGGAGCGGCTTTGCTTTGGCGGCGGAAGCGGAGTATTGCGCCCATCCGCAGGAAGCGATGAGCAGCGCGGGAGCGACTAATGTACTTCGTATCAGGGATCTGCGAAGAAGAAATAAGGAATGAGGAAGTGGCATGAACCTAATCTAGTCCTATTACTAGGTTGAAGGTAGAGCAAGACAACGCTTTAGTACTAGAGCAATCCTTAACTAGTATTAAAGACAGGTTTCAGGTGTCTTTTAAGCAATCCGGGAATTTTTGTTTTGGGGAGGAAATGGTGGACGTTACGGGACTCGAACCTGTGACCTCCGCTGTGTGAAAGCGGCGCTCTAACCAACTGAGCTAAACGTCCTATAGCACTTTCGGCGCTATCCACATGGTAATACACTGCTGAGAGAAGCAGAAGTGGGTGTAAGTGTGTGAAGCAGACGCTCCAATAAGCCGATATGCGACAGTAGCTTCATGGCGAACCATCGTTTTCGCGTATTGTTCAGCGACATAGGAGGCGTTCTCGGCACTAACGGCTGGGATACGCCGTTGCGGGAGAAAATCTGCCAACGCTTTGCTTTGGAGACGAACGAAATCGAAAGCAGGCACCGATTAATGTTCGACAGCTATGAGCGCGGCTTTTTAAACTTTGAAGAGTACTTGCGGCATGTTTTTTTTGCAGTCCCGCGTAGCTTCAACTTGGACAGCGTGCGCAACTTCGCCTTGGACGCCTCGACGCCCTGGCCGGAAAACATTGAGTTTTTTAGAAGTGTGAAGACAAGCAACCACTTAAAAATGGCGCTGATCAGCAACGAAGGTCAGGGCATTACCGAACACCGCATTATCAAGTTCGGCTTGCGGGATTTAGCTGATTATATGGTCATCTCTCATTTCACTGGCTTGCGAAAACCGGATCGCGAGATTTGGCATTTGGCTCTGCAATTAGGAGGCGCTACTCCGCACGAATCCATCTACATTGACGACCGGGAAATGTTCGTGAGCGTGGCTGCGGAGATCGGCTTTACCGCCATTCACCATACTGCTCTCCGTCGAACGCAAGCGCAACTGGCGCAACTGGGCCTTCTGGTTGACGGGGAGCCTTCCCGCACGGTTGTCAGCTCCCCATTTTGAGCTGCTACTTCAACTGTTGATTCACCTCGTCCCAATTGACGACGTTCCACCACGCAGCGATATACTCAGGACGCCGATTCTGATACTTCAGGTAATAAGCATGTTCCCAGACATCGAGTCCAAAGATCGCCTTTTTGCCTTCCATCAACGGATTATCCTGATTGGCCGTCGACATAATCTCAAATTTCCCGCTTCCGTCTTTCACCAGCCACGCCCAGCCCGAGCCGAAGCGCCCGGTTGCTGCTGCATTGAACTTTTCTTTAAAAGAATCAAAGCTGCCGAAGTTGGAGGTAATCACGCTTTGAATATCGCCGGTCGGAGCGCCTCCGCCTTTGGCTGAAAGGAGGTTCCAGAAGAGCGAATGATTGGCGTGACCGCCGCCATTGTTGCGGACAGCCGTTCTGATCTGCTCAGGCACGGAATTGAGATTTGTCAGGATCTCTTCGATGGATTTGTTTTGCAGGTCCGGCGCTGATTCCAGAGCCTTGTTCAAGTTAGTCACATAGGTTCCATGATGTTTGTCATGATGGATTTCCATGGTGGTTTTATCGATGTTCGGCTCCAGAGCATCCGATGGATAAGGTAAAGGGGGAAGTGTAAATGCCATGATTGTCTCCTAAAAAGTTTTTGTGCGTAGCGTTCTGCCGATTATTGATGCTCGGAAGGGAGGTAAGGCGTCAGAGAAGCCTGCGTTTTTAAGAATGTGTGAAAACACGTTGTCCCGCTACGATCGTTTCGATGATTTCCATTGAGGCGCTTGATTCAACCCATTTGAATCGGACGAAGTCCGCCTTTTCTCCCGGCGACAGTCCGCGCTGACGGCCTGCGATTCTTCCGGCGCG
This sequence comes from uncultured Bryobacteraceae bacterium, assembly GCA_964247955.1. Classification (GTDB taxonomy): domain Bacteria; phylum Acidobacteriota; class Terriglobia; order Bryobacterales; family Bryobacteraceae; genus Bog-105. Next base: position 4,275 of record CAXTWT010000033.1, read on the forward strand.
CGCCGGATTGACGGTTGCCATGACAATTGCTTCCCGTAAGGATAAGTGGCCCAGCCGCACGGCGTTCCTGATTGCATGGTCCATGCGCAGCGCGGAACCAGCCAGACGATTACCGCCTCGCATAACGACGCTGCCGTTAGCGAGCAGTTCGACTTCTACCTGCCCGAGTTTGTACGGTCCCGGCAGGCACATAGCCGGCATCACGGCGTCCGTAACCAGTACCGAACGTTCGATACCCTTGGCGCGTACGGCGGAACGGAAGAATGCTGCCGGTATGTGGATGCCGTCGACAATAAAACTCGCCGTCAGCCGATCCTCTCCTAATTGCTCCCAAATATAGTTGTGGGTTTTCGGAAGGGTAGGATGGGCAGCGTTGCCGAGGTGAGTCGACATCGTAGCCCCGGCATCGACAGCAGCGGCGATTTGTTCTGAGTCGGCTTTGGTATGGCCGATACTCGCTACTACACCTGATCGCACCAGTTCGCGAATATAGGCGGGCACCCCTTCCCACTCCGGGGATACTGTAATCAGCCTTATATGACCGTCTGCCGCTTCCTGCCAGCGGTGAAATTCGCTTGTATCGGGCGGTCTGACGTGTTCAACAGGATGCGCGCCGCGCGGACCCGTTTCCGGGGAGATATGCGGACCCTCAATGTGAAAGCCCGCGATAGCGTCTCCTTCGGCGAGTCCATGACGCAGAAATTCCGCCTTCGCTGTGGTCAGGCTGCGGATCGCGCCCAGCATGCGAGCTTCTGAGCCGGTAATGACCGTCGGGAGTAATCGCGTTACTCCCGTTGTGAATATGGTGCGAATGGATTTTGCAATATCTTCCGGTTTTGCTTCGGGGTCGTTGTAATCCACACCGGCAAAACCGTTTACCTGGAGATCAATAAATCCCGGTGACAGGAAATCGGCATCGTCCGGGGGCCGGATCAGCTCGTCAACATGCGTAATACCCTGTTCGAAATCGATTTGGAGTACGGCTGAGGCGCCCGGCGCGCGTCCGATAAGGGAGTGCTGGTTCGGCAATTTCAATTAAACCGTAGCGGGTTCCGGTTCGCGAACGCCACTGAGATAGGTGAGCCAGCCGAATTCGTCGTTTGTCTTGCCGCCCACTACTTCAAAGTATCGGCTTTGGATGCGTTCGGTGATCGGTCCGCGATGGCCATTGCCTACCGGAATTCTGTCAATCGACCGGATGGGAGTTACTTCGGCGGCGGTGCCGGTGAAAAACACTTCATCAGCAATATACAGCAGTTCGCGGGGAATAATAGTTTCTACAACAGGGATATTCAGTTGGCACGCAATTTTCACAATCGAATCGCGAGTAATGCCGGGGAGGACCGACGCGCCGAGCGGAGGCGTAAGCACCTTGCCGTCACGAATCACAAAAAGGTTTTCGCCCGATCCTTCACTCACATAACCGGCTTCATCTAAAGCAATTCCTTCGGCATAGCCGTTGATGGCTGCCTCCATACGGATCAGTTGGGAGTTCATGTAGTTCGCGCCAGCCTTCGCGAGCGCAGGCAAAGTGTTCGGCGCGATACGGTTCCAGGACGACACACAGACATCCACGCCGTCATTAATCGCTTCCTCGCCTAAGTAACGGCCCCACGGGTAACACGCGATATAAGTCTCTACTGGGTTATTGTTGGGCAGCACGCCCACATCGCCGTAACCACGCAGCACGATAGGGCGTACGTAACAGGATGTAAGCCCGGTTTCTTCCACAGCTTCGATCAAACCGGACGTTAACTGATCAAGCGTGAAAGGAACTTCCATGCGGTAAATCTTGGCTGAATCGAGAAGCCGCCGCATATGTTCCCGGCCGCGAAAGATCGCCGGACCGCGCTTGGTTTCGTAGCAGCGGATTCCCTCGAATACCGAACTGCCGTAACTGACAACGTGCGAAAGAACGTGAATTTTCGCGTCATCCCAAGGAATAAACTTGCCGTTGTACCAAATCTTCTCAGTAGGCTGCAACATGTCTATGATTGTAGCGAGTACAGGCAAGGAAGCGAGGCGCGTGGCTCCGTTTCAGGGCAGCCGGTATAGCCAGACATTATCCACCGGCGTATCGCGAACGGGGATCAGACCTGCGGCAATTGACGGATCTGGCCGTCCCTCAAACGCAGCGTACTCGATGCCGAGCTGTTTCAGCAGCGGGTCGGTCGGGCTGATATATAACTGGGCAACGCCGATCTGTATCCTCCTGACATAACTAGGAGACTCCTTACTAACGGGGTGCGCCAGAAAGTAGCCCAAACTGTTCATGGCTGCCATGTCGAACCCTCTGGCTTTAAAAAGCGGAAAGTGATCGACATCGGGCAAGAAGTGCATACCCGTATATTCGTCGCAGCCCACCGCTTCGAGAAATCCCGGCGACATGACGCCGTCGGCAAAATAGATCCACCGATGCCGGAGCAGTTCACGATGAGTTTGGAAAAAAGAAAATGCGGCAGTTCCTGTGATTGGTTTCAGTCCGCGCTGTACGGGATTGACGAAACCAAACACAGCGGCTTGGCTAAGGACGAGAGCAGCTGCCAGCGCTTTTGTGCGACCGAACAGCATGAGAACCACGAAAAGCGTCCCAAGCGTTGTGCCCAACAATAATTCAGCGGTGCTGTAGAATCTCCCCAGCAGTTGATTGGTCTGCCAGAGGATTACAAACAGGAGTAAGAGAACTCCGACAACACGCAAAACCTTGCCGGACTGGTCGTGTAGCGTTTCAGCATTGCGTCGGTATGCGCTGGAGCAGATCGAGACAATAGCGATATTGGCTAGGCCGAGCGCCGGTAAACAGCGCGTCCATCCGGTTTTGTCTAATGCAAAAAGCTGGCCGATAACGGCAGGCACGGGCAAGAGCATCCAGGCAAGCAGAAACAGAAAAACGCACCAGAGCGAGATCAGGGCAGCTTTTTGGGGCCTGGATAATTCCAGTCGCGCAGCAAAAAACACTGTCACCGG
>CAXTWT010000033.1:7341-9403 GCA_964247955.1 uncultured Bryobacteraceae bacterium
TCATCAAGAAAGAGGAGAGCACCATCGCCAGACAAATCAGACCTACAGATTCCGGGAGCAGGGAAGACCAGGAGTAAGTCCACTGCGTGAAAGGAGAAAAAAAGTACCACAAGGCCCCGGCTGCTGACCAAAGTGTCGAATTCGTGAGCAGCAGCAGCCATGTAAACACTCCGCACAACAGCAGAAACGCTTTCCCCTGCCAATACACGGCGTAGGCGTAATCAACCGGCAAAAGGAAAAACGACCAGAATTGCGGCCTGAATAAAGTTGATAGATGCTTAACAGGAACGCAGGCGATCAGCGCTGCGGAGTGTTTGCCAAGAACTGAGTTCGTGACGGCAAAGCGTTCTGCCCGCAAGCTCTGATTCATAATAACGGGCGTATGATAGGCCCATTCATCCGAGCGAACCGGTCTCGGTGCGCCGAGTATGTTGTCCGGTCTCTGGCCGTGCGCTATCCGATACATGCCGAGAGAAGAGCCGTTGAGATTTGCCAGACTCGCGCAGAGAAACAAGGCGAAACACACTGAGTAGAACCATAGGGCGTAAACATCGAAACGAATGAAACCGTCAACCGAGATCCGATGAGCGATCTTTTGAAGGCGACCATGAGGACCTGCCAAAGCCGCTCTGAGTGCTTTCCCAAGTTTGTCTTGTTTGCGCCCTGTCAGCAGTCCGAGGGCAACCAGGATGACATTCCCGACAAATACCGTAATGGCTTTCTGCGCCGCTAGGAAACGTTTGAGGTTTACGGGATGACTTAAAACAAGTTGCACTCCCGGATCATTCGCGCGGTTCACGGTTGTTATCACGGCCTGATTTGGTTCCTGTGTGATGGATTGAATCTGGTTGAACGGAAGGATCTGCGACGGCCTGATTTGCAGTACCTCCTGTGACCCGGCAACGATTCCGGCGTTCCGAATCGCTACTCTTCCTTCGGTAGTTAATGGATCAAAGCGTAAGGAGTAGATGCGGACTTTCGGGAGTGGGAAAGCAAGCTTTTGAAACTGGTCTGGACCAGTCGCAGTGATCTGTACTGTAACGGAATCGCTTTCGCTGTAACCTTTGCCCGTATTGAAAAACAACTGGGCGATGGAACTGGTCGATGAGGATATTTCAAGCTGGAGTTCAAAGGGAAAAGGCTCCATCATCTCGAAACTTGTGAATAGCAGGCAGCACAGCAAAACAGTGAGCCAGAGTTTGAAAGATTGCAATTCGACGGTTCCTTTTTCCAGATGGTACCTTGGGGTGTCATTTCGAACATGAATTTCCGCCTAACTCCTTCTGCTCCCTGCTAACGCCGGAAGACGAATGCCGTCTAAGCTCACGCAGGCAGCACTGATGATCCCGGTTAGGAGAAACTTTTGTGAGGACACCTTTTATGGAGGCTAGCCGTCGGGTGACAGGGCCACTAACTTTCGGGACTATGGCAGCGTTTGTTCTGGCGCTGTCTCTCTCAGGCGTAACCCAGGATGTCAAACCGGCCTCGCCGACAGTCACTGAATACGTCACTCATGCACTCGATCTGATGCAGCAGCACTCCATCAACCGGCGAAAGATCGACTGGGCCTCCTTACGGAGAGAAACCCTCGCGCGTGCGGTCGGTGCCCAGACCACGTATGACACCTACGACGCCATCCGCTTTGCGCTGAAGGGCCTGGATGATCATCATAGCTTTTTGCAGTTGAGCGATGCACTAGCTCGGCAAGATCAGGAGTCCCATGCCCGTCGTGGTGTGGTCCCCAGCAAGGAGACGAATGCGGAGAAATGGCCGCCCTCGCCCTACATTGATCGCCGCACGCCGGAAGGCCAGATGATAACGATAGAAGGTGCTCAACTGGCCCTGGTCGTCGTCCCCTTGCCGGGGATCAGAGACGAAGCCCACTTGCAAGATTATGCCAAAACACTTCAAACCCAGATTGAGATTCTGGCAAAACAGCATCCGCTGGGGTGGATCATCGACTTGCGAGGCAATCTCGGCGGCAATATGTGGCCGATACTGGCCGGGATCGCCCCTTTGCTGGATGTTCGCGAAGTCGGAGGCTTTATCGACGCGGAGGGCC
>CAXTWT010000033.1:9503-14869 GCA_964247955.1 uncultured Bryobacteraceae bacterium
TGGATCAAGGCAATTTGGTAGGGTTGGCGGTATCTTGCGTTGAGTGTGCTTGGCTGTCTATCTGGGTCCTGATAAAATAATATTTTACCAAGACCCAAGAAGGCACATGTAAAATACATATATGGCGTTCCCACTCGACCGTCAAGAAACTCAGAAGCTGCTACAGCCATCCAGTCAGCAAGTCAGCCTCGACAAACTGCGTGAACTGGCCGAAGACAGTTTCCGCGCCATTCGCGCCCGTGCTACGGTTCACCACTATCTAATTGACTGGCAGCAGTTCTGCGCTTGGTGCCAGGAGCAGGGAGTACGTGCTTTTCCGGCTTCTCCTGACACGGTAATTTTGTTCGCCACTGACCTTACGAAGAATGGTGAGCGCAAAGTGTCAACTATTCAACGTAAGTTTTCCGCTATCAGCAAACTCCATCTTCATCTGGGAGTGCCGTCGCCCACACATGCGCCTATCGCTAGGCAGTTCCTGAGCGGGTTACGGCGTGAGTTAGGCGTCGCGGTCACGCGGAAAAAGCCGGTCATGGTTGATGATTTAAAGCTAATCATTCAATCCTTGCCCAACACTTTGATCGGTACCCGCAACCGATGTATTCTCCTTTTAGGGTTTGCCGGCGCATTCCGTCGCTCCGAACTGGTGGCCCTCAACACTAATGACTTCGAAACCACAAAGGAAGGGCTAGTTGTCGCCATCCGGCGTAGTCAAACTGATCAGATCGGGGAAGGGCGAGTAATTGGAATTCCTTACGGCACAGGCAACACCTGTCCGGTTCACGCTGTGCAGGATTGGCTGGACGCGTCAAAAATCCAAAGCGGCGCGGTTTTTCGTCAAGTAAATCGCCACGGGCAGATTCTGCCGGGGCGTCTCTCCGGAGAAGCGGTTGCTTTAGTCGTTAAGCAATATGTTGAGCAACTCGGGTTTGATCCAGGACGCTTTGCCGGTCACAGCCTTCGGGCTGGTCTCGCGGTATCAGCAGCCGCCCACGGCAAAAGCGAACGGTCCATTATGAAGCAGACTGGACACAAGATCTCCGAGTCCGTTCGGCGATATATCAACGACGGCCAACTGTTTCGTGATAATGCAGTGGAAGGTTTGGGCTTATAAAACGCACTGGAGCAGGGGATCCGTATTATCCCTTTGTCTTTGTACCTGTTAATCACCCACTTTTGAAACAGCGCTCAGGTGTCTGATAATACATATTATGTCAAATTTTGTGTTGATAACGAAAAAAGGCCGCTTCGGCTCACCTTACCGAGCTGAAGCGGCTGAGGGAAAATTGCTACACTAACGCCCGTGTCCGCCCGACGACGAGTAATGCCCGCCTCCGCCATGTGAAGGAGCGTTTCCGCCTCGGGACGGTTCACTGCTATGGGAGCGCGGCGCACTGTAATAGCCTTGCGAAGGAGCAGCCGCTCTAGGCGCGGGAGAACCGTTGTATGGTGAACTCCTGTAACTTCCATAGCTTCCCCCCGTTCCGCTGTAACCGCTGCTGTATCCTCCTGATCCACGCCCTTGCGGCATTGTGGGCGCCGGACGGCGATAGCTGCCGGTTACCCCAGACGAATAAGGCTGCCCATAGCTGGGCGTCAGCCTTATCTGCTGCTGCGGACGGCCAAACTGATGCCAACCGCTTTCTCCGCCACTCGCAGTAAAACCCTGCCGATATCCATTGCCCGATCCGGGGTCTCCAAACCGTTGCCATCCGGCGACCGCGCCTCCGCTTGGGCTAGGGCGGTTGGCTCCTATAGTACCCCCGCTCTGTCCATAACTACGATTTGCTGCGGGGCGGTTCTGCCCTGCAACAATGGCCCCCCGCTGCCAGCCGGTCACTCCAGGGCGTTGAAAGAACTGACGGTTGGGAACAGAAGCGAGCCTTCCATTCGGGATAGCCTGCCGATTCGTAAACAGATAACCAGCCCGGTTCGGTCCTACCGGCACTTGCCCATGAATAAAGCTAGCGCTCCCCAACTGTTCGCGGGTGGCAAAGCCGAAGCGCCCATGTGGACCTCCAAAACTGTTGTAACCGGCATAGATAGCGCCACCGCGAAACCCAGCATTACGGTAGGCGCTCCAGACCGCCGCGTTCCGCAGACCATAGAAGCCGCCCGGACCATAAGAGTTATAGCCGCCAAACCCTCTACGCCCCCACCAAGGATGGAAGGTCTCATAAGGGGCCAGGGCAGCCCAACCCAGAACGCCGTTGCCCCAACCGAAGAACCCGACCAATGCCGGACTCCAGAAATGAGCCGATAACCGCGCACCCGGCCACCAGCACCATCCATGTCCGCCGTTCCAAAACCACCGGCCATAATGATACGGCGCCCATCCCCAGGGAGCGTAGTCCACCCATGTCCAGCCGTAATAGGGTTCCCAGTTCCACTGGCCGTAGCTGTACGGAGCCCAGTCCGGCCCTACCGAACGAGGGGTCCAAACCTGTCCATACTGGGATGGAACCCAGGTGCCGTTTGCATCCAGATCTTCCGCACCGCTGACATCAGGACTCACGTATTGATAGCTCTGCGAGGAAAGAATCTCGCGGTCGCGCATTTCGCTCCAATCGTCAAATTGGTCGCGCATGGTAGGAGCTACTTCCTGAAACTCGGGATCTGCCGGATTGCCCCGCACCAGCACGGAATGCCCCGCCTCGATCCGCTGTGATCCGCGAGGTCCGAAAATCTCTGCCGATCCTGCACGAACATCAATTTGCGTCGTACCGTCAGGCAAAACAGAAATGCGATACGCGCCCGCTTCTAAAGCACGAAGCGCAATGCTGGGAGTATCGACTTCGCCCTGAGACTCCGAAGGCCGCACAACCCGATATAGGATCGTACCCGCTCCAACCTGCACCTGAAAACGGCGGTATTCCAGACCTGCCAAGCCGACATCGGTGTCAGGAGACAGTCGAATTAGATTTGCTGAATCCAGTTCCATCTCCGCTCTCGACCCCGCTGAGGTTTGCAACCGATCCTGCGCTACTAAAGGCGCATTAATCGCGGCAGCTACAAGCTCAGACGTGTCGCCGCGCCGCACATTCACATCACCCTGTACCACGCTGATACGTGCTGCTCCATGCTGTCCATCAGCAGCCGGATCAGGGATGGTTCCGTTCGGTGCCGATGGCCCATACGAATTGTCAGGAGATTGATTATTGGAATACTGCGGATATTGGCTGACTCCGTCCTGCTGCGGAAGTCTGGCAAACTGTGCGCGACCCGATACGGCGCTCCCAAACAACAGGACGCTTGCTAAGGCGATAAAGGATAAACCGCGACTCATACTACGCGCCTATGATCTTACACGTCACGGGCCAAACAGATAAGTAATGTGTTTACAACGGTTTGCTTAATAACAAGGTAGTGCCCTCCTGGTTGAATTCCACCAGGAGGAGTTCATTTGCACCGTTCCGCTTAGGTAGGCACTGTGAAATGGAAAGTTGACCCATTCCGGCCGTCACTTTCCACCCATATCTTGCCTCCGTGCGCAGTCACAATCTTTTTACAGATAGCTAGTCCTAATCCTGCCCCAGGAATGCTTTTTCCATGCAGCCGCTTAAACGGAGCAAAAATTGCCTCGTGATAGTCGGGTTTTACGCCGACGCCGTTATCACGGACAGAGATTTTGAAGGCATTCGTATCTTCCTGAGCCGACACTTGAATATGAGGAGAACTCTCGCCCCGGTATCTCAGGCTGTTGCTCAGCAAATGTTCAAACACCTGGGCAAACTGTGATTCATCGACTTCCGCTTCCGGCAAATCCTTGTAAGTCACTTGCGCGTTATTTTCTTTTACCAGCTTCCCGATCTTCAACAAAGCCAGTTGTAAAGCAATGTCGAGCCGTATCAGGCTGCGGCGCTGGGTTGTACCTACTCTCGAGTAGCTGACCAAACTCTCGACTAACGTATTAATTTCGCCCGCTCCCTCGATAATGGGCGAGGTATATTCTTTCAGCTCATTGTCCTGCGGACGTCTTCGTTCCAAGAGTTGAGCGTTGGTCAGGATACTCCGCAACGGCTGCCGAAGATCATGGTTGACAGCATAAAGAAAGTGCTGCATCTCTTCGATGGCGGATTGAGCTTTCTCCGCGTTGATTTCAGCTTCGCGCTCCGTGATTTTCTGGGCGTACGAACAGTCGTCGAGTGATTTCCGAAGCTCCGCTACCTGCTTCTTGGTCTCCGCAAGCTGCTCTTCCAGATTTCCATGCCTTTCGTCCATCTACTTCCATAGACTCACGCGGCCTTCAATCCGAGACGTTCCAACAATGCGCTGGCATCCGGATCTCTTCCCATGAAGTTACGGTACAACTGTGCCGGATCATCGCTGTCTCCGCGCTCCAGAATGTTTCGTCGATAATCGAGGCCCGTGTCTATATTGAAGATGCCTTCACGAAGGAAACGCGTGAAGGCGTCGGCATCCAGCACCTCGGACCATTTATAGGAGTAATACCCCGCTCCATAAGCAACCGGGCTGGCAAACAGGTGCGTGAAGCCAGCGATCATGCCGTAATGAGACGGAAGCTCTGCCGGTGTGAACTGCGCCAAAATATCCCGAGCGAAGCCCATAACATCGACATCGCTTTCGGGGTCGTACTCGCGGTGCAACTTCAAATCCACGGTAGCAAACCCTAGCTGCCGCATTTGCATGTTAGCGCTGCGAAAGGTCCGGGCCCGCCGCATCTTCTCAAAAAGCTCGTCCGGAATGGGTTCGCCTGTCTGATAATGGCGCGCAAATGTACCGAGAGCATCGCGTTCCATGCACCAGTTCTCCATGATTTGCGACGGCAATTCTACAAAGTCCCAGGGAACGTTGGTGCCGGACAAGGACTTTACCGGCACTTGGCTCAACACATGGTGCAGCAGATGGCCAAATTCATGAAAAATAGTTTCCACTTCGCGGTGGGTCAACAAGGACGGTCGATCCTCGGCAGGCGGCGTCAGGTTGCCGCAGATCAGCCCCAGGTGCGGCTGATCCGTTTCCGGATTTCCCGTGAGGAGCGAATCCATCCACGCTCCGCCGCGTTTGTTCTCGCGTGGGAACCAATCCGTATAGAAGCCGCCCAGTAGTTTGCCGGAACTGCCGTCTTGTACCCGATAGTACTTTACGGCCGGGTCCCACCCCGGCACACCCGGCTCTTCGATGACTTGAATATTGAGAATGCGGCTGAAAATGTCGAACATGCCCGCCACAACACGATTCAATTCGAAGTAAGGACGCAACTCTTCTTCATCAAATTCATAGAGCGCCAGACGCTGCTTTTCAGCCAAATATGCCACGTCCCACGGCTGAACCTGCTCATAGCCGAGAGCGCCCCCCATCTCTGCCAAACGGCTGTTCTCACGGTGAAAAAAATCCTCGGTTTTCCC
>CAXTWT010000033.1:14969-22435 GCA_964247955.1 uncultured Bryobacteraceae bacterium
ATAACTGGGCGCTTGCAACGTCAGCCGCCATCCGTCACGGTTTTTTGCCTTTGCGCTTTCTCGTGCGGCCACTCGCGCTGACTCCGGCAAGCCCGCGAGTTGTTTTTCGTCGGTGATGACCAGTTCAAAAGCGTTGGTCGCATCCAGAACGTTTTCCGCAAACTTGGTGGTGACTTTTGCCAGCGCGACATTGATTTCTTCCAGCTTTTGCTTCCCTTCCTGGTCGAGGTCCGCTCCCGCCCTGCGGAACCCGCTCACGGTCTTTTTCAAGAATCGCCGGTGTACCGGAGCCAGTTCGCCCGCTTCCCTGCTCTCGGCCACAGATTTCACGGCGCTCCATAACTGCTCGTGCAGCGGTATCGAAGTATAGAACATGCTGACGGGTTCCTGGATCTCGTTATAAATGGCTCGAAGTTCCGGGGTCGTGGCGACACTTTCTAAATGCCGGACCACTGACATAGCAAAGTCCAACGGTTCTGTCGCGGAATCCAAAGCGAGTAAAACATTCTCGTAGGTTCGCGGCGTTTCCGGACTTCCTAAACCGTCCACGCGCGCCTTCATCTGCTGCAACAGCAATTCAACGGCAGGCTTGACGTGTTCCGCCCGGATGGCGTCGAACGGGATCGGAAAGCGCTCCGATAAGAGCGGATTGCTTCCGACAGCTTTGTCTTCTAACAATTGTTCCGGCATGGAAATAAGTCGCTTATTCTGGAACGCGCTACCAAACGCGGCATCCTTTGGCTACGTACATTTTGTCGCCGGCTTTACAGCCGAAAGCCTGATTGAACTGCGGCATGTTTGACACCACGCCGTTGGTGCGGAATTTTCCGGGCGAATGCGGATCAGTCTGCGCCCGCAAACGCGCTTCTTCAGGCCGCATATTGTCGCACCAGACTTGCGCAAATCCGAGAAAGAATTGCTGCCCCTGTGTATAGCCGTCCGCTTTCTGCCCCAAGGGAATGCTCTTTTTAGCCAGATGGTCCATCAAGGCCAGATAAGCGAGCCGGATGCCGCCGTTGTCGGCCGTGTTTTCTCCGAGCGTCAGTTTCCCGTTCAACTCAACACCGGGAGCAGGGCTGAACCCGCCGTACTCGTTCACAAAACAGTTCGCCAGTTTCTCAAATTTCTGGTTGTCGCTTTTCTGCCACCAATCCTTTAGGTTTCCGTCCGCATCGAACTGACGGCCCTGGTCATCGAAGCCGTGCGTGAGTTCATGCCCGATGACCACGCCCACCGCTCCGTAGTTTGTCGCATCACTCGCCCCATTCGAGTAAAACGGGGGTTGCAGAATGCCTGCGGGAAAGTTGATGTTGTTTTGCGACGGATCGTAGTAGGCGTTTACCGTGGGCGGCGTCATCCCCCATTCCTGCCGGTCCACGGGCTTGCCGATTTTATCGCGCTGGCGCTTGCTTTCGAACTCGTTGGCGCGGTACCAGTTGCCGAAATAGTCATTGGGAATGATGTTGACCGATGAATAATCACGCCATTTTTCGGGATAACCAATCTTGTTGGCGACCGCGTGCAGCTTCACCAGCGCTTCTTTCTTGGTTTGCGGACTCATCCAGTTCAACGAAGTGATGTCGTTGGCCATTTGCTTTTCAATCTCGCCTACCATTTGCAGGGTTCGTTCTTTTCCCTGCTCCCCAAACGTTTTCTCAACGAACTTGCGGCCCAGCGCTTCGCCTAATTCATTGTCGGTGGCCGACACACAACGCTTCCAGCGCGGTTTTTGTTCGAGAGTTCCGGATAACGTGCGCCCATAGAAATCAAAATTTTCATCCACGAACGCCTTCGGCAGCAGGGTCGCGCTGGCGCTCACGTAATGCCACGTCAGATAATCTCTCAGATCGCTCATGCTCTCCTTTTGGAGCAGGTCGCCAAAGGATTTGAAGAAGTCCGGCACCGCCACATTCAGTTGAGAGAACTCCGGCGTTTGCAGCCGCGTGAAAAACTCATGGAACGAAAACACAGGCGTTAGTTTTTGCAGATCGGCTTTTGACATCTTATGAACCAGCAACTGGGGATTGCGCCGAGTTGTCACATCGAGCGAAGCTTTCGCCAAGTCCGTCTCAATTTGCATGATTCGGGCGGCTTTTGCTGTTGCTTCAGCAGGCGGCACGCCGATCAGGCTCAACATTTTTCCGATATGAGTTACATACTTCTGCCGAATCTCCTGCGACTTGGCATCCGTCCGGAAATAAAAATCTTTTTCCGGCAGTCCGATGCCGCCCTGATCCAATTCCGCGATGGTCATCACCGCATTTTTGGGATCAGGAGTGGAGTCGAAGGTGAAGAATACATCTATCTGTCGCCGGTGCAACCGGGCCATCTCATCCAGCAAGTCTCCTTGACTGCTGATATGGGAGATCCGTTCCAGTTCCGACCGGAGCGGCTCGCTGCCTCTTTTCTCAATCACCGCCACGTCCATGCAGGACCCGTAGAAGCCGCCAATCTTGCCATCAATCGAGGACCGATCCGGATGTTGCTGCGCTTCTTCCAAAATTGCGCGAAGCTCTTTTTGGTTTCTCTCAAAAAGCAGATCAAACGTGCCCCAACTGCTTTGATCTGGGGGAATAGGATTATTTTTGATCCAGTTTCCGCAGGCATATTGATAAAAATCCTGACAAGGATCAGCACTTTTGTCGATAGCACTCAAATCAAGGCCGCTTTGCGAACCTGCCTTTTCACCCGATTGGCCCAGCAAAGGCACGAGTATCAGGCCAACACACAAGCCAAGCCGGGCAGAAGGTAAGATCTTCATTCAATATCTAGTGTAATCAGACCCTTACCAGACGCGGCAGCCGTTTGCGGCTACCATCGGCTGACCCGCCGAACAGCCGAAGGCTTGGGCGAACTCCGGCTGGTTCTGTACCGTGCCGATTACCCGGAACTGTCCCGGCGAGTGTGGGTTAGTCCGCACTTGATTCCGTACCGATTCAGGACGTTCATTTTCGCACCAAATTTGAGCAAAGCCGAGAAAGAATCGTTGCTGAGGAGTGTATCCATCCAGCTTTTCCTTACTGACCGACCCATTTTCCAATCCGCCCAATAATGCCATATAGGCCAGTCGAATTCCCGCATTGTCAGCGCCGTTTTCGCCGAGCGTCAGGCGTCCATTCACGTTTGTCCCTTCTACCGGGCTAAAGCCTGAATACTCATTCACCAGGCAATCGACCCGTTTCTTGAACTCGGCTGCATCCTGCTGCGTCCACCAGTCACGGAGATTCCCATCGGCGTCATACCGTCGGCCCTGGTCATCGAAGCCGTGCGTCAGCTCATGCCCGATCACCGCTCCGATGCCTCCAAAATTCACTGCCATATCCGCAGTGTTGTTATAAAAAGGCGGCTGTAGGATACCGGCCGGAAAGTTGATGTTGTTTTCCAGTGGACTGTAATACGCGTTTACCGTCGGCGGAGTCATATTGAATTCCGAGCGGTCCACCGCCTTACCCAATTTGTTCAAATTGCGCTTGATTTCAAACTCCCGCGCCCGTTCTTCGTCTCCTACCAAGTCGCCTTCCTTGATAAGGACACTGGAGTAATCCCGCCATCGTTCCGGGTACCCGATTTTATTAGTAACGCCCTTCAGCTTTGCCAAAGCTTGTTCTTTTGTGGCGCTGCTCATCCAGGTCAGCGAATCGATATCGGCAGCCATCTGCTTTTCAATGATGCCCACCAGTTGCTGGGTTTTTTCCTTGGCGCCCTTGCCGAAGGCTTTGTCAACATACTTTTGCCCGAGCGCCTCACCCAAGTTGCGGTCTACCGTCTGAGTGCAACGCTTCCAGCGCAGCTGCAATTCCTGGGCTCCCGTCAAGGTACGGCCATAAAAATCGAAGTTCTCATTCACGAAAGCCTTCGACAGAAGAGCGGCATTACCCGAAACGTAGTGCCACGTCATATAAGCCTTCAAGTCATCGAGGCTTACCGTTTGCAGCGTAGTATTCAGGCTTTTGAAAAAATCCGGCTCGGCAACGTTCAGATTTTCAAAAGGGGACACTTGGCGGTCAGCAAAGTACTGCTTAAAATGGAAGTCCGGCGTTAAAGCTTCAAGTTGAGCCGCCGTCATTTTATGGTGAGTATTGCTTGGGTCGCGCATAGCCACGCGATCCAGTGAGGCTTTCGCCAGCGCCGTTTCGATGTTCATGACGGCTTTCGCCTGCCCGTCGGCATCCGTCGCCGCCACGCCGATGAGTTGCAGCATTCGTGAAATGTGCGCCACATACTTCGTCCGCAGCTCCTCGTCTTTCGGCTGCAGATAGTAGCTTCTGTCGGGAAGGCCCAGCCCGCCCTGGTTAATGTTCGCCAGATTAACGGTGGATTTATCGGCATCCGGACCGACTCCGAATCGGAACAAGACAGAGATACCCTCATCGTGCAGCCGAGCCACTTCAGGCGCCAATTCAGATTTCTCTTTTATAGCGGCAATTCTCACCAGACCGGGCTTGATCGGCGTGTAGCCAGCTCTTTCGATACCGGCTTCATCCATGCAGGAGTTGTAGAACTCACCAATTTTTTGATCGGTAGCGGACCGGTCCTGGTGTTTGGCGGAATCCTCTAGAATCTGGCGCAGAACTTCCTGATTACGGTCCTGCAGTTCATTGAACCGCCCCCATCTTGAATACTGCGCCGGAATCGGGTTGGCCTTGATCCAGTTGCCGCAGGCATAGTGAAAGAAGTCTTTGCACGGGTCAACACTCTTGTCGATTGCTTTCAGGTCCACGCCGCTCGATGGTGACGAGGACTGCCCAAAAGCCAAGGCGCACAACCCCAGGAAGCCGAACGCCAAACGGAATACATTGCTCATAAGTAATTCAACTATTTTGTCATTGAAGCGCCGAACCGCTTCCATCGCACCCACCAAAAGATCGATCCCGAGACAAGCAGAACAACAACAAACACAGTTGTGTAACGATGAATCCATTCCAGCGCTATTCGCCAATTTTCTCCGACGGCGTATCCGATTGTCAGGAAAAAAGCGACCCAGACAGCCGCGCCGCTGTAAGCGTATAGGGCAAAGATCCGGTAAGGCACTCCCGACATCCCGGCCACGACAGCCGTAAAATGCCTCACTCCGGGAATAAAGTACCCTAACGAGAGCAGCCAGTTGCCGATTCTACTGAACCAGCGCTGCACCCGATCAAGCCGCCCCGCCGTGAGATGAACGTATCTTCCGTACTTTTCTATTGCCTTGTGCCCCAGCGTGCGGCCTAACCAGTAGCTGATAGAAATTCCGCTAGCCGCCCCCAAAAAGCCGGTCAAAAATGTGAGAAGCGGATGGAGCTTTCCCGACGAAATCAAGTATCCCGAGAACACCAGCAGCGTTTCATCCGGGATCGGCAGCCCCACAATGCCCAGCAGCAGCAGGGCGAACAGCCCTCCATACCCGTATTGCGATAACCACTCAATGAGAGACTCCATCCGGAGAAGGAACCCAGAGGATAACAAGACCAGCTATCGTATTGCGCTACGATTCCGTTATGGCGAACTCTACCGGCGGGATCTTTGAAGTAAAATGCCCTTGCTGCGATGCTACGCTTCAGATTGATAGCGAGCTGCAAATAATCGTTCACCACCGTGAGGCGGAGAAAAAGCCGCTCATCGAGGACCTGAGCGCCGCTGTCCAGCAGCTCAAAGGCGAAGCAGACCGCCGCAACGATGTTTTCGAGAAAAGCTTTGCTTCTCACCGGAGCGGCGAGAAAATACGCGAAAGGAAATTCGACGAACTGCTGAAACAAGCCAAAGAGGATAAGGCCGACGCTCCTCCGAAGCGGCCCTTCGACCTGGACTGACCGACGGATCGGCTATCCTAATTGATTTCCAAAATCGCCGCGCGCCAGCCGCCTGACGAAATCAAAGTCGCCGTCCAGGAAATCCAGCTCAGGCAGCGCCGACAAATCGACCCATCGAATTTGCTCAAACACCTGCCCGGTCGGCTCACCGGAAAAACGAGGCACGGCAAAGAACAGCAGATGCACACGGCTGCCGTTTGGATAATCATGCTCGTAGCGCGCCAGTTCGGTGCCGATACGAGCCTCGATATGCAACTCTTCCCATAGTTCACGCACCAACGCCTGCTGCGGAGTTTCGCCCGACTCCACCTTGCCGCCGGGAAACTCCCACTTAAAAGGGTGCCGGTCGTCGCTGCGGCGCTGCCCTACCAGCACCTGTCCGTTCCGGTGGATAATGCCCGCCGACACTAACAGCGGAACCCTGATCTTCATTTGTTTTCAGCAGTAAATTTTCGTAAGCGGCAACCGGCAGGCAAATTTAAGCTGCCGCGCCCGTAGCAATGAGTTGCCGCAGCACATAAGGCAGAATACCGCCATTGCGGTAGTACTCAGCTTCCTGCGGCGTATCGATGCGCACCTTGGCTGTAAACTCAATCACCTTGCCGTCCGCTCCGGCAGCAATCACCTGCACGTTGCTTCCGGTTGTAACTGCCGCACGAACTCCGTGCAGGGAGTAACTTTCTTCGCCTGTGAGTCCAAGGCTTTCGCGATTTTGCCCTTCCAGAAATTGAATCGGCAGAACTCCCATCTGCACCAGATTCGACCGATGGATGCGCTCAAAGCTTTCCGCCAGGACCGCCCGCACTCCCAGAAGCAAAGTCCCCTTCGCCGCCCAGTCGCGCGATGATCCGGAGCCGTACTCTTTTCCGGCAATCACGAGCAGCGGCACGCCGTCTTGCTTGTACTTCATCGCCGAGTCATAGATAAACATCTGTTCGCCGTCCGGCAGGTGGCGCGTTACCCCGCCTTCCACGCCCGGCACAAGTTGGTTCTTCAACCGGATATTGGCAAAGGTGCCGCGCACCATTACTTCATGGTTGCCGCGTCGCGCTCCATAGCTGTTAAAGTCGCTCGGCTTGACGCCCAAGCTGATCAGGTATTTCCCTGCCGGGCTGTCGACCGGAATCGATCCTGCCGGCGAGATATGGTCCGTGGTCACCGAATCGCCCAACACGGCTAGCGCTCGAAGCCCGGTCAGATCACGAACAAACGTAAGCGGATCGACCAGCGTCTCGAAGTAAGGCGGCTGCTTGATGTAGGTGGAATCTACGCTCCATTCATAAATGCTTCCGGTCGGCACCTTCAGCGAACTCCAGTTAGCGTCTCCGGCAAAGACTTCGGCGTACTGTTTTTCGAAAAACTCGGTGCGCGCCGACTCTTTCACTACTGCTGCCACTTCATCGTGCGACGGCCAGATGTCTTTGAGGTACACCTTTTTGCCTTTTGAGTCTTTCCCTAACGGCTCTTTCGCGAGGTCAATGTCAACTCGTCCGGCAATCGCATAGGCTACCACCAACGGCGGCGAAGCCAAATAGTTTGAACGCACCAAAGGATTGACGCGGCCCTCAAAATTGCGATTGCCGCTCAACACCGCCGCAACATTGAGCTTGCCGCCGGTTACTGCCGCAGCCACGTTCTCCGGCAAAGGCCCGCTATTGCCGATACAGGTCATGCAGC
>CAXTWT010000034.1:0-11896 GCA_964247955.1 uncultured Bryobacteraceae bacterium
TGGTGCGTCCCGGATTTTGGATTGGCCGAGATTTGTCCTCCTCCAACTCTCCGTTAGCGATGAAACTCACCTGGTCCGGTCTCCTCAAAACAAAATCGATTGCTTATCCGACTCCAGAGAAGATCTCCGCGAATGGTCAAACCCTACAAGGGGTACGCGGGGAATTTCAGATCGAGACTACATTTACAGCGGCAGAACAGGCGGCCCCTGCCTCCTCGGTGATGTACGGCAAACTGGTTTATCAGGCTTGCAGCGCTTGGATTTGTCTGAGACCCGCTTCGGTTGACGTTTATCTCGCCTTCAGCATTGATTAATGGTGTGGAGTGCTTCTATCATGAGGCTAGGTTGGGAATCGTCGGGACACCTTCTCTTAAAAAATGGTTTCGTTTACATGAGATTCGCAGAAACGGCCTTTCATCTGTCACTCGTATAGTTGACAAAGTCGCAATCTCTTACTAGACTTCGTTTATTCCCTGCTGAACATTTACGGTTCCCACGTTGCGGCCACACAGATTCATAAGAGGTTAGTCCATGGTTGCGATTTGCAGATTGGTGAGGGCCGAAGTGTCTCCTCATCGACGCCGGATTTTTATTTTTTTATCTTTGCTCATGTTGGCGGCGTGTCCGGGATGGAGCCAGAGCACATCGTCCGGCACGGTCGCGGGTCAAGTCACGGATTCTTCCGGCGCGGCGATTCCTGACGCGCAAGTGAGGGTTGTTGATAAAGCTACGAACACGCCCAAGACCCTTCTCACAAACGACACGGGCCGGTACAATGTTTTCAATCTGAATCCAGGCAAGTACGACGTAATCGTAACGAAGCCGGGCTTTTCGGAAACAAGGTTGCCGGATCAGGATGTGCAAGTAGGTCTAGTACTGACGCTCAACGTAACGATGCAGGTGGGACAAGCCACTACCACGGTGGAAGTGTCGGCAGCCGCAGGCGCGGAGTTGCAGACCACCAACGCCACAGTGGGCTCAACGATCACGGGCAAGCAGTTGGAGAATCTGCCGAACTTAGGGCGCGACGCCAATGCGCTTTTTACTTTGCAGCCGGGAGTTGCGCCGGGTGGAAACGTAGCGGGAACCGTTTCCGACCAGAACCAGTTTCAGCTCGACGGCGGCAATAACTCGAGCGATATGGACGGCAATCAATCGGTTTATACGCTGACGAGCGGCACTATCAGCGGCTCGACAGGCGGCACCCCTTCCGGCGTGGTTCCGACGCCGATTGAAACCATTGAAGAGTTTAAGGTCGGCACGGCCAATCAGACCGCTGATTTCAACGGTTCCGCCGGAGGCCAGGTGCAGATGGTCACCAAACGCGGGACCAGTCAGTTCCACGGCTCTGCTTATGATTACTTTCTCAGCAGCTATTTCGGGGCAAATTATTGGAAGAATAATCACACTCCTTCCGTTGGATTGCCTTACACGCCGCTGCCGAAAACGCATCAAAACCGTTTCGGCGCTTCTCTCGGCGGCCCGCTGACTCCTAAAGTTCTGGGCGGCAAAACATTCTTTTTCTTTAACTATGAAGGACGGCGCTTTCCGCAAAGCACCACGATTGAGCGGACCGTGCCGACAGCGCTTCTCAAAGCGGGTATTATTCAATTGCCGAACACAGCGGGCGTGTATCAGGCTTACAATTTAAATCCTAATCCGGTAACAGTGAACGGGGTCACGTATCAGCCTGCGGTTTGTCCGCTAGGTTCCTGCGATCCGCGCGGCCTCGGCTTGAATCCCATCGTCAATAGGATTTGGAATCTTATGCCCGCTCCCAACGATCCGCAAGCCGGTGATGGATATAACACGCAAGGCTATCTGGTGAATGTGGCGATTCCGCAGCAGTCCGACAACTACACTGCCCGCATCGACCATGACTTCGGCGATAAATGGCGCCTGATGACTAGCTACCGCTACTACACGTTCAATCAAAACACGACCAACCAGACCGACATCGGAGGCTTGCTGGGAGGAACGCCGGGCCAAGCGATTGCTACCGCCCCGCGCGTCCAAAAGCCAAGCTACTGGGTTGCCGGTTTAAACACCACCATCAGCCCAACCCTGACCAACGACTTTCACTACAGCTATCTCCGTAACTATTGGGAGTGGGGCACCGTGGGAGCGCCTCCGCAACTGGCCGGGCTGGGCGGAGCAGTGGAGATAGGTGGTGAGAGCGCGGGCCTGAACGCGCTGATTCCCTACAACGTGAACTCACAAAGCGTCCGTCAGCGTTTTTGGGACGGGCAGGACAACATGTTCCGCGACGATTTGAGCTGGGTCAAAGGCAACCACCTGTGGCAATTTGGCGGAGCGTACCAACGCAATTACAATTACCATCAACGCGATGACAACGGCGCAGGCATTTTCAACAACACGGTGTATCAAGTGGGAGGCGCTACCGGCGGCATTAATTTCTTGAAGGGTTACATACCAGCCAGTCTGGCGTCCAATCAGGTTAGTAACTGGAACAATTTCTATACCGAAGTGTTGGGCATTGTCAGCCAGCCGCAGGTTCTTTACACGCGCGCCGGCTCAAATCTGGCTCTGCAACCGCTCGGGACCAACTTGTTCGATCAGGTCACCATCTCGTACTACAACGTTTACTTCAGCGACACTTGGCGCGCCCGAAAAGACTTCACGCTCACATACGGTCTCGGCTACCAGATTGAGATGCCTCCGACCGAAGCTAACAGCAAACAGGTCATACTGGTGGACCAAAACGGAAATCAGATTGCAGCCGCGCCTTATCTGAACACTAAGAGGGCGGATGCGCTGCAAGGCCAAGTTTATAACCCGAACCTGGGTTTCGCCACCATCCGCAACGTGACGGGTCATCCAAAATATCCTTACGATCCCTTTTATGGAGGGTTCAGCCCGCGCGTGGCCGCGGCCTGGAATCCGAACTTTTCCGACGGTTTGATGGGCGCGATATTCGGCGGCAGCAAAACCGTGATCCGTGGCGGCTATAGCCGTATTTTTGGCCGCTTGAACGGCGTAGCGCAAGTGTTGAACCCGCTGCTGGGCGCGGCCTTTGCGCAGCCGGTGTCGTGCATTGGAGCGAGCCTTTCCGGGCAGTGTCTCGGCTCCGGCGGAGTTGACGCCACTTCCGCATTCCGCATCGGCACGGACGGGCTTTCGGCGCCATTGCCTGCTGTCTCGCAAAACTTAGCGCAGCCTTACTACCCAGGGCAGTTAGGTAACGCGGCGGCAGGAGACGGAACGGTGTTGGACAAAAACTTCCGACCGAATCGCTCCGACGTTTTCGATTTCACGATTCAGCGCCAGCTTTCCAACAAAGTTTCGATTGAAGCCGGTTACATCGGGCGCATCATTCGAAACGAGTTTCAATTAATCAACTTGGACGCTGTTCCGACCATGATGACCTTGAACGGGCAATCATTTGCGAATGCGTTTGCAAACATTTATCAGCAGGTCAGCTCCGGCGCAACCAGTTTCACGACGCAGCCCTTTTTTGAAGCGGCGCTGGGCGGAGCAAATTCAGGCTACTGCTCCGGTTACGGCACTTGCACTGCCGCTGTAGCAGCGAACCAGACAACGCAGATTAAAGCTACGCAGGTTTACACATTGTGGAGCCAATTATCGAAGGCGAAAGGCTGGACATTAGGCCGCACCTTGCCGGATTCCGCGCCTGCCCAGACCGCTTCCGTGTACGAAACCACCAGCCTCGGCTGGGGCAATTACAACGCCGCTTTTTTCTCGTTTACTTTCCGCGATTGGAAAGGCATCACGGCGCGCTCGAACTTCACTTGGAGCCGCAGTCTCGGCACGGTCGGCTATACCCAAAGCACCAGTTCCACAACGGTATTAGATCCGTTCAATCTCGGCTCCATGTACGGGCCGCAACCATTTGATTTCCGCTTTGTTTACAACCTGAGCGTTGTTTATACGCCAAGATTCTTTGCAGGCAGAAGGCTGCTCCATTCCGTGCTGGATGGTTGGAGCATTGCTCCTTTGTTTACCGCTCAAAGCGGAGCGCCGCTGGAGGTGAATATCGGCTCAGGCACTTCCAATTGCCAGTCCTTCGGCGAATCGAATTGCAGTTCCGTCAGCACAACGGAAAATGCAGTTCTGCGCTCTCCCTATACGGCTGGCAATTCGGCTCACTCCAACGTGGTCAGCACGACAACAATTGCGTCTTCCGGCAACGCTGCCAAAGGCGGCTCGGGCTTAAACCTTTTCGCTGACCCGAATGCGGTTTACAGCCAGTTTGGAAGGCTGGTGTTGGGCCTCGACAACACTTCCAACGGCGCTGGAGTGCTGCGCAATCTGCCTTACTGGAACCTAGACATGCAAATTTCCAAAGACTTTGCCCTGCCCTTCCGCGAAGGCATGGGCATTGAGTTCAATGCGCAATTCAGCAATGTGCTGAACCACTTTCAGCCTTCCTTCGTGGCGGGAAGCACCACCAGCAGCAGCACCACTTACCTGAATATCGACAATCCGCAAAGCTTCGGCGTATTAACGCAGCAGGGCAACACGCCCCGGCAGATTGAGCTAGGTCTGCGCTTCCACTTCTAAGGCGCGGCGCATAACGGCAAGCGGGGCGGTTTCACCGGTCCAGATTTCGAACTGCCGCCCGGCTTGCTCCAGCAGCATCTCTGCACCGTGAATAATCTTGCAACCCTGCTCCTTCGCCCGCTGTAACAACAAGGTTTGGTGCGGGTTATACACCATGTCGAAAACTATGTCGGCGGGAATTTTGTCCGGGAACAGCGATTCATTGATGTTCGGCGACATGCCGACCGGAGTCGCGTGGAGGAGAACATCAAAATGATTTGTAACGGCATTTTGAAGGGATACCGCTTCCGCGCCGACAACATGGGCCAGGGCGGCAGCACGCTTGGGATCGCGACCGGTAATAGTGATCTGCGCTCCGGCGTCGGCCAGAGCAATAGCGGCAGCACGCGCGGCGCCGCCGTAGCCGGCAATCAAAATCGAAGCACGGGAAATCCGCCGTTGCCGTTCTAACGGCCTAAGCACTCCGTCAACGTCCGTATTCGCGCCGCGCCATTTGCCGCCTTTGCGCCAGACGGTATTTACCGCGCCGATGCGTTTCGCCAGCGGCTCAACAATGTCGACATAACGCAGGATGCGCTGCTTATGCGGAATGGTTACGCTGAAGCCGTGAACGGGCAACTCGCTTGCGAACTTCATCCAGTCTCCCAGGTGCGGCGCGGCGATGCGAAAGGGAAGATAAATGGCATCGAGGCGGCGCGACTGAAAGCCGCGATTGTGAATGAGCGGCGATTTGCTGTGCGCCACCGGGTCCGCGATCACCCCGTAAACACGCGTTTGCGGGGTGATCTTTTCGCAGCGGTACAGAGTATGCATAAGCTTTCCTGACACTTGGCCGTCCGCCGTGCCTTCCGCTTCCGAGGGCGCGGCGTAGGTATACAGGCAACCGCAGCTTGGCCCTAGAACTCGTGTAGGAACGCCGATATCAGACATGGCGAAAGCGACCAGCGGCGCGGAAGGAAAGCCGTTGCGGACAAATTGAATAGTGCGTAAATTGTCGCTGGGCTTGCGCGCGGTCACGACAATCTTATACGTATCGGCAGGTATTTGCAGGACACGGCGGCTGACGGCGGCGAGCGGAGGCGTACTCGTGAAATTGTGATAAGAAACGATCAACGGAACCTCTGCGCGCAAGAATGCGGCAGCTTCCTTCCCTTTCTCGGCGGATTCAATTTCGAGATCGACGGCAATAGCGCCCGCTTTTCCGGCGGCGGCAAGGAGCTCTATCTGCTTGCCGATGGAACCCGAGAAACGGCCGTGGTTTTCCCGACGGCGGCAGGTCGCAAGAATTTGAGCATCGCCGTAGCGTTTCAGAAAGCTGGTAATAACATCAATTCCCGCTGCCGGATCGGGCAGGTAATCGAGCCGGAATTCGAGAAAAGTGTTGCCGTCTTTATATTCATGCTCCGCAGCTTTACCGAGTTGAGCAGCGGCAGAAAAACCCAATGCAACACAGATGCGCGGCAGCGAGCGAGGGAGCGAAGGCATGCAGGGGACCTCGATCAGGATAGCAGGGAAATTGCATTGAGATCCATCCAGGCTGTTTTCCGTCGCGACATAATGCAAGGGATGAGATTTCTTCCGTTCGCGCTTCTCGTTCTTGCCGCCGCTTTTGGACAGCAGGCCATTGCGCCCGGTTATGACCAGCCGTACCGTCCGCAGTACCACTTTTCACCGCGTGAGAATTGGACCAACGATCCCAACGGCTTGGTTTACTTCGACGGCGAGTACCACTTGTTTTTCCAATACAACCCGTTCGGCGACAAGTGGGGGCACATGAGCTGGGGGCATGCGGTGAGCCGTGACACGGTGCATTGGCAGCAACTTCCTGTCGCATTGCCGGAAGAGAACGGAATCATGATCTTCACGGGCAGCACCGTTATTGACGAACGCAATACCAGCGGTTTCTGCACAGGCGGCAAGCCGTGCATGGTGGCAGTGTATACGGGGTACACGGCCAAAAGCGGGAACAAACCTTCTTTGCAGACTCAGAACCTGGCGTACAGCAATGACCGGGGCCGGACATGGACGAAGTATGGCGGGAATCCGGTGCTGGACCTTCACCTGTCGGACTTCCGCGACCCGAAAGTGTTCTGGTCACAGGGAAGCAAGCAATGGATCATGGCTGTGTCCCTGCCGGATGACCATAAAGTGCGCGTTTACGGCTCGGCTGATTTGAAGCAGTGGCGCACCCTGAGTGAGTTTGGCCCGGCAGGCGCGACGAGCGGACAGTGGGAGTGTCCGGAACTCTTTGAGCTTCCGGTAGAAGGTGAAGGCCAAACGCGCTGGGTGATGAAGGTCGGGCTGAATCCGGGCGGCTTGCAGGGCGGTTCGGGCGAGCAGTACTTCGTGGGTCGATTCGACGGCACGCGGTTCGTTAATGAGAATGCTCCTTCACAAACTCTTTGGACAGACTACGGAAAGGATTGCTATTGCGCGCTGACGTTTAATGGCTTGCCGAAAAGCCAACCGATGGCGATGATTGGCTGGATGAGCAACTGGCAGTATGCGGCGGATCTGCCGACCTCGCCGTGGCGCGGACAGATGACGGTTCCGCGCGAGCTTTCGCTGCGCCGCACTCCGGAAGGGCTTCGCTTAATACAAAACCCGACGAGAGCTTTGCAGCAGTTACGGGCGGAGCATGCGCAGGTTGCAGGAGCGGATGTGGCGGAACTCAACGCAAAGCTGGCGAAGTCGCGCTTAACAGAAGGACACACGTTCGAGGTGGAAGCAGCCTTGGACGCGGGCGAAGCGCAAGAGCTTGGGATAAGGCTCCAGGACAAGAGTGGGGGCGTAACGACCATCGGTTACGACCATGCGGCAGGCAAGCTATTTGTTGATCGCATCCGTTCAGGCCGCGTGGACTTCAATAAAGATTTTCCGGCTCGGGTGGAAGCGCCTTTGAAGTTAACAAACAGCACTCTGCAGTTGCATCTGCTAGTGGACCGCAATTCGGTGGAAGTATTTGCCGATAACGGGCGGATCGCGATGACAAATCTCATTTTCCCGGCGCCTGGTGAAATCACAGTGGAGGCTTACACAAAAAATTCAAAGATAAAAAACGTACGCCTGGAGGTTTGGAAGCTGAAATCCACTTACGCGGCGAGATAGTTTGGCTCCAAACGGATGTTAACTTTGTCTATTTAGGTCCGAAACGAAACACGATACAATTGTTTCAATCGCGATACGATGGGCCAGCAGCCAACATCTCACGGGACTATTACTCCGATGCCCGAGTTTGTCCTTCGTTCGCTTGCGAAGAGTACAGATAAGAAAACCCGTTCGCAGGAAAAGCCAAGGCTTCTTGATTTGTTTTGTTGCGCTGGCGGCGCGGGCGTGGGATACAGCAGGGCTGGTTTCGAAGTTGTCGGCGTGGATATTAAACTGCAGCCGCGCTACCCTCTTCCGTTCATCCAAGCTGATGTATTGACACTCGATCCTAAGTTTATCGCTCTGTTTGACGCCGTCCACGCGTCGCCGCCGTGCCAATCTTATTCGGATCTTGCTAAACGGAATCGTAATGCTGACGCATGGCCGCGCCTACTTGATCCTGTCCGTGATATGCTCATCCGCTCCAGTCTCCCATACATCATCGAAAATGTGGAGGGCGCGCCTTTGCGTAATCCCATTATGCTCTGCGGAACGATGTTTAAAGGCTTGCGTGTGATTCGCCATCGATTGTTTGAAACGAACTTTCCGCTCCTCACGCCTCCGCACGGAAAACATCCGCTGGTTCACACGTTCGACAAGCGGAAATCTCAGTACGGAAAGACGAATGACATGCGCGATTTTGTGTCAGTGAACGGAGGCGGAAATTGTACGGTCATGGCGGCTCGTGATGCCATGGGCATCGAGTGGATGACCAAGAATGAACTAAATGAGGCAATCCCGCCTGCCTATACCCGGTTTGTCGGCGAACAGTTATTGTCCTACCTACATGCCGAAGAACACGCCGGGGAGCGTTTGCTCAAGCGTGCCTGAGCCCGGCTCCAAACAGCGGATTCGCGAGTTTTTCCTCGCAAATATAGGCGTGGTAGTCACATCCACTCAAGTGCGTGACGCTGCAGGCGCCAGTGAATGGGCACGGCGCGTTCGTGAACTGCGTGAAGATGAAAACTGGCCGATTCTCACGCACAATGACAGTGCGGATCTGAAGCCTGGACAATATGTTCTGAAGGAATCGCCGCCCGAAAAACCAGGAGTAAAGTTTGCACGAGGGATTTCCGCCAAGCTCCGGGCTGAAGTTCTTGATCGCAATGGCTTCACTTGCCAGATGTGCGGCCTTACTCCCGGAGATGTTGATCCGGCAACCGGACGTAAGGTTCGGCTCCATCTCGGCCATATTAAAGACAAAAGCCTGGGCGGAAAGGATGAGTTGTCAAACCTTCGAGCACTCTGTTCAACGTGTAACCAGGGCGCTAAGAACATTACCGCTGAAAAGCCCACGGGGATTTGGCTGTTGTCCCAAGTCAGGAGAGCCGGCAGAGATGAGCAGATTGCCGTGTTGAACTGGCTGCGCAGGAAGTTCGAGGGAGAAGATTTAAACTAGTCCGCTTCTCCTGCCCGGCTTTTTGTCATCATGGCAAGTAATGGATCACTTGACGCCGCGCGAGAGAAGCGAGAACATGCGCCGCGTCCGAAGCGCAAATACCAGCTTTGAGCTTCGGGTGAGAAAGATTCTCCACGTTTTGGGATATCGCTTTCGTGTTCATGCCGCTCTGCCCGGAAAACCCGACATCGTGTTTGCCAAACGCCGTAAAGTGATCTTCTGCCATGGATGCTTCTGGCATTCGCATCAGGGTTGTAAAAGGGCTTCACTGCCGAAGTCCAAAACTGACTTTTGGACTTCTAAGCTGGCGCGCAATAAGCAGCGGGACCAGGCAGCGCAGGAGTTTTTACACCGGCAGGGATGGGAAGCACTAATTATCTGGGAATGCGAAAGCAAGGATGCCTCCTTGCTTTCTGCACGGCTTCAAACTTTTTTAGGTCCGCCCCGCCTTGCAGACGGGACGGAGCAGGAGCGTTTTGTTGCGTTGTCTGCATCAAGCGTATAGAAGATTTCAGCGCCGGGCGCGGCGCAACTGTACCGCCGCCATAGCAAGCATGCCGAGCGCGCCCATCACCCATGTTGACGGTTCCGGTGTTGGCGTAATCGTTCCGAACAGGCCGTCCGCTTCGCCGTTTATACCGGCGTCAAAGTACAGCGCGTTGGGATTCGAGCCGCTGCCGCCGTTGGTCCGGAACGCGATACCCCATAAGCCGCTGTTGACAATGGGCTGACCGGAGGAGTCTGAAAGCGTTGCCACGAAAGCGCCGGTAGTCGGATCGAAAGCATTGATTTCGCCGTTTCCAAAATTACCGACCAGCAAGTCACCGCCGAGACTTCCAAACCCGGCTGGCGCCGCCGTAATGCCCCAAGGCACATTCAGGGCTCCATTGGATGCGAGGCGTTGCAGCAAATTGCCGTTAGCATCAAACACATCAACATACCCCAATCCAGCGCCCGCAACGGGACGGCCTGTCGCGGCGTTTATTTCCCCATACTCCACGTAGAGCTTGCCGTTAACGCTGGCAATGTTATACGGCGCATAACCGGAAGGAAGATTAGGATCTTTAAAAGAACCGGCCGGCGTTGTTCGGTTGAAATTCGAATCGAAAACATCGATCCCGCCGCCCGCAACAAAGTTTGCGGCGTATAAGAAATTGGCGCTGCCGTTATTTGCCAAAGCCAAACCGGTGTAAGCAGCGCCCGGAGTTGTCGCCACAATAGCGGCTGTAGTTCCTGCGTTCCAGGCATTAATGGTTCCGGCCAGGGTATCGAAGATAAAGCTCGAAGGATTGCCGCCAAGAAGAAAATTGCCGGCTATCCCGGCAAAAACTTGACCAGTTGGTCCCGTCGGCGGCGGACTGGTTGGGGGAACCACAACGGTCAACGCCTGCTTTGCTCCTGCCCCGTTATAAAGGGTAGAAGTAGCGCTGCCTTGATTGGAAATCCAAAATGGGCTGGTTGCGCTGAAAGCGATGCCCCACGGGTTTATAAGATTTGAATCAGTGGTGCTTGCTAATCCCGGAATGTCAGAAACCAAGTTGGTTTGTGCGAAGGAATCAGCAAATAGTGAACAGGACGACACAGCTAACGAGAGCGTTAGCGTGCAAAGGGCATGCAATTTCATGTAAACCTCCCGGTGAACCCGCTTTAGATGAGCTTCTCCCAAAGAATGCTTCAGCCAAGCCGAACACTAAAGTACCAAGCGCATGAGTCTCCTTGCCTGGTACTAAAGTTCTCATGGTAATCTCATCGTCGGATGTCAGCGCAAACCGATTTATGGCCCGAGTATTGCCGCCGGTTGAATAAACATTACCGGCAAGGCAACTTGCGCGTGCTGGTAGGGGCCGGTCTTTCCGTCGATTCCGGGTTTCCGAGTTGGGGAGAGTTAAACCGGGCGCTTCTGCGCAAGTATATTCAAGAAGATCTGGGCCACGATCCGAAAGCGCAGCCGATTATCCGGGAACACTTGGACGAACTGGTTGGCGAGTTATACGAGGCAATTGGGCGCGATGCCGCCGCTGACTTCGTATGGAATTCCAGCACGCGCGAAAGCTTTTTTGACGATCTGCGAAGAATTTTATACAAAGGCCGAAGTATCACCGGACTGCCTTTAACGCAAGTACACTGGCAACTGGCGGCAATGGATCGGGCGACGTTGTTTACTACAAACTTCGATCCGCTGCTGGAGCTGGCTCGCTACCGCATGCACGGCGGAACATCTTCTGATCCGGATTTCGCCCGCTATCGCTCGGCTCATGCGCCGCCGTTGGGCACGGAAACTGATCCGGAAAAGGTCTACCATGTCCACGGGTGGATCGATCCGGACGGCATCTGCGGCGGCTCATTTGTGTTGACGGAGTCACAGTATTTTGAGCTGTTCAGCCGCCAGGGGCAGCGTCCCAATCAGATACTGGACTACGTTCTTACTTCCGGCGGGGCAGTTCTGATTCTAGGGATGAGTCTGGCTGATGTGAACTTGCGGAGACACCTATATCTGCGGTCGCGTAATCGCATCTCAGACTCAACGGAGATCTATGCCGTTCTGCGCGTGCATGGCCGCGAACTGTTAGACACTTATCAGACGCTGCACTGGGCGAATCAGGGCGTGCGCGTGGTGTTCATTCGCGAGTACCACGAAGTGCCGCGACTGCTGCGCGACATTAAATTTGGCCTTCCCACTGATCCGGCAGCGCCGTTGCCGTGGATGAGCCAGACGCTGGAATGGGTGACAAAGAATCTGCCCACTGACATTGTTTTTAGCGATAAATGGCAGTTGAGGGCGCGAAGCGCGCTGCTCCAACTTTTAGC
>CAXTWT010000034.1:11906-22050 GCA_964247955.1 uncultured Bryobacteraceae bacterium
GCGGGTCTTTGTTGTAAAAAAAACTCCCCAAATTCAATTTTTTTATAGTAATATTGGCTTTTGTCGGGCGGAACCCCCACTGCTCCAACTTTTAGCAACTCTGCGTGAAAGCTTTGCGATCCCACAGCATGAAACCGTGCAGGCGACCCTTCTCGGACAAATCTCTTTGCAGGAGATCGCTGTTTTTGCCGAGACCCGGCATGCCGGCTACGGGAAAGAAGCAAGGCAATATGCGAACCACTTCCGGCTGCGAGTGTCGGGAGGTTTAGCGCAGGGCGTGGCGGGAGTCGCCTTCTCGCAAGGCAAGCTGTTTGAAGTTTTGGATGATCCCGATGTAGCCGACCAGAACTTCACGCCCGAAATGAGACAGTTTTACGCAAGCAGAGGGCTGCGGAATTGGCGCTCCTTGATCGCGATTCCTATTCTGGAAATGAATGATCGCCTGCCGGTGGCCGTAGTGGCGCTCAGCTCCAATCTTCCACAGCCGTTCTGGGCGCGTTTTGAACAGCGAAGTGAAGCCTATCGTACACAAATGATCGAAGCGGTAGACCTGACGGTACGGGAACTTTTTAGTGATGAAATAGCGCAAAATCGCCGTACAATGAAGGCGGAGAGATAAATGAGTAAGTTGACGTGGGATCAAGCCCGTGGGCTTGTAGAGCGAGGTTCCAGACCGTGGGGGCTGCCGAAAGACATGCCGTCATCCATTCGAGAGGTGCCCGGTTCTGCCCACGTGAGCATGGAATACTCGGACTTTGGAAAGTCGTTTGCGCGAAAGTTGCGTCAAGTGTTGCAGGAAGAAAGCGGAAAGATGGACTGAACAGTTTCTTTTCCGTTCCAATGAAGATTATTTCTGCTTCCTTGTTTCTCCTTTTGTTCGCCTATCCTATTCTTTCACAAAACAATCCAAATGCAAGCACTAAATCTGTTATTCAGCTTCTGCAAGCGGCAAAACAGGAATTAGGCGCTTACAAAGCGAAGTGCATTCCGGTACTTTCGCCATCCAACCACCTACTTAGCGGCGCTCCTCCGGCTATTGATACCAAGGCTGTACAGGCAGCAGGATTTCCCGTGGTGGTCTGGACGGTCAACGATCCAGCCCGCATGCGCGATTTGATTGCACAACGGGTGGACGGGATTATTTCGGATCGCCCAGATTTACTAAGGCAGGTGCTGACGCATGAGCAGGAAGCCGTACTGACTTCCGAAGATAAAGCTTACTTTGCCCGGTTCGATGCGGAAGGTCATCGCGGCGGCAGGGATCTGCGGCCGGAAAATACCTTGCCGGCATTTGAAGCCGGATTAGATGATCTCATCACTACGATTGAGACTGATACGGGAGTAACAGCGGACCATATCTCGTTAATCAGCCATGAACAGTTCATCAATCCGCAGACTTGCCGCGATGCGGACGGCTCTCCGTATACGGGATCGAACCGTGTATGGATCAAGGACATCACCATGGCGGAAGCGCAGAAGCGTTTTATTTGCGACAAGACTTTTCGAGGTCCGCAGCAGAGAAACGATTTATCACTTTCTCCGGTTGCAACAGCTTTTGCCAAAGAAAGACAGCTCAACAATCCTTACGTACCCACACATGCGGAGCAACTGTTTGACTTTGCCGCCTACTATGTCCGTTACTACCAGGAAGGCGCAGGCAAAAGCCACCCCCAAGCGGAAGCACGCTGGCGCAACGCTGCGAAAGTACGCTTCAACCTGGAAACGAAAATTACGCCCGCTTCCAGCGAGCAGCAGCACACGTTTGATCCGGCCACTTTTGTGAATACTCTGTGCGGAACGATCAAGTCAAAAGGCATGGAGGCGCGCTCAGATGTTCAAAGCTTCGATTTCCGTACGCTGACATTAACCAGACAAAAATATCCGGAGATTCAAACAGTTTTTCTGCTGGAAAAGTAGGTAGCCGAGTTCTCATACGTTTTGTAGAGCATGCGAGTACCGATGCAATTGTCTTGCAGCGTGCGCCACCTTGCTATTACCAGGGAACTTTTGACCGGTCATCTCGTTATAGACTTTTTCAATTTGAGCGGCCAGCCCTTCGCCAATGTAACGACTAATCTGCGCCTGTGCTGCTAACTCTCCACGAATGCGCGGGACCGCTTGCTGAATGTCGGATGCGCTCTTTTTAGCCTGGACCAGAGCGCCAACGCGCTCACGAAGTTGTTGGAAGAAAAGCTGTTGGTCCTCGACTACGCCCCCAGCGCCTCGCGGTCCGTGACCTGGGCAGATCACTCGCGCACCCAGTTTTTTCGCGGCTGCTAAGGTTGCAACCCACTGTTCGACATTACCATCGCCCACGAAGTTGTAAGGCCCATTAACGCATGCATCGCCGGTGAAAAGAATGCGTTCTTTGGGAAGCCAAGCTACGGCGTCTCCGTGCGTGTGAGCAACCCCTAGATGAAGCAATTCGACTCGATGCTCACCGTCGTCGAAGTACAACTCGCGCGGGAAAAGGACAGATGGAGGCTTCAGCCTGCTTGCAGCTACATCGGGGCGCGACTTGGCGGCATCTTCCCAACGTCCCGGCTTATTGTCGTAATAGCCGGTTTCGTATCGCTTCATTTCTTCAATCACACCCGTATGTGCAACCGGAGTGGCGCCATTATCCACCCATACCTGATTGCCGTAGGCGTGATCGCCGTGATGGTGCGTGTCAAAAGCGAAGCGGATGGGCTTGGATGTGATCGCACGGATTTTCGGCAGAATAGTTTGCGCACCGGAAGGGAAGTTGGCATCGACAACCAGAACGTAATCCTTAAAAACAATCCACCCGTTATTGCAGTGGCCCTGGTGTTCGATATCGCCCTGGTGAAAGAACACGTCCTTTGCTAACGGGACAGCTTCATTTACCTCACTCGCGGAATTTGGTTGCGCCCCTTGATCCTGAACTGCCGCTTCATTCAAACTAGCAAGAAGCGTGGTTTCCAGCAGCAGGTTTCTTCTCGTGAAGTCACACATGGTGCGTGCATTATATCGAAAAGCAAGCTGCTGTTCCTTTTTGGAGGATCGTTTACCGGCTAGGGCGCCGGCTGGGGGCATTCGAAGGAAACAGGCGCGGATCGCGCAGAGCTTGTGTTGCTTTGCGGGCCTGTTCGCTGTTCGGATTGCTTTGAACCAGGGAGCGCAATTCCTGTACCGCGCGCGTGCGCTGTCCGTCCTTTGCCAGCGCCATGCCCTTCATGTAGCGTGCGTCGGCAGTCTTGGGATTGTTAGGGTACCGCTCCAGAACCGCATCAAAAGCTTGTACCGCGCTTTTGTAATCGTTGCGATTGTAACTGATTTCTCCCATGTAATACTGCGCGTTGGCCGCCAGCTCGGTATTGGGGAAGTACGTCAAATACTGCTGGTATTCCTGGTAAGCCAGATCAACATTTCCAGTTTGCTGGTCGCGGCGAGCATCAGTGTAAGTCTTTTCCGCGCTCATGCCGGGCGGCGGAGCTGCTGTTGCAGGTCCGGTTTGTCCGGGAGCGCCGGTCGTCGGCATCGAGCCGGGAGCGCCAGCGGTCCCAGGAGCCGGAGGCGGGCTCTGCATGATTTGCATCTGGGTTTTCAAATCAGTGATTTTGGCGTCCATGCGCTCCAGGCGGGCACTTAAATCCGCCAGTGCGTCGCGTAAAGCGCGTGTATCCTCGCCCATGGACTCAACACGACTATTGAGGTTATTTACCGGCGTCAGGGAGCGCGACAACGCGGTGCTCAAAGACTCCTGCAACGTGGCGATCTGATCCGCTGTGCGCCGGGAATCGTTCTGGATCGCTTGCAAAGTTCCCGTCATCACATCGATCTTTGAACTAAGCGTTTGCTGCATGGCGTCCATTTTGGCTTCCAGGTCCCGTTGCAGCGCGATCAGGTCCTTATTGACGGCAAACGAGAAGCTGGAAAACGTTAAAGCGAGAGCAGCAAGGCGCAGAAATTTCATTGGGTTACTCCAAAAGGTGGGGACGGATCGGAGCCGTCCCTGTTTCACACTGTTCCTAGTTTAAATTGCCATGCAATGAAAAGCTGTGAGTGTTAGATGAGTAGACGAGTCGAGGATTAATCCCACGCAGGTGGTTCCAGCGGCTCCCGGTGAGCAGCTATCACCACTTCCACATCTTTGGCGAACTCGGGATCGATTGTAGCCGAAGAGTCGAGGGATAACAAAGCAACGCACTCGGAAATTTTGCGGCGCGGTGGAAGAGCAGAGCAGAGGACATTTAGAATCAAGTCCGTCTCACTATTATGCATTACTGGTGGCTCCATATCTCTGAGCATAGCCGCTCCGTAAGGCGGTTCCCGTTAACGAAACCGCCCTGACCCGAACTAACCCTTACTGACCCGGCGAGAAATGGGCACGGCGGTTGCGGAGGTAGCAGTCCTCCGTGGCATCGGTACACACGGGACGTTCCTTGCCGTAGCTGATCGTTTTCAGTTTATCGCCGGATAGGCCCATGCTAACGAGAGCATCACGAGTCGCGGCGGCGCGGCGATCACCCAGGCCGATATTGTATTCAGCCGAACCTCGCTCATCGCAATGGCCTTCAATGGTGACCACGAAGTTGGGGTCCATGGAAAAAATAGTCCTTAACGCGGCGGCGTCAGCCTGCAGAATTGATTGCTGTTCCGGGCCGACATCGCTCTTGTCGTAATCGAAATGGACATCCTGCACCTGGCTGGCCAGCATTTGGGCAGCCGTTTGCGTGGGCGCGGTTGGGGTAGGCGCAGGAGTAGGCGCAGTGCCGACTGTAATCGTCGCTTCGGCATCAGTGGAACCGCCCGGACCCGTGGCGGTCATGTGGTACGTCGTGGTGGCTGTTGGGTACACGGCGCGACGGCCGTTCGGGCTTACCTGTCCAATGTTGTTATCAATCTGGACATTGGTGGCGTCCGTAACGGACCAACGCAGAGCCGCAGGCTGACCGTTACTGATTGTGGTCGGCTCCGCCGTGAAATAGTTAACTACCGGCTTGTTCGCGGACGGCGGAGCAGGCGCGGGAGCCGGAGGCGGCGGTGGGGGCGGGGCAGCTTTCTTCTTGCAACTGGCGGCAAATATCAGCAGAAATGCCGAAAAAAGAATCAGTAATACTCTGCGTTTTGTCATAAACTTTTTTATTCTCCTAGCAACTTATAGCTACTTTACGCTATGGCTGTTCGGCATTTACCCAAACAGGCTTTTCATTACTGCCGTTTTGCGTAAGTGGGCGTTTTCCGGTGCCGTCCGCATTCATCACCCAGATTTGCGATTGACGGCCGCGCTTCGAAGCATACACGATATGCGCTCCATCCGGCGCCCAGCTTGGATTTTCGTTGCGTCCTTCGTTCGCCGTCAACTGCGTCGTCTGTTGGGATGAAACGTCCATGAGGAAGATGTTGTAGTTGCCGGGTTCAAATCCACGCGTCCAGGCAAACGCAATATGCGCGCCGTCGGGACTCCAGGAAGGATTAGTTGCCTCGCCCGTGCCGGCGCTCAACCGCTGCACATCCGTGCCTTCCAGGCTCATGTGGTAAACCTGCGGCAAGCCGGAGCGTCCCGAAACATCCACCAAATCGGTTCCGGTTTTCGGATTGATCTTCGCTTCCACTTCGATGGCTCCCGAAGCGGTGATGCGATGAAAGTTGCTGCCGTCCACGTTTGTCATGTAAAGCTGCGCCGGACCACCGGCGGCAGTGGATGAAAAGATGACGCGCTTGGAATCAGGCGTGAACGTGACGGACGTATTTACGGAGGCGCGCTGATTATAAAACGGCAGCTTGCGTCCGCTGTCGAGCGAAAACATTTGAATGGTCGGCGAGCCGCTGGCCCATGTCGTAAAAGCTACAATGCGCCCATCGGGAGAAGCGGACGGAAAAGAAGAAATAGACCCGTAGCGGGTCAGTTGCCGTTGGCCTGTTCCATCCCAGTTCATGACCCAGATTTCTTTCGAGCCGGAGCGGTCCGAAACAAACACAATGCGGGTTCCCACCAAGCTCTTGCCGCCAAATTGCGCCAGAATATCAGCCGCATAGCGATGCCCTGCGTCAATTGCTCCGGCTTCGTCGAGCGGCGCGGTATAAACTTTGCCGAAAACCTGAGCCTGCTGCAAGCTGGGCAGCGTCGGCGTGGTGCTGTAAAGCCAGCCGAAGGCAACAAACATGCCGCGATTCTCTGCTCCATAACCGATGCCCAGATAGTTGGTGGCGACCGGAGGCAGGCTCCAATCGGTTAAGCGATTCCCTTGAATGCTGACTGTGCCTCGGCTCGGTGGAGCAACACCCGCGATCAAGTCGGACGGCTGCTGCGGAATCTGCAACGGGTACAAAGTTTTCGGCACGAAGTTCAGGACAGGCGAGGTTTGCAGATCATTCGCAACCGTTGCATTGAAAGCGGCAATTAAAGGCGCGGCAGCGCCCGAAGCGCGAAAATCCGGCACGGCAACATGCGGCTTGCCGGGATTCTTTTCAATCTGAACGTTGATTTGCTGCCCGGCTAACCAGCCCAGTCCGCAAAGAAGAAAAAGAGCAGAGATAAAAATTCGCATCAGTGTAAATTGAAGGTGAACTGAGCCGAAATGTACGATTCAGTGATTTGAGGCGGAAGCTGCGGCAGCGGATTCGATTGGAACACCGCGCGTAATGCTGTGTTGTCGATATTGTAATCGCCGCTCGACTGCACAATCTGCGGATTCCGAACACTGCCGTCCCGCATGATATAGAAGCTGACAGTTGCGGGCGTCCGCTGCGAGCGGGAATCGAGACCATTCGTATTCCAATTCTGCGCAATGCGCTGGCGAATGAGTTCCGCATACCAGCCCAGCCGGTTGTTTCCTAACGGCGTGTTCGGGCCGATTCCCACCTGCCCTGCTCCAGACTGCGCGCTGTACATGGGATTGGAAAGAGCTTGCCGGGTCCGGCTGTAAACCTGATTAGCGGGTGCAGGTGTTTGGTATTGCTGTTGATGTTGCGGGTGCTCGGCTTCTCTTCTGAACTTGTCGGGAATTTGAATCGCGTTCCTGTCGGGAACCACCTTTCGCTCCGTTTCCTGTTTCGCGGGCGCGGACCGAACAGCGGATTGCGTATCGTTCGCCACCGGGTTGGGAGTCGCTTGGCGCTGCGGAATCGGGATGGTATGCACCGGAGAAACGGCGTAAGCGGGGCCGCCTGCCGGATTCAAATCCCCCAGGGTTTCACCACGGCGGTGATTCAGCCAATACCAGGTCAAGGTCAGCAGCAACACAATCCCTACATGAAAAAGCACGGAGCCCATCAGCGGAATGCCGAGCGGGTCTCGTTCATCCAGAATGTCAAGAGGTTCCGCCATAGTGCCTTAGCGCCGCTGCCGCGCGGCGGCATCAATGGGCGCGGTCACCATTCTTACTTCGAACTTCGCTTCGCCCAGTTCCGCCACAATCTGCGCAATCGGGTCCCAGGGCGTTTCCTTGTCGGCGCGCACGTATACGGCAGTGGCATTGCGGAATCTTTGCCGGATGCCCTGTGGAAGCAGGTTGATGTTAACGGCCTTATCGTTCAAAAACGACTCGCCGTTTTTGGTAATGCTGACCACCGGCAGATCCTGCGCGGTATTCTGCACGCGCCGGACTTGTGGCACTTTTATATCTAGGCCGAACTCCATCACGTTCGCGGTAATCATAAAGATGATTAGAAGCACCAGCACCACATCCACCAGCGGCACAATGTTAATTTCCGACAGAGCCGCCGAAGTTCCAAAGCGACGTCCCCGCCGTCCGCCGCCGTTATTGCCGAAAGAAAAAGCCACAACCGTTCCTTATCTCCACGTTCAACCGCCGAAGTCGCGTTCGGCCAAATTTTGAAATTCGATAGCGAAGTCTTCCATGCGCGTACCGATCTCTTTGATGCGCGTTCCAAACAGATTGTAGAAAATAGCGGCAGGGATCGCGGCAGCTAAACCAATGGCGGTCGTAATGAGCGCTTCCGAAATACCGGGAGCCACGGCGCGCAAACTGGCGCTTCCCGCGTTGCCCAACCCCTGAAACGCGTCAATGATGCCCCAGACTGTGCCGAACAGCCCAATAAAAGGCGACACGGAAGCGACCGTCGCGAGCCACGTCATGTTCTGTTCGAGCTTGGTCACTTCTTCGCTGATTCCTAACTGCAGGCTACGCTCCACAGCGCCTTTGTTCACCAAAGATCCACGCTGCTTGATCTGACGTTCTACTTCACCGTACCCGAAATCGAAAACCGCCACTAGGGGCGCGGACGTGAACTGCTCGCTCGCCACGGCAACCGATTGCAGGCTGTTAGCTTTGCGGAACGCGCGCAGAAAATTGCGGTTGTCTCGACGGGCGCGGTTGAAAACGCCGCTCTTGGAAAAGATAATCGTCCAGGAAAACAGCGAAAACAAGATAAGAATAAAGATAATGGCCAGGGGAACCGGGCGCAGATTCTGAAAAAGATCCCACAAACTAAGTTCAGCGGGAATCAAAACAAAGGGCAATATGAACTGGTCCTCTCGGTATGCTCGCCTTTATTATAAGTTCTGACTTTTACTGCTGACTCGATGGATTGGATTCAAGTAAGTAAGACTCCCTATTTTCAAACAGAGACCGGCCGGGCCTGGACGCCTATCGGCCACAACGACGCTATTGCATGGCCGAGCCTCGCAGGCTGCTTCCGGCGTCGAAATCTGCCCGCTGTTGATGCTTATCTGGGCATGCTGGCAGACAACGGCGTTACCGTTCTGCGCTTGATGCTCGAATACTGTCATAGAGAGCATCGCTACTTTGAGAATCCCGCAGGCGAGTTTCATCCTTCGCTCGTGCAACTGTGGGACGATCTGTTCGCCTTATGCGGGAAGCACGGCATCCGTATTCTGCTGACGCCTTTCGACACATTCTGGATGTGGAAGCGCTGGAAACGCCATCCGTACAATTGCGTGAACGGAGGCCCCTGCCCCGGCATTCCCGAAGCGCTGCTTCACCGTGAAACGCGCGCTGCCGTGAAGCGCCGTTTGGAATTTGCCACAACGCGCTGGGGCGGCAGCGGAACCCTGTTCGCCTGGGATATCTGGAATGAAATTCATCCGGCCTGGGCCAAGGACTCGTCGGAGCCGATGCATGAGTTTGTGGAAGACCTCAGCACGTTTCTGCGCCGCACCGAGGAACGGATTCATGGGCGTTCGCACCCTCAAACCGTTTCTATCTTCGGCCCGCTGATCTGCACGGACCCTATCGCAGCAGAAACGGTCTTGCGGCATCCTTGCCTCGATTTCGCCAGCACGCATTTTTACGAGGAAGGAACGATTGACGATCCGCAAAACACGGTAGACGCCGCCGTCAGCGCCGGGGCGCTGACACGCGCTGCGCTCCTGGAAGTTCCGCCAAACCGCCCTTTCTTTGATAGCGAAAGCGGCCCCATCCATACGCATAAAGACCACCACCGGACCTTGCCTGAAGACTTCGACGACGAGTACTTTCGTCACATGCAGTGGGCGCACTTCGCTTCCGGAGGCGCGGGCGGAGGAATGCGCTGGCCGAACCGGCGTCCTCACGTACTGACACCCGGCATGCACGGAGCGCAAGGCATTCTCCGCCGTTTTACCGAGTTGATCGACTGGCCCTCTTTCCGACGAAGGAATTGGAATACGGAAGCCCGCGTTTCGGACAAGTCCATTAAACTTTTTGCCTGCGGCGACAGCAACCAAGCTATTATTTGGCTGCTTCGCGGCGATTCCCTGGCCTCAGATGGGAAACTAAGGAGAGATGCGCCAGCGTTATCGCCGGTGGTGTCCCTGCCCCACATGGCGGCAGGCTCCTATACGGTGACGGTCTGGAGCACGGGTTGCGGCGCGGAGAAAGCGGTTTTTGAAGTTCGACATTCCACCGACGGCCCCATGGATCTGCAATCGCCTCCTTTGGTGAGGGACGGAGCCTTTGCCATTAGGAGAAGAAAATGAGAAGATAACAAGGCTACTTACTAATCGTTCACATGTTGTTGGAACTGATGGTAGAGAATTATGCAGTCGTCGAACAGGCGCGCATACGCTTCGGGGGTGGCTTAACTGTCCTTACCGGCGAAACGGGCAGCGGCAAATCCATTGTGGTGGACTCACTGGCTTTGCTGCTAGGCGCCAGAGCTTCGGCAGAAATGATCCGCAGCGGCGAAGCCAAGGCGCGCGTGTCCGGCATCTTTT
>CAXTWT010000035.1:0-21949 GCA_964247955.1 uncultured Bryobacteraceae bacterium
AGGTGTGCCGCAGCCGCTGGCGAATCCGGCATCAAACCTTCGCCATAAGCTTTGTCGATGGGTGGTCGCTCGGCATCCGCCAGCATGACGCGCAGCCCCGCCCGGCGTACCGCAAGAGCAGCAGCCAAACCCGCCGGTCCACCGCCTAACACAAAAACGTCGGTATCAAACAGCTTCATTTCAGCTTTTGCAGTTCCTCCCGGTAGAGCTGGTTTTTGGGAAACTCTGTGGAGAGCCAGGTTAAAAGGCGGCGGGCGGTTGTGAGATCGTTATCCCGCAAGGCGGCCACGGCAAGTAATAATCTCGCGTACGGCAGAAGATAGTGGCCCTTCTCGGCAGTGATTCGCAGCCGCTCGATGCCGGTCTGCTTGTCCGTTTGCGCTCCGCCCAGGTGAAGAACCCAGCGGACCGGCGCGGGTTTGAGACTCAGCAAGTAGTTCTCGACACCGACGGCCAAGTAGGCGTCGTAACAATGCGGGTAATGAGTGAGCAGATGTTCCGCGAGCGTTCGGCTCTGTTTCATTTCCGAGAGCGCGGCCAGATCCCGCTTCTCAATCAGAGCCAGATAGTCCGCGTGCAAACCCATGCCCAGCACGGAGGCCAATAACGCATTTTCGTCCTCGGGTGATCGGGCAAGCACTCGATTTGCGACACGCTGGCCAGCGCTGAGAGCAGATTCAAACTCGCGTTTGGCGACGGGGTCAGGACTGAGAGATTGCTGACGCTGAGAGAAACTTTTGTCCTTGGTCAGGAACTCGGACTGGAGCACATGCAGGCGATCAAATTCGGAAAACAGATAGGCGGCAGCATCGGATACCGGCCCCAGCGGATCATTCGGATGGATCTTCTCCCACTCGCCGAAGTTGTGGTGAGCGCCTGCGAAATCCAAGTTGTACATTGCCCGGTAGCCGAGTTCGAGCAAAGTCGCTTCGTTAGGAGCTGAAGCCGCCTTCGCCCCGAGTGTCACGGCCAGTACTGCCGTAGCCAAAGTCAGAAACCTCATCAGATGTTGACGGCGCGACGCGCCAAGCCCAGCGCTTCGCTCCAAAACACGGTCGGCGAGTGAGCCAGTTCCACAACCTGAGCAACCGCCTCGACGGCTTCCTCGATTTGGCTCTCGGTAACAATCAGAGCGGGAGCAAGCTTTAACACCAAGAAATTATTCCCGCAGATCCGCATGAGAATCCCATGATCGCGAAACAGGCGCATGACGAGAACTTGTCCAAACATAGCGGGATGAATTTTTGTAAAAGCCTCGTAGGCCAGACGCAACGAGAGCTTGCGCGGCGCACGGAACACAACGCCCGTGAAGAGTCCTTGGCCACGGACGTCCGCAACCATTTCGAACTCGCCCAGTCTCTCTCGGAGTCGCTGGCGCAGATACGTGCCGAGCGCGGCGGCGCGGGCGCCAGCCTCTTCTCTGTCGAGGGTATCAAGCACAGCAAGCCCCGCTTCGGTCCAACTCGTCCTTGAGAACGGCGATGATCGCGGAGTGATTATGGCCGAGATTGTGTACGCAGTACCCGGAAAGGAAATCCAGGATGCGCCAGCCTTCTGCCGTGAAGAGTTCGGTTCCCCGGCAGCGTGCGTAGCGTACGTTCATTTGCAGAAGCTTGAGCAGCCGGGTCCAGTGCGGATTGAAGGCATTCGCATACTGGTGTTCGGCGCGAGTTTCTCCCCCGGCAGGGACAACTCGTCCGTGCAGGGAAGGAGCAGTGAACATCGTTGTGAACATCTCTTCGTAAGTGAGGCTGTCTGTGGGACGCACCACCGTATGGCGCAGGTTCCTAAACGGACGATAAATCTCAAAACCGCTAACTGAGTTCCGTTAGTTCTCCGGCAGGGGCTGCTCCAGTGTCCGGCGAACCGGGGGTGAAAGTTTGTCCGCATCGGCAAGCAGCAAACTGGTTTGCCACATCTCGGTTTCGCTCAGGGAGCCGATGTAAGCGGGCATGCCGGTCAGCCGGATACCGTTAGCCACTTTCCAATAAGTCTCGCCGGCCGGATCGTCAGTCACGCCATGGCCT
Organism: uncultured Bryobacteraceae bacterium; assembly: GCA_964247955.1. Classification (GTDB taxonomy): domain Bacteria; phylum Acidobacteriota; class Terriglobia; order Bryobacterales; family Bryobacteraceae; genus Bog-105. Next base: position 2,028 of record CAXTWT010000035.1, read on the forward strand.
TGGAACAGTTGGGGCGGCGGCGGATACATACCCTTCGATGTGGGGGACTTTGCTTGACCGGGCAATCCGTGGCACACGGCGCAATTCGTGCGATACAGGCGAGCTCCGGCTTCGTAGCTTTCCTCGTTTGCCGGCACGGGCGAGTGTTTCGGCGCTTCCTTCCGTATGCGGACGTTCAGCGCCATGTGCGCTAACTGCTTTTCAAAAGGCAGGGGCGAAGCGGCTGTTGCCACAGGCGCATAGCCGAAACGAAAATACAACCAACTGAACAATGGCAAAATGATCAGACCGAAAACAAAACCAAGAACAAATCGCGGCATCGAATCTTTTATCTTAGGGGTTGCGAAAGGATAAGATCAAGATGATAAAGGGGACTGGAGCGATTTAATCCGGACATTTATCCTGTATTTATTTTCACGGTTGACCGGCTGAATTCGCACTGTTTTTTATCGAGGCTGAACCCGAATGTCCGTACGAGCTCGAATAACGATCTGCTTCACCACGCTATTTGGCGCTCTCGTAATGGGTCTTGCCGTTGCAGCTTATTTGCTCGTCGAAAATGATGCCTACCTCCGGCTCGATGCGGCTTTGCAGGTGGCTGCGGGCACCACTGGCATGTCGGCTGAACACAAATTAAGTGAGCACTCGACAAAGCTCGATGATGAACGCGATCTGCAATCGGTATCAGGCCGTTAGGAAACGGCCGAGAAGACCACCGCGCGAGGAGCTGCCCGAGTTCGGCGGCTTATCAATGATCGTTGGCACGATGCTTGCGGCCGAACTTATGGTAGATATCCGGAGAAAACTCTTTCAGAATGTTCGAAGCCATATCGACGCCGAGCTGGGTCGCGAGCTTCACGATCGCATCCGAGGCGTCCCGGTTCTCCGGGTAATAAGCGTTGGAAATGGCGACAGCGGCGGAATTGCCGACCACTTCGGAATAATTGAAGTTTGTCCCTCCAGAATCCTTGTGGGTCCAAAAGATCTGACTTATGGAGTAGCCGAGGCGGGAGAGAGTGTTGCCGGCGCCACGGCGGAAGTAACGGGGATCTTGATGCAGGAAGGTAGGAAAGATAGCTTCGGTCATGAAGTCGCCAATGACGAAATCAGCATAAGCAGTACCCAGATAGCGTCCGTACCCGGCAGCACCGCCGCCAAACGATGGATTGGATCGGGTGAGATCGCCTTCGCCGGCAAAGGCAGCAGCGAGAATGAACGTGCCGCGATCAAAAGAGTCCTGGACAGCAATTTTAAATTTTTCTGAAGGGCTGAGCGGCTGATAATGCTTCAGGCTGGGAAACGTGCGGTAGTTGGGGATGATGCCGAAGAGGCGCTTTTGTTGAGGCTCAGGCGGGTTGTTGCCTTCGGGCGTGTTCGGCGAGGCGAGAGTTCCAGGAGAAAGGGGTTTGGGCTCTTGGGTCTCCTGGCCGCGCGCGCACGCGAATGTTGACAAAATGACAACAAGAGATAACCGGAATGCTTTAGAGGCTGAGGCAAGAGGCACGTTCGCATAGATGGATAGAAAACGGATCTCGATTCAGGAGAATAACAGATTTGTGCGTGGCGGCGCGTAATCGCGTGCAAAACAGTCGGAAATCAAAGCAGATGTATCTGTTAACGGTCCATACTTCCGTATCAGAAACTCAGCTTGACTCCGAACTGTATTGCTCTAGGCGCGTTTGCTTGCGATGTGACCTGGCCGAAGGTGCTGCTGCCTACCGCAGTGTTCGGCGCGCTGAACTGGGGAGTGTTCGTGAGGTTCAAGAAGTCGGCCCGGAACTGGGCGCTTACTGACTCCCATACTTTGAAGTTCTTGATTAGAGAAATATCGGTGTTACGGGTTCCGTCCTGGCGCAGTTGCGTGATGCGGCGCGGCGCGGTTCCGATGGTGTACGGCGCTGGCTTCGAGAAGGCGTTGACATTGAACCACTCGTAGACCGTTGGATCATTAATCGACACGGCAGAGCCGTTGCTGATATTGGGCGGATTGTAGGCGAAGCCAAAACCATTGCCCGGCGCGGACATGTTAATGGGAATGCCGCTCTGATATCTCATCAGTCCCGATAACTGCCACCCGCCTATCAAGGCGTCCGCAATGCGGTTTATATTGTTCCCGACCGCCTTTCCTTTGCCAATCGGCAGATCGTAGAGCATGGTGACCGCCACGGCCTGCGGAATGTCGTGTGCGCTAAGCGAACGCTCCAGGTTCCAGTTGTTGATGTCACGCGGTCCGGGATCGTTCACTTCCCAGGACTGCGCCTCTGAACTGTTGTCAATCGCCTTCGCCCACTGATAGCTGACAATCACGTTGAGACCATTCGAGAACCGCTTCGTGAACCTTGCCACCAGCGCGTTGTAGCTGGACATTGCGCCGGGCGTGCTGACGTTCAGGTTCACGCTGGTGTATTGCGGATACCGCACCAAAAGGCGCCAGAGCGGTACATTCGGCCCGGCGAGAGTTCCGCCCGCCGATGCCGGAATGACGTTATAGAAGGGGTTGTGAACCGTGTTCGACAACTGGCTTCCTAAGCTGAGATCCTGCGGCGGCAGTTGATTGAGGTTCATAGTCTGGTAAGCCAGCGACAGTTTGCGGCCCTGGTTTCCGGAGTATCCCAGCTCGATCACGGTGTTGTTGGATAGCTGGTACTGAAGATCGGCGCTGTAGTTTTCCGTATAGCCGTTCGGATGATTGGTCAAAACGGCGTTGATTCCCTGGCCCAAGCCGGTCGCGGCTCCCAATGAGTTACCAACGGCCGGAATGAAGCCGGTCGGAAATGGATTACTGATCGGATTGCCGGGATGGATGCCGTCTCCCGAGGCTGTGCTGACCCAAGGCGTGCTGGTTGAATAACCGATCGGATTTTCGTCGCCCAACGACGGCACGAAGAAGATCCCGAAGCCGGTCCGAAACACCAGTTTGTCCGTGAGTTTATAGGCCAAGCCGATGCGCGGCGCCACATTCTGCCAGTCCGTATTCCACATTTGATGGCCGTTGGCAAACGACATGGCGCCTTGCAGGTTTATGCCCGGAACGGAAATGGGGCTGGAAGCGTTGAAAAGGAACGTGCTGAAACGACTGTACCGGTCCGTAGTCGGACCTTGAATCTCCCAGCGTAGCCCGTAATTGACGGTCAGTCGATTGTTAACGCGCCAAGCATCTTCCACGTAGAGAGCATAGTCATGGTGACCTTCGGCAAGAGAAGCCGGGTTTGGCGCATTCCCTCCAGAACCGTAGCCGAGCAGAAGCGACGCCACTGCGTTACCGCTGGTGGTCGTGCCCGGCACTACCACCGGCCCGCTGGTCAATCCTTGATCGAAAGTAAACGTAGGAGCGCGTAACCATCCGCCGTCACCGGGACCGTTCTGGTAAGAGAACTGCACATCGCCTCCGAATTTGACCGTGTGCGCGCTCCATACCTTTGTGGCGTTCACCTGCACGGATTCGGTGCGCTCCGGATGGTACAGTTGTCCGTTGTTGCCGACACCGAAAGTGGAGTAGTTGGCCAGGGTGAATGCCGGCATAATGTTGGGCGCATTGAATTGCGCCACTTGGCCGGCAGGTATTCCGACCTGGGTAGGCGAGGCATGGACGACCGGGATGGTTTGTTCAGTCCAGTTGCCATGCCCAATCAGCACATTAACGACGAAGCTGGGGCTGACTGTAAATGTATTTCCAAACGAGGCTGTTCCGCGCGGGTTCGGCGAAGTGGTGGCGCTGCTGCCGATGCCCCAAGCCGGAAAGCTCAAACCGATCCCGTTCTCCCAAGCCTGTGACCAGCGGAAATACATGGTGTAACGCTCGGAGGGCGTCCAGTCCACCCGGACGTCATAGTGATCGTTTCTGGTAATGTTCTTGCCCGTGCCGAACCAGTTGTTGCTTTGCGTGAAACCGGCGCCCGGCTGATTGGGCAACGGGTACAGGGATGCGACCTTGGAGCCTACCGGATCGAGCAGGGTTGCCGGAATAACGTTGTTCGGAAATTGGTCACGAATATATCCGGTTCCGTTCGCATTCGGTCGAGTGGTGTAGGGGTTGTAAATCACCTGCAGTGTTCCGTCAGGATTGTAAGTCTGGGAAAAGTCACCTTGGCGCTGCAGCGCCGTTGGGACGGTGCTCGTCTGCGCTGCCGGACTGCCTTGCCGCAAACCTTCATAGCTGCCGAAGAAGAAGAGGCGCTTGGATTTCCAGATGGGACCGCCCAGACTGCCGCCAAATTGGTTTTGACCGAAAAAGGGCCTAGCCGAACCATTGCGATTATTGAAGTAATTGTTGGCGTCCAGCACGGAATTCTGAAGAAACTCGAAGCCTGCGCCATGAAACTGGGAGGTTCCTCCCCGCGTGACGATACTGAAGACACCGCCGCCGGAACGGCCATATTGTGCGTCGTAACTGTTTCGAACGAGTTGCACTTCCTGAACCGAGTCCAATGTCGGGCTTTCGTAGAGACCGTTCCACTGCGAAGTGGTGGTTGCCGGAACGCCGTCAACCAGGATGGCCGTGCTCTCAGTCCGCCCACCGTTCATGCCGAAGCGGTTCAGGTTCTGATCGCCTGTGGCGCTGGTTGCGCCGTTGAAAGCCTCCGAAATCCCGGCGTTCGCCCAGACGATGCGGAAAGGTTCCCGGGTACCCATAGGCAGGTTTGCAAGCGTATTGGTTTCAATATGCACGGATTGGTCGGCGGTTTGCGTGTCAAGCAGGGGCGCCGCTGCGCTGACTTCAACCGTTTCAGAGGTCGATCCGACTTCCAGGTTTACTTTCAGTTCGGCCGTGTCGTTTGCATTGAGGATTACGCCCTGCCGGACATACCTCTTGAACCCGGCGGCTTGCGCCGAGAGTTCGTATGTGCCGGGAAGCAGTTGCGACACAGTGTAGTTTCCGTTGCCTCCGCTGGACGCGGTCCGTGTCTCATTGTTGCTTGTGTTCGTCAGCGTGACGGTGGCGTTCGGAACGACCTGGCCGCTCGGGTCCGTCACAACCCCGGTCACAGTGGCGGTAAAGACTTGACCAAAACCGGGCAAACCGCCGCTCATGACACCGAAGACTGCGGACATCAAAAGGCAGGCAAACCTGACCTGCCGGAGTTTCCCACTGCCGAGCGTTACGTAGCTCATAACCCCTCCACAACAACACTTGACCTGAAAAGCGATCAGATGTCATTCTGCACCCTTTAAGTTCGGGGGTCAAGCACTTTTAAGTAACTTCGTATAAGTGCTGGTTAGTCTTATTTTTCTTCACCGGCGAGGTTCGCTGACCTCGACGCATCTGTCTGTTTTAACGTTGTACAATTGCTGCACGGCGCCGCTCGGCCAAGTGATCTGAATGCGGGGGATGACTGTCTGCGCGCCAACTCCGAAATGGACTGGAGCAAGAACAGAGGACGCATAGCCGAAGCTGCTCGTCTGATCATTCCACTGATTGCCCACCTGTACGGCAGCGCCGATTCCGTCACGATTGCTGCGCGAGCCAATCAGCCGTAGCTCGATCCAGTGGTTCGGTTCCGGGCTGACATTGCGCCAAAATTCCGGACGCTCTCCGAGCGCTGTGACAACTACATCCAATTTGCCGTCACCATCGAAGTCGGCGACAACAACGCCCCGGTGGGCGCGTCGGACCTGAAACTCCGGGCCGGAAAGCGCCGAAGCATCAGCAAATGTGCCGTCGCCCCGATTAGCAAAGATGGAGTTTGCTTGCTTATAGTGGTCACCGGAAAAAAGCTCGATGTTGTCGGTCACGTGAGAGTTGGCCGTGAACAGGTCCTTCCATCCGTTGTTGTCGAAGTCGGCTAGCGCGTTTCCCCATCCCGATAAGCGCGTCGATAGCGGACCCATGCGGCTTGCGTACGTTATGTCCTCTAATTGGCCTTTACCGACATTTCGAAAAAGCGGGAATGTTTGACCGGCGAGAGCGGTGACTGCGAGGTCGGGCAAGCCGTCATTGTTGTAGTCGTGGAAGGCCGCTCCCATACTGGAAATCGGTCTTCCACTCTCGGGAAGGGCAACACCGGCGTTCAAAGCGACCTCCTCAAAGCGACCGTTGCGGAGGTTGTGAAACAGGGAATTGGGAGTCGTGTCGTTAGGCACGAAGATGTCCGGATAACCGTCACGGTCGTAATCGGCGATAGCGACGCTCATGCCCTTGCCCGGCGATGCGGCAATGCTGCTCGTTTTCGAAACGTCCTGAAACCGCCCGCCGCCGAGATTATGGTACAGGTTATTGGAGGTGGATGGAAACTGGGCCGGGTTGCAGTAGACAACAAAGCGTCCCGAGGAATCGTGACAGATCGGGCTGGCGACGCCGGGCCACTCAACATAGTTCACGATGAAGAGGTCGAGAAGACCATCCCGATCATAATCAAGCCAACCGGCGGCAATCGGCCACGATCCACAATGGATTCCGGCGTTTTGAGTTACCTCTTCAAAGCGCTTCCCTTCGATATTGCGATAAAGGTGACAACCGCCTGCGCCGGCAACGAACAGATCGACAAAACCGTCATTATCAAAATCGGCGACAGCGCCGCCCATGGAGTCGCCTGCACCGGTGAGCCCCGTTTCCGCTGTCACATCTGTGAAGCGGCCTCCGCCGTCGTTACGATACAGGCGGTTGAAATACTGCGGTCCCGTTTTTTGGAGCGTAGGCATCTCTGCTCCGTTGGGGAAGAAGAGATCGATGCGGCCATCATTGTTGAAATCGAACGCGGCGATGCCGCCCGCCATGGTTTCGGCGAGATATTTTCGTGGCGTAGGGCAATTGTTCAGAACAAAGTTGAGGCCGGAGCGTGGGGAAACGTCCTCGAAACGGATGGACCAAGACTCTGAAACGCCCTTTCCATGGGCAGTCCATATCAGAAAAGCGACGAACGTAAAGAAAACAGCGGCAGTAGTCGAACGCATTTGATAATGTGGGCCAGAGCGCGTGTATTAAGTCTATGATGGCAATCGTACGGCGCTGGCTCCCGCCGGCGATGGTCATTCCACTGCTGCTAAGTCTAGCCGGGGTATCCAGCGCTGATCCACGGCAGGATGCGTTAGCCGAAAAAAGCGAAGCGGCCAAGCAGGCTTTGCGTACGGGCAATTACGCGAAAGCCGTGGCGCTATATCGAGAGTTGACGGCGGCGCTGCCGGAAAATCCAGGTGTGCGGCTAAATCTTGGGCTCGCGCTTGAGAAAGCGGGGCAGCCTTCGGCGGCTCTTCCGGAACTTCAGCGGGCGTCGACCAGGTTGCCAAATTCAGCCGGGGCATGGTTCCTGCTTGGACTGGCTTATCAGGCCCTACATGAACCTAAGTTGGCGATTGCACCCTTACGAAAAGCGGCTCAACTGGACGGCAACAACGAGCAAGCGCGGTTCGAATTAGCAGATGCGGAGCTGGCTGCGGGAGAAGCTCGCCAGGCGATAAACGATTTCGGAATTCTCTCGCATCAAAATCCCTCGCTGCCGAAGGCGTGGCAAGGTCTTGGAATGTCATACGTGGCGCTGGGCGAAAACTTTTTCGCGCAGCTTGATCGCTCAGGCAGAGAGTCGGCCTATTGGTATGCGCTGCTGGCTCGCTCCCAGGCTGCGGAACAACGCTACGGCGAGGCGCTCGAGCTATACCGAAAAGCTCTCCAAAAAGCGTCTGCCACCAAAGGTATTCACGCTGCGTGCGCGGGGATTTACCGCGAAACCGGTCATGCTGATTGGGCAGCATTGGAGGAAACTCGCGAGATGCAAATCCCGAAATCTGATTGCAGTGTTCATCAGACGGCTTGCGCTTTTGAAGCGCAGAATTGGATGAGAACCATGGCCGGTGTGGGACAGGCATCGACAGCCGAGAGCCTGTATTGGGCCACGTTGGGGACCGGCAAGCTGGCGGAAGAAAGTTTTCAACATCTGACCGAACTGCCTTCCTCGCCGGAGATCCATGAGATTCTGGCCGAATCGTATGGACGGGCAGGACATCGGATGGATGCCATCGAAGAGTGGCAAAAGGCGCTGGCAATGGAGCCAAACAATGGGCGTTTGCAGGGACGGCTGGCCGAATCGCTCGTGCGGGCGCGTAAGTATGACGAGGCCGAGAAGCTGTTAGCGCCGCTTGTGGCTGCGCAGCCCGGTAATCCCGAGTGGCAGTATTTTTTCGGCAAAGTGTTATTCGAGGGAGGGCGCTTGAACGAAGCAATGCCGCATCTGGCTACATCGGTGCAATCGATGCCGACTTATCTTCCGGCGCAGGAAGCGTTGGGGCGCGTGTATTTGGGGCTAGGACAACCGGGCGACGCAATCCCTTGTCTTAAGCGGGCGCTTCCTCTGGACGAGGACGGCTCCATTTCTTTTGCTCTCAGTGCTGCGTATCGTCGCTTGAACCGGACCGCAGAGTCCCAGGCAGCGCTCTTGCAATATCAGAAGCTCCGTCAGAATAAGGGCGAAGCGATGCCGCCGTCTAATCCAAACAGCATTCCTCCACCTTAAACGGTTCAACATGGCGCTTTTTAATCACTTCTCTTTATTGGCGCTGGCCTTCACAACGGTTTTACCGGCCAGCGCGCAGACCAGATCCTTTTTCGACGTCCGAGGCTATGGTGCGCAGGGAAACGGAACCGCGCTCGATACTGCCGCCTTCGAGAAAGCGATTCAGGCCGCATCCTCGGCCGGCGGCGGAACCGTGTTCGTCTCTGCCGGGACGTATCTCACGGGCACCATCCGGCTGCGGGACAACATCACGTTATGGCTGGACGGCGGCGCGACGCTGTTAGGGACCAAGGACCTGGCGCAGTATCAATCTTCCAATGGCAGTGATGAGTGGTACAAAGCGCTGATCCTGGCTGTGGGTGCAAATAACATTGCGGTGGTGGGCCACGGCATGGTGGACGGCAACCGCGTTTTCAATCCGAAAGGCGAGGAACACATTCGTGGGCCGCACGCCATTCTGTTCCGCGACTGCACGCACGTGACTGTGCGCGAAATCCAGGTCAAGGACGCCGGGAATTATGCGGTGATCCTGCGTTCCGTGGAGGGAATCGACATCGACGGCATTACGGTGCATGGCGGTTGGGACGGCATCAATATGCACGATGCCCGCAACGCGACCATTTCCAATTGCCGCCTTTTTACCGGAGACGATAGCCTGGCCGGCGCGTATTGGGAAAATGTGACCGTTTCCAACTGCATCCTGAACTCGGCCTGTAACCCCATCCGCGTGGGCGGTCGTAACGTGCTGATTACCAATTGCGTGATGTACGGTCCGGGCGAATCCGAACATGGCACGTCGCTGCGCTTTGCTGCCGAAGCCGGTTTCCAGATTCTGCCGCACAGTTCACGGGCCAACAACAAATACGTCAAACCCGGCCCGGTGGACAACATGGTGCTTGCCAATAACACGATGATTCGTATGCGGACTCCGATCTACATTGCTTACAGCGCCGACGCGCCCTATAGCGGCAACAACCTTGGCGTAAACCGTATCGTCATCGAGAACCTGACGGTTCTTGATGGAGGCCGCACGCCGCTCTACATCTCCGCGCCGGCTGGCAACCCGGCGAAGTCTATCATTTTGCGGAACGTGCGAATGACGATGTCCGGAGGCGGCAGCGAAGCCCAGGCGGAAGGGCAAGGCTTCAGCCCGTACTCGATTCTTCAGTCCTCTGCCGTGTACGGCCGCAATGTGGAACACCTGGAATTGCATGACGTCCGCGTGGATTACGGACAACCCGATACGCGCCCCGCCATCTTCGGCGAAAACATCGGCACGCTCGAACTGGACCGTTTTCAGGCGCAGCGCGAGTCCGGTAGCACACCGTTTCATGAAATGGCCAGCATTGGCCGCCTGATCCTCGACGGCAAGCAAGCCGCTGCGATATCTGCGCACGTGGACGCGCTCGAAGTTCCCACGGCAGTTGTCGCCGGGACGCCCTTTGCCGCCGCCGCTCTGGTCGATGCTACAAGCACTGAAGGATTAGCATCCATACCGTTGGCGATCTGCGGCGACACTCTTGCGCGCAGTGTTTGGCTGAACTCCGGGGAGAACGCCCGTATTTCCTTCCTCAACGTGCGATGCAAGCAAGCGGGCGAGCTGTCGGCGGAAGCGGCTGGAATTCACAAGCCGCTGGCTGTGACGGCCAAACCGGAAGGCGCCGCGCCCTCCGCGCCGTTCCGCACCTTCCAGAATGTTGCTTCCGAACTTCGCCAAGTGGGTGACAGCTTCTACATTCGCGGAGGAGGCGATTACACAGTCATGCAATATGGCGATCAATACGGCGCGATTTACCAGCCGCGTGCGCTCCGTGAAAACGGCACAGTTGTGGTCAAGCTGGACAACCCCGACCTGCGCAGCAACTGGCTTGGCCGTGCCGGTATCATCGTACGCAGCGATATCACTCAACCCGGACGCGCCCCCGGCTACGTAATTCTGAGTTCTTCTCCCGCTAATGGCTCCTACCTGGAATGGGATGCCGGCGGAAAGGGAATCCTGGACCGGCACACCGAGTTTGACGGCTATTCCATCTGGCCGCACTGGCTGAAGCTGGAGCGTCATGGCAGCCAATTTATTGGGTACGAGAGCGAGGATGGAAGCCAATGGCGCAAAATCGGCGAAGCCGATGTTTTCGGGGCGGCAGGATCACTCGATGCCGGAATGTTCGCGTTTCGCAGCAGCGCCCGATTCGAAAATTTCAGCATCGCTGCGCACTAACCGGCGCGTCCGAAAATTTGTACTGCGATGTCTCCGGGCAGGATGGTGTGATCCACACCGGACCAACTCGCCTCCTGCCACTCGGCTGATTCCAGCATGTAGTTGGGAGCCACCACTCTGGCCTTCTGCGGCAAGTCGGTTGGGTTCCAAAGAGTCACGGCCATGCGATTCCCATTTACGAAAGCATGGGCGGCGACCTGGTTGTTGTCGCAAAGGAAGTTCTCCGTGTCCACAAAGCGCCCTTCCAGCAGGAGTTCCGGATGCTTCGTACGCAGAGCGTTGAGCCTGGAAAGGTAGCGGGCGAGAGCCGGGTCTGTAGCATCTCGTGGGTTGGCATCAATGCGCCAGCCGATTGTAAAGGCGTAGCCCAACTGTGACCGGCGATCCGTAGGTCCGGCGCCGCGATTCGTAATCACAGGCTCAGGGAAGGTATAGCGCAGCATCTCTCCAAACGCCTCGGGTTCGGGCCAGAACCCAATGCCGTACGAATGGATGATATCCACCCAGCCCATATAGCAGTCGGTCGCTAACTCCACAACAAAAGCGAAGTCAGGATCTTGCGATTTGATCAGTTCGCGAAGCCGCTGCATGTTTCGGACCTTGCCCGGTCCCACGGCGAGAGAGGGCTTGCTGTGAGGATGCTCGGTCGAGAAACAGATGTAGGGAGGTCTGCCTCCCATCTGATCGAACAGCATTCCCTGCGCGCCGAAGCCTTTTACCATTTCAAACTGGGAGGTCAACTGCTCATACCACCCAGCCGCCGAGGGACATGCTATCCCGAAGTACTTGTTCCGCATGACATTCATCAGCGTGCCTTCGCCGCCCCCTCCGTAGGATTCGAGGTAATCATAGCCCCATATATCCCGCGCCACGATGGACTTTCCCTTAATCCGGTAAAACTCAGTGCTTGGGTCGATAAGCTGCCCTTGGGTGTAAAGCAGCGTCCTGCCGCCTTCACTTTTTATTTTGGCAACGGCTGTTTTCAGCCCTTCAGCACCTCCCATAGCCTTATCGGGATTGTATTCGGGATAAAGATTATCGAAGCCTTGCTGGACCCAGCCGAAGTAATTCACGATGTTGATCCCCACGCTGCGCGCCTGCTCCCAAACGGTCGGCAGGTCCGCATAGACGCCCCGGATATGACCGGACTGAAGCTTCATGTTGGTGAGCATCCAGCCTGTTGCTCGACGAATCCATTCCGGAGGGTTGGGCTTCTGCATCCAGGAGTCCGTCCAGGTGCGATAGGTTCGCGCCGCTTCGTGCCAATCACCACGGTACAGCCGAATGACCACCGGTTCTGAGGTCCAGCTTTCGCCGGCTTTCACGAACGGGTACTTTATCATTGACGCGGATAAGGTCCTGTCCCGCTCAGCCGCGATTTCCAGACAAGTGGTTATAAGGGTTTTATCGTGACTGCCGAGATACAAACCTTCCGTGCCGTTATTCAGAGTGAACCACTGCATAGAGGCGGGAAAGGGATAGGTCATATGCAGAGAGGCAGCATCTCCACGCTGCCCGGTAGGCGGCCTCGCAGCGGGTTTGGATAATCGGCTATAAGGATTTTCAATCCGGCGTCCGGCTGATTCCGGCCAGTAAAGAACATCGGATGCTTGCCCCAGGCCCAGATTTCCGATGCCCGCGATCCAGGGAAGCCAGATCTCGGTGATCTCGACCGCTTTATCGGTTTCCCGATTATCGATTGTTGCCGCCCAGACCAGGGCGTCTTTCTCCAGAGCGACCAGCAAGGTTAAGGCAACCTGTAGTTCGCGGGTTTGGCCCTCCCGAGCAACATGGGCGGTCAAGCTCGCGTAGGAGAGGACCAGGCTATTGTTCTCCCGGCGGATGTGGGCTTTCTGCGTATCCGGGTCAATCGCCAAGTCGAGCGCACCCGTCATGGGAGTGCCTGAGCGGTAATACATCCGCCACGGCGCATGACTGCCGCTACCCACATAGTCGTTCCCCGTTTGGCGATTCGTGAGCTTTACAAGATGCCCCTGAGCATCAAGGACCAGAGCAATCTTATTGTTGGATAGTTCGTATTGAATGAGCGGGGTGGTGGACGATTGGGCATCCGCAGAGACGGCGCCCGAAGCGCCCAGGGCGGTTACCGATTCAAGAAATACACGGCGAGTCTGTGCCATACTGGCTCCTTTGTCACACTGATTTTTACTCGTACAAACACTTCTTACTCGCCTCGATTCTTCATGCGGACCGAGTAAAGTGATGTGCGCGCGGGAATGAACAGAGTCTTTCCGTCCTTCCCTCCAAAGACAACTCCCAAGGGGCGCTCCGGCACGTCGATCACATCGATGAGCTTTGCGGATGGACTGTACACATAAATCTGGCCAGCCGCCAAATAGACGTTCCCTTTTGCATCGGCAGCGACACCTTCGCCTCCCTAGTTCACGAAGCGCTTCATGGCAAACAAGCTGCCGCTCGCGTTGACGGTTCCACACCATGTTTCAGCATTCGCTTCGTCGCCGTGAACGGGAAAGCCATCGCGCGTCAGATAGACCGCGTGCGGATCGTCAAGACGAGTTGTGTAGTAAGACGCTCCCCATAGCTGCGCGGCTCCGGAAAGGGAAATCAAAGCCAGGAAGGCTTGTTTGAATTTTAGGATGGTACGACAATTCACTTGTGTTCCTTTGAGCTTGTCAAAGCGGCAGTCAACTCCTGCCGTTGACTCACGTCTTCATCCGGTATCACCACTGCTGTCCACGGCGCATTGCGATCAGCAATGCGAGCGCGCCAAACGACCGGATAGGGTGCGTCGGCTTTCAAAACGACCGTTTGTTCCGGTCGTTCTACGGTGAGATTGTCGGCCCGTATCGTAACTTTATGCTCGCCTTTGCCGGAAAGCGTGGCGCGCACCGTCACTGAACCGTTGGCTTCGGTCTGTTGTGTCAACAGCACATTCACATTCCGGTTGGGCGTCAGATCCACGAAGTAGCTTCCGCCGGGTAAAAGCGCCATCGTTCGTTTCTGCGCGCCGTTGGTAATTTGGTACCGGCCTGCGGGCAGCGCTGCATGGAATCGACCGCTGCTGTCAGCCGCTACCGAAGTAACAACCCCGCTTGTGTCACGAAATTCAATCGGCTCTCCAGTGCCGCGCTCTACAACACCTTCGACTAACGGAGGTCCGGCCACGTCGCGGAGAATCCACATCCAGCGGCCTACCGGATGAACCCACACCTCTTTCCAGTTATGGCAATTTTCGGTCGGCCAATACGGAGCATCGGCATTTCCGTGCGATTGAATGCCGACCGGCAGCGAACCCACGATATCGCCCGACATGGCCGAATACTGGGGAGGATAATCGTAGCCCTCCCCCCACATTTGGCTTTCCACAAAGGGATTACGACCGACCACCCACTGCAGATTCGACTCCGCCAGAGAGGCGAGTGAAAGACTGCCGCGCAAATGGGCTGCGGTGGAAATAGCTTTGTTCTCGGCGAGCATGGTGCCGTTGTTACCGCGAAACTCGAACCATACCGGAAACAGCCTCACGTAGTAATGCTCGCCGACCTTGACGCCGTTCAGCACTTGATCGCGAAAGGAATCACGGGACATGCCGCGACCGCCTCGCTCCGGAATTTTTAAGTACTCATCGTCGCGGAAGATGGAATTGGCGAGCATGCCGTAAGGCTGTGTGAATTGCGCCATGGGCTTTTGATAGTACTCCGAATAACGTGTGACGGCAGCGTACCACTTGATCCAGTCGGGACGGTTCGGAAAAAGTTCGCACAAGCGGGCTAAAGCCACCAACGGGGCGGCTTCATGGCTGGGATGCTGATAACGAAGAATCTGCGTTTTGTCAGGATTGGTGTAGAAGAATCCCGCCAAGGGATAGGTAAGCCCTGGAAGGAACGCTACCTGTTGCGAATTAAGAATGGTTTGCGAAAACTGAACCGCTCGGTCTGAGTAGGCTTTATCTCCCGTAGCCTGCCAAAGTTCCAGAGCGGCGATGATGGCGTGACCGGCCCATTCCGTGCCGTTCTCGAACCTGCGCGGTCCCTGTGGATGATCGATGGCAGTCATTGCAAACCGCCAGTCCTCCTCTGCCTGTTTCAGCGCATATCCCGCACGGATCGGGTCACGATCTTTTAAAACCCGAAAGGCCAATGCTTCGGTCGACGCGGCGGCAAGATTCGAGGTCGGATTGTTGCCGGCTTGCGCAGGAACATCGTCAAGGGTTCCGAGAATCCCGTCGGTCCACCGATCCATCGTTGAAAAGTTGGGCCGAAATCCGTCGTGGAAGGTTACTTTCAGCAGCCAGTCAAGACCCCAGTTGGCCTCTTCAATTAGCCTGGCGCACAGAGCAGGATTTTCTCCACGTTGCTCCAACCGCTCCGCCAAGCTGTACATCGCATAAGCGGCTTCGGCTGTGTTGCCGAGAGATTGAGAAAGATCGCCGGCGTCATGCCATCCGCCGTTAACAATCAACTTCTTGTCACCATGATTCAGAACCCAATCCCGGTGACAGATATCATGCACGCCCGGCACGGCGAAGCCGCACCGCTCTACGTAGAAAAAATTGATTGCCTTCCATAAGCTGGCTGTCCAGACTTCGTCGCCAATGGGGAATGACCGTGTTTCCCGATCTCCCGCACGAATTATGTATGTGCCGGGTTCGCGTACTTCGGAAAAGTCCATCACCTGGAACGCGCCAATTTTCGAATTGATCGCGCTTACCCTTTTCGAGAGCGCCGGACGTCCGGTTTTCACATCGATCAACTCAAACTTTTGGGCCGTAAGATCGCTTGCGAAGGCCGTTTTTGCTGCTCCCGATTGGTAACCGGAATGGCTGAAAGCGATTTCGCCGGGCGCGACATTCCATCCTTCGTAATGGTCGGCCTGCACTTTTTGCAATTCCAATTTATCGATGTCGAAAGTTGCCATGTCCGCCGCCCCCGGTTCTTTGCCCTGCATGCGGTACGAGAAATCGATGCCCGTAACTTTATCGCGGGGCAGATTCGGAACCTCCCAGACGATGTGGTTCCACTTCTGATTTTCCAGGATCAGGTAGTTCACGCCCATCTTGCCGTAAACGTCCGGCACGGGCTGGGCGCCTTCATTATGAAAGGTGACGATCATCGAAACATTGCGAAAGCCCGGAAGATCCGGATACACCCAAAAGGAGAGCCGGTTCCACGCCGACCAATCCTCACCATTGACTAAGCGCCGGGCTGATGCCGTCCCGTAATAGCGGGTGTCGGGCACGGGCTGATCTCCTACTGTCGCGCAGCGCAGCCGCAAAGAACTCTTCCCGCTGACCGCGCGCTCTGTCGTTACGGTCATTTCGCCCTTCGCTTGGCCAATGTTGACCAGCCGCCAAGCAGATAGCATCTCGGCGTCGTCCAGCATCTTCGATTCCGCCACGGCTTTGTTCAGCCATCGGACCTTGGTGGAGTTTTCGTAGTTGTTGGGGATGGGCATTCTGGGCGCTTCTCCACTGGCAGAAATTAAAGCGGCCAAGACAAACAGTAGGCTGGCGGATATCATAGTGAATGGCAGCAAAGGGTATTTTATGCCACTTATGAAAAGTCATTCGTGCTGATTCTCGCCCTTTTCCTGCATGCAGCGACATCTTTACCCTGTAAAAGCCCGGATTTTTCGTACTTTATGCATTCCTTATCAAGTCTTAAGGACTTCTTTAGCTTTCTAGCCATATGATCGAATCACGGTGCGCCCTCACGTAGAGTTACGAAGCAGACGCAAATAAACCATGTCCGATAAGACGATTGCTTCAGATCCATACTCTGTGCCTAATCGGCTTTGAATCTTCTCTCCTGGCGATGAGCGAAGAAGCAAGTCTGGCCCAGGTTTTTCTCGAATTGCCACGGTACAAAACGAGCATATATGACAGAAGCACAGGGAAACATCCTGATTGTAGACGATGATTTCAGTATCCGTCGGGTTCTCTGCGCAACTTTAGGCGGACTTGGATTCACGATGGAAGAGGCTTGTAATGGCGAAGGAGCGCTCGCGCTCGTTAAAGCCAAGCCATTCAACGCTGTCATGCTTGATATCAACATGCACGGCATCGGAGGAATGGAAACATGCCGGGAATTAAGGCGCATGGTGCCCATGCTTCCGATTTTGATGTTGACTGTTAAGGACAGTCAAGACGATATTGTGACCGCTCTCGGAGCGGGCGCGGACGACTACATCACCAAACCGTTTCACATCCGGGAACTGATTGCCAGACTTAAAGCCGCAGTTCGCAGAATCCAAGCGTTGGGTGGAACGGTAAAAACATTTTGCGTCGTGATCTGGAACTCGATCCGAGCCGGCGAACGGTTAAAAAGAGCGGTGAAGCGGTGCGTTTAACGCCGAAGGAGTTTGATCTGTTACATTGCCTCATGGCGAATGCGGGTATGCCGATGGCGCATGCGAAGCTGCTGCGAGCGGTTTGGGGACCGGAATACGGAAATGAACTGGAGTATCTCCGAACTTTTGTGCGCCAGCTTCGTTTGAAGATTGAGGACGACCCTTCTCACCCTGTTTACCTTCTGACTGATGCTTATCTGGGATATCGCTTTTGTGAACCCATGGTGAAAACAATGCAAGCGGCTGCTAGTAAGCCCAAAGCTGAAGGGCATTACTCGTGAGGGTTGCGTGTAACTTCTGCTTGGACGCGTTTTTCAAGCACGGTGAAACCGAGCCGGTCCGTGATCATATCTGTTCATCTCCCCGCCTTCGACGGTTTATCCGTGCTGCTCAGAAAAAGAAAACCACGTCTCCCGCCAGCATGAGCTGGCTTTTCTTGGTTCCATTGTTATAGACCGGCCCGTCATACGAATGGTCAAAGCGTAATTCCGGGCGAAGCAGGACCGTCGTTCCAATCCAATGCCCCCATCCGATCATGTGCTCGGAATAACGCGTCTTAAATCCGGTTCTCTGTCCCACGATGTCATCAAAGTACTCATTGCGAATGGTCATATAGTCGTGCTTTGAGAACTGCCGCTCCACGTAGTTTGCCACCGCCCATTCCGGGGCATAGCAGGTGAGGTCGTTGGAGTTTTTGCAGAAAGCGCCGTTCGCGCCTGTTTCAAGCAACGACGAAGCCGCCGGGTTGTTCACGTTTGGTGTGTGCTTCTCGTACTGATACCAAGACTCTGTCGCCTGGTGCCAATGGCTGTTGAATTTGTGAAGAAGGTGAGGTAAAACGACTGCAGGTTGTTGTACGCATAGTTGCCGTCGTTGATCGAGTTAGCGCAGCCATACAGGTTGCTTCCTCCGTCCCGCCAAGTGAATCCCAGGCAGGTATTCAACGTCGCTTTCGCGTCTTTTGTCCAGGGCGCTACGTCATTGCCGGCTGAAAGTCCGATCTGATACATCCAGTGGTCGCTTAACTTAATGGTGGCGTTAATTCCTTGTTGGGTGTAAGCGTCAAACGTGTAAAGGAGCGAATGAGTGTAGGTATAGTTATTCGGCGCTAGCTGTGCTTCAATGTCGGGTAGTGAAATATAACGGCCAATCCGGATGTCCATTCCTTGCGCGACCTGTGGAACGTAGAAATCAACATAGGCCATCACCGGATCAAAACCATACTCCTGGTTTTTGCCTAGGAGCTGATTGCTAAAGATGCCCTTGGCGGTCGTGAACCGGTAATCGATGCCGTAAAGCAGCGTTAAGCGAAAGCCCCAATCGAAATGATCCTTCTGCATGGTGTCCGGTTGGCGCTCAAAATATAAGACTTCCTGGTCCGGCTGTACCGTGTTTGATCGTGTGGCGTAAGCAACTGGAAAGCTGGAATAGCCGCCTTGACTGGAACTGCTGACGTTTCCCCCAAAATTGAACCACCTGTAAATCTGTACGCCGCTCTTCTTCCACGCGTGGCCATGAGGCCCTTCCCACAAGGCTGTCATGAGAGGGCCAGCTTGCGTCCACGGTTGCCCAATCGTTACAGATCCGCCGTAAGGCCATACGCCAAACGGATAGGGCGGCGCGTCCACCGGGGCGGGAGCGCCGCGAAATGTCGGGGCTGCGGGCGCAGCAGCGTTGGCGCTGTTAGGAGGAGTCGTGGCAGTCGAAGAACTCTTCCCAATCATTCAGATAAGCTTGGCTCAGCCTTCTGAAGAAGCCCGCTGCTGCCGGATTAGACTGCGCCGGCGCAGTTGCGGGGGCAGCCTGAGGAGGCGTGTCCGGGGCCGGGGGAACACTGTTGTTTGGGTTCTGAGAAGCGGGATCAGCGTCAGGTTCATTTGCGGCAAGTACGGCAAGCTCGATATTGGTCCTGGCGCTCTGCTGCGCTGACACGTTTACATCGATAACTTTGGAGTCCGTGCATCCTTCCTTCGTTGCCGTGATGCGATATTGATCCGGCGTGAGCTTTGCCAAGGCGAATGCGCCGTCCGCCTCGCTCACTGTTGAACGCTCCGAGCCGGTAACAGGGCTGCGGGCCACTATCTTAGCTCCTGCGAGTGGAAAGCCCTCCGGAGTTTGCGTCACTCCTTCAAGAGAAGCCGGAG
This sequence comes from uncultured Bryobacteraceae bacterium, assembly GCA_964247955.1. Lineage (GTDB taxonomy): Bacteria > Acidobacteriota > Terriglobia > Bryobacterales > Bryobacteraceae > Bog-105. The sequence goes on from CAXTWT010000035.1 coordinate 21,164, forward strand.
CTTCTTGTCCTTGGAGAAAGCCGCCGGTGAGCGGCACGACAACCAAAAGCGCAAAAAGGGCGGGAATACTGAGTAAGAATAAATGCGATTGTTTCATGCTTTGGGAAAGTAACTACTCATGAGTCTGCCTGCTATGAAATAAAGAAGGCATGAGGATTTCCTTAAAAAATGACGTTCAATAGCCCACCCGCCCAAATCAACTTGGCTGCCCGTATCTTTGTGCCTTCCTCATCAGTTCCTTCCTAAGATCAGATGGCAGTGAGGGCACGCCAAGCCTCTCATCGCATAAAGATCCTGGGGTGGAACCACCATTTTGTAAAGGAGAGTGAACTGTTATTTGGAAAATCATCAACGCCACAGGGGCCGTGTTCCTTGGCGTGTTCTTGGTAAGCGCTATATCGGGCTGCTGGAAAACCGTTTGTGGCCTGTTGTGCGTGCGCTGACAGCCTGCGTCTTTTACCTTGTAGTGCTTTCTTATTTCTGCAGCACGCCTCCGCAGAAGCGTAAAAAGAAAGAACTTCGCTCTTTATACCTTCTTGATAGGTTCAATAACATACTACGTTGGTAAGTGTCGCAAACAGAATACTGCGATGCTTGCACTTCCGAATCAAGTTTGCGAATGCCAAGCACCGGACGAGTTTTGCTACATGATCCTCGAAAGCTATTACGTTTTCATCTATCCAGTTTGGGGGCACCTCAAAATAGGGAAATTTATGTACGCTAAGGCGCACTGGAGAGGTTTCTGGGACTTCGGAAACCGCCGTTGGATGCCTGCAATGTTGGGTC
>CAXTWT010000036.1:0-21797 GCA_964247955.1 uncultured Bryobacteraceae bacterium
TGGGCCGGTACTCATTTCCAATTGATTCTAACGGCAGTTTCCTGCTTATCTCTCCGTCTGGTGAAATGACATACATCACTGTTTCGTTGGAATGCACAACCAGGTATACGCCATCAGGCCCGTTTGCGCTCAAGGCCAAATCCACAGCGGCGAAATTGTTTTCTGGCGGATGAGTTTTATTGTTCAAAACAACTTGATCGCTTTTGAAGTTGATGGCCTTTATGAACCGACCGCTCCTGTCATAAAGTTCCAAGGCTGGGTTGTAAGAAAACCTCGGAACAGCAGTATTCGGCAGATCTTCTTTTACTGTTCTGACTCCAAATACCAGCAACTCGCCGGAGAACATTACATTAATTTTTGATACGGTTAATGTCCCTTGCGATACATTACGCGGAGCCTGAGTATCGTCTAAAATCAAGCTGCCTGTTTGTTCTCCCTCTTTGGTCGAGTACTCCAAAACGTGAACTTTCGCATCTTCTGCTGTTCCCGCCAGATACAACGTAGAACCGCTAATGGCGAAATCGTTGACTCTGAAAGATTTCAGATCTTTACCAGGTTGTGCCAATATGTCGAAAGTATGGGATCTACTTCCATCTGCTGAGATTTGTACTACCGGCGGGACCACAGCTTTAGTATTTTGCAGTTGACGAAAGTATAAGTTTCCGCTTGCATCACAGCGACTTTGGCCAACAATCAAACCGCCTCCAGCCGTTCCTCCCACTACTTGTGACTTCGTTGGCTCAATAAGAGATTGAGATTTGCATAGATACGGCTTACAAACTGCCATTAGTGTAGAAAACAACAGGCATTGACGCAGTATCCATTTCATCCCTAAGCAGCCTCCTCGTTTCCAGTTATTCCTGCGGCGTGCTGGCACGCTGCAGGCGGTCCAAAATTCCTGCCCATTCCGGGGTTTCCGGCGGTCGGCGGATCGCAATCCAGTCCCAGCCTTCCCGGTCCGCTTGATGCAGTTCGGCATACAACCTGACAGCAAAGAGTTTCGGTTCCGCAGGCATATCAATCATGCGTCCTCGGCCCTCCGGGTCGGACGCTTCGTTTTCGAGCAGAACGAAGCGTGTTCGCGGCGCGTAGTGTCTCGGATGCTGGCCTGGCGATTCGACAATGTGCGGCAGGTCCGTCTCCCTTTCAAACGGCACGCCTGCTGCCCGCGCCAGTTCTTCTGCGGTAATCACTCCCGGCCTCAAAATAGCGGGAGGCGCGCGGTGCAGGGCAACCACGGTTGACTCAATGCCGACCGTTGTCGGCCCGCCGTCAAGAATTATGTCTACTCGGTTACTCAAGCCTTGGCGCACGTGGTCTGCCTTCGTCGGCGAGATTCCACCAAAAGGGTTCGCACTGGGCGCGGCAATCGGCACGCCGGCAAGCCGGATCAGTTCCAGCGCTACAGGATGAGCAGGTATTCGCACGCCTACCGAGTCCAGCCCGGCTGTCACCAGATCAGGCACAATCGCCGCTTTTTTCAGCACCAGTGTCAGAGGTCCCGGCCAGAACTCCTTACTCAGCTTTTGGGCGATAGATGGCCATTCCGCGCTGACGGTTCGGGCCATGTTCTCATCCGCAACATGCACAATGAGCGGGCTGGCCCAGGGTCGCCCTTTGGCTTCAAAGATGCGCCGGACTGCTTCTTCATTGAGCGCATTCGCTCCCAAGCCGTAAACCGTTTCGGTCGGAAACGCCACTAAGCCGCCGCTTCGAATCAGCTCCGCCGCGCATTTCATCTCCAACTCAGGCACAGGCAGGCTCATAGTATTTCTTCGAAATGAGCCGCCTTAGTCCGGCAACTCGTCTTTGCTGTCACCCGAAGTTTTGCCGGTCTTCGCCCATACCAGATACGCGTGAATTAATTCGTCGATGTCGCCGTCCAGCACGCGGTCCACATCGCCGATAGAAAGCTTTGTGCGGTGATCTTTAATCATCCGGTACGGCGCCAGCACGTAGGAACGAATCTGGCTTCCGAAGTTGATGCCCAGCTTCGTGTCTTCCAGCTTCTGGTCGGCGGCGCGTTTCTTTTCCAGCTCATGCTCGTAAAGCTTCGCTTTGAGCTGTTTCATGGCGCTGGCGCGGTTTTTGTGCTGGGACCTTTCATTCTGGCACTGGACGACAAGGCCGGTCGGCAAGTGGGTAAAACGCACGGCGGATTCTGTCCGGTTCACATGCTGGCCGCCCGCGCCGCTGGCGCGGAAAACATCGATCTTCAAATCTTCCGGCTTGATCTCGATGTTGATATCTTCATCGATCTGCGGATACACAAAGACCGAGGCAAACGAAGTATGCCGCCGCGCATTCGCATCGAACGGCGAAATGCGCACTAGCCGGTGTACTCCCACTTCGGCCTGCAACTCTCCGTAGATATTCTCGCCGTTAATTTCAACCGTGGCGGATTTGATTCCCGCGCCTTCTCCTTCCAGCCGGTCTGTGATGATAGCTTCGAACTTGTGCCGTTCCGCCCAGCGCAGGTACATGCGCAGCAGCATTTCGGCCCAATCCTGGCTTTCCGTGCCGCCCGCGCCTGGGTGAATCGTAACAATGGCGTTCCGCGCATCGTTTTCACCCGAAAGCAGCATGCCAGTTTCCAATTGATCCAGCTTTTCCTGGAACGTTTTCATTTCACGTTCCAAATCGCCGTTAACCTGCTCGCCTTCCCGCGCCAGTTCAAACAGCGTGTCGATGTCGGAGGCGGCGGACGCAACGGCCTGAAAGTTTTCGATAGCTTCTTCCAACCGCTTGCGCTGCTGCATCACGCGCTGGCTTTTTTCCGGCTGGTTCCAGAAGTCCGGGTCGTTAATCTCCCCTTCCAGCTTCTTCAATTCCTGCTGTTTTGCGGGAGCGTCAAAGATAGCTCCGCACAGCGTCACCCTGCTGGCGGAGCGTAACATACTCTCTTTCCAATTCTTCTAAAGTCATTCACTTGTAGTTTACTGTGCGCGGAGACAGTTATCTGTCCGATTTCGTTATGATGGAAACTCATCGAGCAAACCCGCTCGGTGGTCTACAGATCATGGCTGACTACCATTACGAGGGTGACGAACTCGCCATTTTTGCTCATGCCCATAATTGGAAACACTACTGGGCGGGCCGGTTAGCTCCTTTCGTTAAGGGCGAGGTGCTGGAAGTGGGCGCCGGGATCGGCGCGAATACATCTCGTTTGCGCGGCCTCAGCACCGACCGTTGGGTATGCCTTGAGCCGGACGCGGCGCTCCTGGCGCAGTTGCGGGAAAAAGTGGCCGCAAGTTTGCCGGCGCCCGTTGAAACCGTTGTCGGCACAGTCAGTTCCCTTCCGCCTACCGCAACCTTCGACACCGCCCTGTATATCGATGTGCTGGAGCATATCGAAGACGATGCGGCAGAGATGGCTGCCGTAGCCCGGCACATCCGGCCCGGCGGACATATTGCCGTACTTTCACCGGCGCACCAGGCGCTCTATAGCCCGTTTGACCGCGCCATCGGACACCATAGGCGGTATAACCGGCAATCGCTGCTGCGCTGTACCCCGCCGGGGGCGAAACCTATATCCGTCACTTATCTGGACAGCGCCGGTTATTTCCTGTCGTTCGCCAACCGTATGATGCTGCGGCAGTCCAGCCCTACGTTGAATCAGATCCTGTTCTGGGACCGATTTATTGTTCCAGCTTCCCGTATGATCGATCCTTTAACAAGCTTCCGCTTTGGCAAGTCGATCCTTGGGGTCTGGCAGATCGCTTAAAGAGTTTCGCAAATCAATCCCCAGCCGCTCCTGTACGACGTACAAAGGCCGTTGCTTCAGTTCTTCGTACATTCGGCCAATGTACTCGCCGACAATGCCCAGGCATGACAGGTTCGCCCCGCCCAGAAAGAGAACGGCCAACAGAACGGTTGTGAAACCACGCGGCGGCGGATTCGATTGAAAGAAATAGCTGGCGGCATAGACCAACGCCGCTATCAAAGATGTCAATGAGATAACTGCCCCCATAATGGTAGCCAGCCGCAGGGGCTTGTAGCTGAAGCTGAACACGGCATCCAGCCCATAGCGCAATAGGCGCGGCAGGCTCATGCCCGGCTTGCCCGCTGCCCGTTCCTGGCGGTCGTACAACACCTTTGTCGGCGAGAACCCGAGCCACGTCCGCAAGCCCGGCAAAAAGCGCTGCCGCTCCGGTAGCTCGTTCAGGTATCGCACGACCCGGCGATCCATCAGGCTGAAGTTGCCTGCTGTCAGGCCGCCCGGCAGTTCCGTTAAATTGTCAAACACCGGGTAAAACAGCCGGAGAGCCGCGCCGCGCAGGCCGGTTTCCGCCCGCGACCGCCGCTCTCCCAACACGATGGCATGTCCCTGCCGCCACTGCTCGACCATGGCGGGAATGACTTCCGGCGGGTCCTGCAAGTCGCTGTCGATGAGCACCACGCAATCTCCGCTTGCATGATGCAACCCAGCCGTGAAAGCAGCCTGATGGCCGAAGTTCCGGGACAGATCTACGAGCTTGATCCGCGTCTCTTCCGCGTGCAATTGCCGAATCAGTTCCCGCGAACGGTCGCGGCTGCCGTCGTTCACTAAGACAATTTCCCAGTCCAGGCCGGTCGAATGAAGCGCCACGGCAGTGCGGCGGCAGAACTCCGGCAGAATCTTCTCTTCGTTGTATACCGGCGCAACTACCGAGACTTTCATTAGGCGACTCATGTCCAGGGAATGATTGTTATTGTCGTTAGAGCTTTTATTAGCATGCACCATCGCCAGATCAAAATGGGCACAAGTACCAGATCGGTACTGATCAAAATGTTTCAAATAGGGACGGTGAATGGAAGCCGATAAAAAAGCGCAAACTTTTCAATTACTTACGATTTACCCTTCTATGGCCTTACAAACGCTTTATCCAAAGCATGACGTTCTGGTGTGTTCTTCTCGCCGCCCAATTTATTGTGATGCTTGCTGCCCTCTTGTTTGAATTCGGCAACGACAAGCGATTTGAAGGCGACAAGCTCCAGTTCCGGAGTTAGACGCTTAGCGAACCAGCAAACCCTTTGCTTGCAGCACCTTATCGAGCGATCCGTTGGACGGCTCCGATAAAATTTCCCCATCTATATCAATCGTGGGTTTCTTTTCTTTGCCGTCGTTTTGCGCCGCGACCCATTGCGCGGCTTCCCGGTCCTGATCAATATCGATGTACTCGTACTCCACGCCTAGCTGTTTCAAATGCGCTAAGGACCTTTGTGTCATGGAACACCAGTCCGCGCCATACACTTTTACAGAAGCCATGTCGAGTAGACGAAAATTTCCGCCGTTCTCTACACACCAATTTCTTTTTCCCCTGCCGACGCTACAATGACGAAGTCTGATGATTGAGCACATTTCACCCGCGCGCAGCATCGGAGGCACAGTAAACGTTCCGGGTGACAAATCCATCTCCCACCGCTATGCCATGCTGGCCGGTATCGCCACCGGCGACACATCCGTTTACAACTATTCCACCGGAGCGGATTGCCAGTCCACACTCTCCTGCATGGAGTCGCTGGGCGTCCGTTACGAATTCAACGAGGAGGAAGAGCGCCGCGTACTGAGCATCCATGGCGTGGGCACGTGGGGTTTGCAGGAGCCGACGCAAATTCTCGACGCCGGCAACTCCGGCTCCACGATGCGCATGCTGTCGGGCATTCTGGCGGCGCAGCCGTTCCGTACGGAAATTACCGGCGACAGTTCCCTGGTGAAACGACCGATGCGCCGCATTATCGCTCCTCTTGCCCAGATGGGAGCGCGTATAGAAGCACGGGACGAGCAGTTTCCGCCGCTCACGATTCACGGCGGGCCGCTGCACGCCATCGATTACCACCTTCCGGTTGCCAGCGCGCAGGTAAAAAGCTGCCTGCTGCTCGCGGGACTGTACGCCGACGGCGAAACTGTAATCCATGAGCCTGTTGTCACGCGCGACCACACCGAGATTGTGCTGCAGGAATTGGGCGCTGAAATTTCTTTCCAGCCCCGCACCGTTCGCATTCGGGGCGGAGGGGAATTGAGCGCAAAGCCGCTCGTGGTGCCCGGCGATATCTCATCCGCCGCTTTTTTTCTGGTCGCCGCCCTGCTTGTCAAAGAAGCTGATTTGACAATCGTAAATGTAGGGCTGAACCCGACACGCACTGCCATTCTTGACGTTCTGCGCGGCATGGGCGCGGCCATCAAACCGCTGCATGTCGAACAGGTCAATGGCGAGTTGATCGGCACGCTGCAAATCAAAAGCTCGCGGGTCAAAGGAGGCGTTATTGCAGGCGCAACCACAGCGGCTCTCATTGACGAGATCCCGATCTTGGCGGTGCTCGGCGCAGTCAGCCAGGAAGGGCTTATCGTCCGCGATGCGGCTGAACTGCGCGTCAAAGAAACGGACCGGATTGCCACGATTGCCGAAAATCTCCGTCGTATGGGCGTCACAGTCAATACCACTCCCGACAGTATCGAAGTGCCGGGACGCCAGCATTTTCACCCAGCGGCGCTTCACTCGCATGGCGATCACCGCATTGCTATGGCATTTTCGATTGCCGCTCTGGCAGCCGACGGCCCGTCCTCGATGGAGGAGGCCGAAGCCGCCTCAGTTTCATTTCCCGAGTTCTACGAAACTCTTCGCAGTATTTCCCGGTAAGGCGTCTTTTATGGATGAGTTCATCGATGGGGATCTCACGCACGAAACGCTGATCCACGATCTCAACAATGTCTTTGAAACGATTATTGAGATTGCGGAACTGCTGAACGGCGACAAACGCTGGAAGCCGCTGGCCGCGACTTTGTGTCGCAGCGTAGCGCGCGGACAGCGACTGCTGGGAGCGTTGCCCGACCGAACGCCGGGCCTTGCGGACATTCTTGCTGACGCGATTCAGTCCACCACGGATTATTGCATTGCAGCGCGGAAGCCGCGCCTCAGATTTGTCCTGGAAGTCAACCAAGACATACGCCTGCCGGGGTCTGCCAAAGATTGGGAGCGCGTTTTCGCTAATCTCTTCCTGAACACGGTGCAGATCATGCAAAAGCCCGGTCGGATCGACATCAGCGCGCAGCAAAACAAAGAACTTCTCACCATCATGGTGTCCGACAATGGACCGGGTATTCCGCCCGAGATTTTGCCGCGCATGTTCCGCTCCAATGTTTCGACCAAAAAGACGAATCCCGGCCGCACCGGTCTCGGGTTGCATATTGTCGCTTCGGTTGTCGGTCAGCATGCGGGCCGAATTACGGCGGCCAATCATGAGCGGGGAAAAGGCGCTGTCTTTACCATTACTTTGCCTGTCAATGACGGCCGCCGGGACACGGGCACTCCCACTCCATGCTAAATACACCTAAAGTTTTTGCAGCAAAGAGACGATGGATCAGCACCATACCTTTGGACGAATAATGAAATATCTTTGCATTCACTGCCACTTCTATCAGCCGCCGCGCGAAAATGCCTGGCTGGAACAGATCGAATTGCAAGATTCCGCCTATCCGTATCACGATTGGAATGAACGCGTTGACGCCGAGTGTTATGCTCCCAATCTGGCGGCGCGCATTCTGGATGACTCGCAGCACATCACCTGCATTGTTAACAACTATTCGAAAATCAACTTCAACTTCGGCCCAACCCTGCTTTCCTGGGCGGCGGAGCATTCCCCGGAAACTTATCGAGGAATTTTAGAAGCCGACCGCCAAAGCCAAAAGCTGTTTTCCGGTCACGGCTCGGCCATGGCGCAAGCGTATAACCACATGATTATGCCGCTTGCGAATTCACGCGATAAAAAAACGCAGGTGCTGTGGGGCTTCGAGGATTTTGTCAGCCGCTTCGGGCGCTCGCCGGAAGGAATGTGGCTTCCGGAAACGGCGGTTGACTCCGAAACCCTGGATCTGATGGCCGAGGCTGGGATTATCTTTGCCGTGCTTGCGCCGCACCAGGCGAAGGCATTTCGCCCAATCAGCGGCGGAGACTGGTCCGACGTCACGGGTTCCAAGATCGATCCGACCCGGGCTTACCTGTTTCGCACGCCCAGCGGCCGTAAAATCAATTTGTTTTTCTACGATGGCCCGATCTCGCAAGCGGTTGCTTTTGAAAAGCTGCTGGATAACGGTGAAAAGTTCGCCTCGCGCTTGCTGGGCGCTTTCTCCGATGGGCGTTCCTGGCCGCAATTGGCTCACATCGCCACCGATGGAGAAACATACGGGCATCATCATAAGTATGGTGAGATGGCGCTTGCTTATGCGCTGCAGCATATTGAATCGAAAAAACTGGCGAAGATCACCAACTACGGCGAGTTTTTAGAACTGCATCCGCCTACTCATGAAGTGCGCATCCATGAAAATACGGCTTGGAGCTGCATGCATGGCGTGGAGCGCTGGCGCAGTAATTGCGGCTGTAATGCCGGACGCTCCGGCTGGAATCAGGAGTGGCGCAAACCATTGCGTGAGGCTCTGGACTGGCTGCGCGATACCGTAAATCCCCGGTTTGAAGCCGTTGGTTCGGCTCTTTTGCGCGATCCCTGGGCCGCGCGCGACCACTACATCCGAGTGGTGCTGGACCGTTCGCCGGAAAGCAGGCGCAAGTTTGGAGAAGCCTGCTTCTCCCGCAAACTCCAGCCATCTGAAGAAGTCACAATCTGGAAGCTGATGGAGCTACAGCGTCATGCCATGCTCATGTACACCAGTTGCGGATGGTTTTTTGACGAGCTTTCCGGCATCGAAACAGTGCAAGTCATCCAGTATGCCGGACGCGTGGTGCAACTAGCCGAACAGCTTTTCGGCGAACCGATTGAGAACCAGTTTGTCCAGATGCTGGCGCTTGCCAAAAGCAATGTGTCTGAATATAAAGACGGGGGCAAAATTTATGGCAAGTATGTAAAGCCCGCCATGGTGGACCTGGAAAAGGTCGGCGCTCACTACTCGATTAGTTCGCTCTTTGCTCCGTATGGAGAGCGGACCGATATTTTTTCCTATGCGGTGAAGCGCGTGGATTATCACACCAGGGACGCAGGCAAACTGCGTATGGCTGTCGGGCAGGCGCGCTTTACCTCAAAAGTCACGCAGGAATGTGAAACACTGGCTTTCTGGGTGGTCCATTTCGGCGATCACAACGTTGCGGGCGGCGTGCAGAAAGCGAAAGACGACAATGCCTACCACGACATGCTGGAGGCTATCAGCGATTCCTTCGCGCAAGTGGACATTCCTGAAGTCGTTCGACTGCTGGATCGGCGCTTCGGAGAGCGCACCTACTCGCTTCGTTCTCTGTTCCGAGACGAACAGCGCCGCATTGTGCGCACCATTCTTTCTTCCACTGTGGCGGAGGCCGAGGCGGCCTATCTGCAACTTTACGAGCATCATGCCGCGCTGATGCGCTTCATTACGAGCCTCGGCACGCCGATGCCGCGCGAATTCTCCACTGCCGTGGAGTACGCCATCAACAGCTTGTTGCGCCGGGCTTGCTCCAGCGACGAACTCGACAGCGAGCGTATCAGCAGCTTGCTGCGTGAAGCGCAAGCCAGCAACATCGTTTTAGAGAAAACAACGCTTGAGTTTCTGCTGCGCCGCAACCTCGAAGGCTTTGCCGCTCGCTTCGCTGCCGATCCTGGGCGCTTAAATACATTGCACGCCTTGCAAAATGCACTAAAGACAGTTCGGCAGATGCCGTTTAACGTCAATTTGTGGTCTGTTCAGAATCATGTCTACGCCACCCAGGATGGGGTATACCATCAAACTCGCAAACAAGCGCAGGCCGGCGATGCTGATGCACAGGCTTGGCTGAACAGTTACTTGGCGCTCAATGAGCAGCTATTGATTAAAGTGCAGCATCACTGCAGCTCTTAGAGGCAATGCTGGCTAATTAACCTCGGGTTAAGATCCGACTGATGTCGTTGTAAATGACAAACACCACAATCATCATTAGGAATACAAAGCCGAGCTTGAAGACGGTTTCCTTCACCTGTAGGCTGACTTCGCGTTGCAGCAGCATTTCAACAGTTAACAACAGCAGCGTGCCGCCGTCCAGAATGGGAATGGGCAGCAGGTTGAAGATCGCGAGATTCAGGCTGACAACCGCCATGAGCCATAGATAGCTGGATGGGCCTTCCTGTGCCGCTTCGTTGGACAGTTGCGCCATGCCGATCGGGCCGGACAGCGTCTTAGGCGAGACACGATGGACCACAATGCCCCGTAATACTTCAAAAATCATGGTGGCATTCTGACGATTAAAGCGCAGAGACTCGCCCATAGCTTTGATAAAGGGCAGCTTCACAATCTGGACCGTGCGAAAAACGATTCCAATGCGCCAAGGCTGCTTTGCGATATTGCTCGCTACAGGAGTTATTGTTACTTTCCGCAATTGGGTATTGCGCATTAACTCAAACTCAACCGGCTTACCGCCGGAACGTGTAATCGCTCCCTGGACAGTCAAAATGGATTCTACCGGTTGTCCGTTCGCGTTAATAAACAAGTCTCCCGCCTGCATGCCTGCGGCTTCAGCCGGTGAACTTTTTGCTACTTCGTTGACTTGCACATCACCGCGCCAGCCTGCTACGCCCACCCCATCTTTAGGGTCCATTTTGGGCGTTACGGTAAGCCGCAAACTTTGCCCGTTGCGTTTCACCACGACAGGAAGGGCATGATTGGCGTTCAAAGCCTCCTCCGTAGTCACGTCCTGCCAGCTCGGATCATGCTTATCACCCAGTTGCACAATGCGGTCTCCCCCTTGCAGGCCCGCCACGGCAGCCGGCGAACCCGGCGCCACGCTGCTGATGACCGCGTCCGGCGAGGGCGCTTCCTTTGGGAAGCCATACATATAAAGACCTGTCATCAATGCAATGGCCAAGAGCACATTCATCAACGGTCCCGCGATAATCACGATGGCGCGCTGCCAGCGTGCTTTGGATTGGAACGATTCCGGATTAGCGGCATTTTCATCGCCGGGCTGATCGCCCAGCATCCGCACATAACCGCCGAAAGGAATAGCGGAAACCCGGAAGTCCGTAGTACCGCGCCGGAAGCCGAACAGCCTCGGCCCAAAGCCGATACTGAACGTTTCTACCCGAATACCAACCGAAAGAGCCGCCCAAAAGTGTCCGGCCTCATGCACCAGAATCATGATGCCCAACAGAATAACGACCCAAAAAAACGGCCCAAAAAACGCCACGCTTTATTTACCTTTCCATTCGATGAACGATCTTTCTGTTTGGACGCATTGAAGGAACTTCCGTCCAGAAGGCTCCTTGCGCTTTCGACGGGCTTTAACCCGCTTACAAATTTGCGGCGACTGTTGCCGCCCAGCGAGGTTCAGCGACGACTTGCCGGGCCGTTGCGCGCGAATCTTTATCGACCGCAATAACTTCCTCTATTGTCGCTGGTTCGCAGCTCTTTTGTCGCGTTAATGTCTCTTCCACGACCTGCGCGATGGCCGGAAATGGAATTTTTCCGTCCAGAAATGCTTCTACGGCAATCTCATCGGCTGCATTCAAGGTGCAAGTCGCGGAACCACCTTGCTCCTGCGCCTCATAGGCGAGCTTCAATAACCGAAACTTTTTGAAGTCAGGCTCGAAAAACTGCCAGCTTCTCGGTTGCGTCCAATCCAGTCGCGCTACCGGAGCCTGCTCCCGTCTTGGATATGTCAATGCGTACTGAATCGGCATTCTCATATCGGTAGCGGAAATCTGTGCAATCACACTGCCGTCATTGTATTCCACCATGGCGTGAATCGTAGATTGGGGATGCACGACAACGTCAACCCGAGACGACGGTAAGTCAAAGAGCCAGCAAGCCTCAATCACTTCAAAACCCTTGTTCATCAGGGAAGCTGAATCCACCGTGATGCGCCGGCCCATTTTCCAGGTTGGATGATTCAAGGCTTGTTCCGGCGTAACACTCCAAAGCTGATCGTATGGGGTTTCCCGAAAAGGACCACCGGAGGCAGTCAGCAGCAAACGCGTTACCTCGTTCCTTCTACCGGCCCGGAAGCATTGATGCGCTCCGTTATGCTCGCTGTCAACCGGTAATAAATCCACCCCGGATTTCCGAACCGCTTCCATCACCAATTGGCCGCTAGCTACCAAAACTTCTTTGTTTGCTAATCCGATCCGTTTTTTTGCCCGAATCGCCTCATAGGTAGCTTCCAACCCTTCCACTCCGACGATGGCCGACATAACAAAGCCGACTTCAGAAGAAACACAGGCATGGACTCGCGCTTGCGGCTCACAAGCCAAATCCGGCCACTTGCTTTGGGGCAGGCCGCACATTTTCAAAGATTCCGTTAAACCGTCAAGCGCCTCATGATCAGCTACTACGACGACCTTGGGACGAAATTCTAGAATTTGGGAGAGGAGCAGATCTGTATTTCTACCGGCTACCAACGCAAAAACCGAAAACTCTTCCGAATGACGCCGCAGCACATCCAGCGTGCTTGTGCCAATCGATCCTGTTGAACCTAAAACAGTTACACCAACCATTGCCCTCCTGTCCGGGAGCGTTCAAAAGTGAAACTAATCACTGCCGGAAAAAATTTTGATTTTCGTAGAGAAAAGACTTGCAATCCGCAAAATCATATCCTAATATTGGAAGTAAGCCAGGGAGGCAACTCCCACCAAAGCGAGACTAACCTCATAGAAAGACCCCTGAAGCAACAACCTCCCTGGCGCCCGCAAGGGTTTTAACTCGCAAGCTTCAGAATTTAGAATCCTTTAAACCCTATAAAATTCCATATTAGTTGGTTTTCCCTGTAGACTTGCGCTGCTATGTCTTGTTCTCCACTTTAAACTACTTCCTTCAAAGTTACACTCAAGTACGGAGGCTTCTTTTGTGTCTGAAGCTAAATCAGTACTTCCACTACGGCCGGAAACCGATATTTTGACTCGTGGGTTTGACCCGAGCCTTTCGGTTGGTTCAGCCCGCCCCGCCGTTTTTCGTAGTTCAACCTACGTCTTCTCCAGCCCGGAAGCCGCCGAGCGCGCTTTCGACATTATGGGCGGTCGTGCCCAACGCTCGCCCGGCGAGAACGTGGATCTTGTTTATTCCCGTTTTAATCACCCGAACGCTCAAATCCTGGAAGAACAAATTCTGCCCCTGGAACCGGGCGCTACAGCGGCTGCTGTCTTTAACTCCGGAATGGCCGCCATTATGACTGCCTTGCTGGCCGTTACCGGACCTGGCGACAGCATCGTTTATACCGTGCCGATTTACGGCGGCACGCAAACGCTAATCCAAGGTTTTATGCAGCCCTTCGGCATTCACGGCATTCCGGTTGTCGCCGGACAAGCTGCCGCTATTGACGAGGCCATTCGCTCTGCCAAGCGGCTGAAGGTGGTTCTGATTGAGTCTCCTGCCAATCCGACCGTTGTTATGACCGATATTCGGCGCGCCTGCCAAACCGTGAGCAGTCTTCCTGCCCCCTCCAGCAATGGTCACGGCGCAGCGGAACGGCCCCTAGTCATGGTTGACAACACATTTCTCGGACCGGCTTTTCAGCATCCACTCGCCTTGGGCGCCGATATATCCCTTTACTCAGCCACTAAGTATTTAGGCGGATACAGCGACATCATCGGCGGTGTTGCTTTGACAAAAGACACGGCGCTCATGAACAAGATCCGCAGCAAGCGCAGTTTATTCGGCAACATTCTCCAGCCGGATGAGTGCTGGATTCTGGACACGCGCCTTCCCACCGTCACCTTGCGCATGAACCGACAGAGTAAAAACGGTCAACGCATCGCGGAAGCTCTTGTTGGACATCCCAAGGTCAAAAAGGTTTACTTTCCTACCCTGTTCGACGATGAGGAGCAGATCCGTATCTACCAAGAACAGTGCGATCATCCGGGCGGCTTGGTTTCACTTGACCTGCATGGCGGCAAACCTGCGGCTTTTGAGTTTCTCCGCAACCTGAGACTAGCGCGCAATGCCGTCTCCTTAGGCGGCGTGGAAACGCTGGCCTGCCATCCGCGCAGCACCACACATTCGGCTTGGTCCGCTCGGGATCTGGACGACGCCGGAATCACCGAGGGTCTCGTGCGCATTTCACTCGGCATCGAGGACTGGCGCGATTTACTCGCCGACTTCGAAGCAGCGCTTGAAACGGTTTAAAGGTTGGTAGGCAGTGGTTGGTCATATTCAGCGCACTGCCGATCCACTCTAAGTTGTACGTACGACGACTATTTATCAGGTAGTTCACTGCTCGCTGGACGACGCGGAAGCCCCAAGATGCCAGGAGGTTCCCACAGCACGTCTACATCGCTGACTTCGACAAGCCCCCTGCATCCGGCTAAGGATGGGTTAGGTTGAAATTCATCCACGCGCACGAGAAAATAGCGAAAGTCTCTCCAGTCGAGCAGTTGCCAGTCAAAAAAGTCCAGCAAGCCAAGCTTCACATCGCTTGCTTGGAATGGTCCATCCACGGTTTTCCAGACGCCTTTCGCTTCCGGAGTCTCAATCATCAGGGAAGGGATACTGCCATTCGGTTTAGTAACCGGGGGAACAACTTTGAAAGCATCACCAAAGACCTGTTGGGGGTCTTCCAAATCGGAGCCCAAACGGTCCACGACCAGCGACAAGAACAGAGGTAGTTTCACACGATTAAACCCCTGAACAGAAGCATAATCCCGAAACGGCTCGGGAGCCCAGAAATGCATGTTCCATAGATGATGGAGGGCCTGCCGGTAACGCTGAATTAACTCGGTCGCATACGTCATAACTTTGCGCTTATGATCGTACATTCTACTAGCTGAAAACAAATCATGCTCCGTCGCTATTTTTCCAGGTACTCGACGTGATCCGAAACTCGGCACAAGAAGCAACTCTTACCGATACTCTTTAGCGGAAGAATATCCGCCATGTTGTGACTACAAAAGCGTGAGTCACCATGGGGGCACGGACGCTTCCGCTGCGGAGATAGGCCGCTCCGCATGCCAAGCCTAATAAGGTTGTCACTAAAGCACGTCGCCAGTTCGGAAACTCATGAAACCACAGATGCACACTGCCGTATAACAGGGCTGACACGACTATTGCCAGCAGCGGTGATTGCCATGCCTTCAACACCGCCGGAGTGACCACGCCGCGAAAGAACAGTTCTTCACTCAACGCGACGACCCACAGAATTCCAAAAAAGGTGCCAATTGCAATGGCGGCAATTTGCCACGGCTCTTTGTGAAGCGGCGCAAAGCGGACATCATGTAGTCCAAGCGCCAGGGCGCATAGGGGAGCCATCACCAGCAGATAGCAGATGATCCCGATTTTCCACTCGCGCAAACGCGGCCACAAGCTGAACTTTCCCGGATTCCATTGCCGCAGCACCAGCAGCGCCAGGATGCCGGTTCGAATCCACATCAGGTGGCCCAAAATGTCAACGTGGATATCAGGATCAGGCGACCGGTAAATTCGTTGGAATACGCGGGCAATGACCGGGACAGCCGCAATCAGCAGGAACGCAAAGTCGTATACGGGTCTTCGCGGCAGAACCGCATACCAGAAGGTGAAAATTCCGGTCAGGAGCAGCAGCAAGTAGAAACCATGGAGGGCAAACGCACCTGACAAGAAACTGAACACCAGATACGGCAGCAACGAACTGAGCCATATTATTCCGGCTTGCGCGCGCCGCGAGCCGATACGCGCAAAAGCCGCCCGCGTGTCTTCAAACGTAGCGCCTAGATAGAATGTCGCTTCTAATAAGAAAGATGGCAGCGCGGCAGTCAGTATCCAGTGCGCGCCGGCATGCACTTGTGAGTAAAACAATGCTGCAATGAATAAAGATATATATGAGCACACGACCGTTATGAGAAACGGACGCATTGTTCGGAACATCGCCCTCATCGTAGCATCGGCTTTCATATGCCCCGCTTTTGTTATCCGAGCGGCGGAGCCTCCTCCGGGGCTGCTGAAGAAAATCGCGGAGCGCGAAAGGGAGAATGCGCGCGCCCGCCAGAACTATACGTACCGGCAGTCGGTCACAATACAAGAGTTCAATACGCAAGGCGCGGTGACGGGCCAATATCATGAAACCCGCGATATTACCTATTCGCCCAATTTCGTTCGTTATGAGCAAATCGTCGAGCAGCCGAGAAATACGCTGACACGCATCAAGCTGACGCCCGAAGACTTTGCGGACATCCGCAATGTACAGCCGTTTCTGCTCACTCCGGACCAAGTATCGCTTTATGAAGGCAAGTACAAGGGAGAGGAAACTATTGACGGCGAGCCTTGCTTTGTGGAATACATCCGGCCTCGCCAGATTTTATCCACGCAGCGGTTTTTTGAAGGAACCTTGTGGGTCCGGCAGTCTGATCTCGCCGTGATCCGCAGCGAAGGGCAAGCCGTTCCGCAAATCGAAACGCTGCGCGAACAGAACCTGTTTCCACATTTCACGACGATGCGCCGGACGATTGACGGCCAATGGGCGTTTCCGGTCGAAACTTACGCGGATGACACGCTTTTCTTTCGCAGTGGACCGCAGCGTATCCGCATTATCATCCGATATCTGAACTATAAGCGCTTCGGAGCGGAATCTACCGTGACATTCGGTGACCCGCCACCTACCGCCCCGCCGCCCAAAAAATAACTGGACGGCTAAGGGAACACCACTTCCGCCAGTGCGGAATTGTCGCTGATGTTGTTTTTTTGGTCAACAGCGCTGACAGCGTAACGGTACGTCTTGCCGTGAACTGCCGTGCGGTCGCTGAAGGTCGGCAAAGTGACGAGACCGCCCTGGCGTTCGAAGGGGCCGCCGTTCGTCGAACGATACACATAGTAGCCTTTTGTATCCGCTTCCGGGCTGCGCGTCCAAGTCACTTCTATCGAATCCGGCCCGGCCAGCGCCACAACGTTGGTCGGCACGGAAGGCGCAAACGTGTCGGGGGCTTTCGCTTCCACCGCTTTTGAAGGCAGGCTTTCCGCCGCGCCTTTCTTCGCAACCACGATGTAAGTATAGGGCGTGTCCCATTGCGAAGTGGTGTCGACGTACTCCGGTTTTTCGGCTACGCCAATCGACACGGGAGTTTTCTCCCCAGGGCCTTGCCGTATAACTTCGTAGTGGGCTCCCGGCGTGTCTTCGGCCCATGTCAATCGATACCCTTCACGCGTCGGTTCCGATTTGACCTGCGGAGCCGACAGCGGCGGTATCACTTCCAGGCTGACGCGATTGGACCATTGCGAATAGTGCTCGCCCTTCCTGACCGACGTGCGGACGAGGACATCAATCTTCTTGCCCTGCCACTCGGAAACAGGAAGGATTTCTGTCACCGGCAGCGGGCGCGGAGCTTCCGGGTCGTTTTCTTCGGGGAAGGGAACCTCATACTTCTTGGCGGATGCTGCCCAACGCTCGAAATCAAAAGAAACCACGCTCGGACCAATCCGCAGGTCGATATCTGAAAACTGCTCAATCGCTAAAGCATCAATCGTGCGCGGCGGCGTGTCAAACGTGATGACCAGATGATCGCCCCGCTCCACCACAGCAAGATTGCTGACGGGATAAGGAGTCTGCGGCGAGGGCGGAGCTACCGGCCCCACATAACCGCAACCCAGAAAAAAGCAAAGCCCCAAAGCTGTGAGGAGAGCCGAACGCACTACAGGATGTACCTGCTGAGATCCTGATCCTTGACGATATCGGCCAGCCGCTTGCGCACATATGCCGCGTCAATTTTCACTGTCTTCTTTTTCAGATCGGGACCTTCAAACGAAATCTCTTCCAGCAGCTTTTCCATGATCGTATGCAGCCGCCGCGCGCCGATATTTTCCGCCGATTGATTCACCTGCGCGGCAATGCGCGCCATCTCGATCACAGCGTCATCCGTAAAGCTCAGCTTGATGCCTTCCGTATCGAGCAGCGCGGTGTACTGCTTGACCAGCGCCGATTTCGGCTCTTTCAGGATACGGATAAAGTCTTCTTCGGTCAGTGATTTCAGCTCAACACGGATCGGGAAGCGCCCTTGCAGTTCCGGGATCAGGTCCGCCGGTTTCGAGACATGGAACGCTCCGGCAGCCACAAACAAAATATGATCTGTGCGCACAAAACCGTGCCGTGTGTTGACCGTGGTTCCTTCCACAATCGGCAGAATGTCACGCTGCACGCCTTCGCGGCTCACATCGGGTCCATGCCCACCCTCGCGTCCGGCGATCTTGTCGATTTCATCCAGAAAGACAATGCCGTTGCGCTCTACCCGTTCCAGGGCGATGCGCGTCACCTGGTCCATGTCAATCAGCTTTCCTTCTTCCTCCTGGACCAGATATTCGAGCGCTTCCGAAACACGCATGTTGCGCTTCTTCGTGCGTGGGCCGAAAAGTCCGGGAATGACGTCTTTCAGATTGATGTCCATCTCCTCCACGTTGCCGTTCGTGGCGATTTCAAATGTGGGGCCGCGCTCCTTAACATCGACCTCCACCATGCGGTCGTCCAGTTTTCCCGCCCGCAGTTTCTCGCGCAGTTTTTCGCGCGTGCGCTCGTTGCTTTCGCTCGGCTCGGGTTGCGGCGGCATCAGTAAATCAAGGAGGCGATCTTCCGCCTGCTGTTCCGCCCGGTCCGCGACCTGCTCCAGACGCTCCTCGCGCACCATATCAATGCCGACATCCACCAGATCACGAATCATCGACTCCACATCGCGCCCCACATAGCCGACTTCTGTGAACTTGCTCGCTTCCACCTTCAGAAAAGGCGAATTCGCCAGCTTCGCCAGCCGACGCGCAATCTCCGTCTTGCCGACGCCCGTCGGCCCGATCATGAGGATGTTCTTCGGCATGACCTCTTCGGCCATTTCCGGCTCCAGCTTTTGCCGCCGCACTCGATTGCGAAGCGCAATCGCCACCGAACGCTTAGCGTCAGCCTGTCCAATCACGTGCTTATCCAGTTCCGCCACAATCTCGCGCGGCGTTAATTCATCCAGCAAAGGAGCTTCATCATTCGATTGCTGCGGAAGATAGATCACCATCAGGCAAGCTCCTCAAACTGTACATTTTCGTTTGTGTAAATACAAACCTGACCCGCAATTTTCATGGCTTTCTCCACGATCTCACGAGCCGACATTTCGCTGTTTTCAAACAAGGCAATAGCAGCGCTTTTGGCGAACGCCCCGCCCGACCCGATGGCCGCAATGGGGCTATCCGGCTCAATCACGTCGCCCGTGCCGCTGACGATATACATGTCCTGCGTATCCGCCACCAGGAGAAGCGCTTCAAGGTGGCGCAGCATGCGGTCCGTGCGCCACTCCTTGGCAAGCTCCACCACCGAGCGCGGCAGATTACCGCTGTACTGCTCCAGCTTCGCTTCAAAACGGGCAAACAGGGCGAAGGCGTCGGCGGTTGATCCGGCAAAGCCGGAAATAATTTTGCCGTTGTACAGCCGACGCAGCTTGCGCGCGCTCCCTTTCAGAACTTCACTGCCCATGGTGACCTGTCCGTCACCCGCAAGGACCACTTGGCCGTTCCGGCGCACGCAAAGAATCGTCGTCGAACGGATTTTTTTATTCATGATGCCGAAAATTCCATTTCAGCACAGGGACTGAGTTTGTTTCGCTAAAACAAAAAGCCGGGGTAGCAATGCGCCCTGGCTGAAGGAAAAGATAAAGACACTTAGAAAACAATTTTCGCGGCAACGTTCAGAATGCAGGAGTTCGTTTGTGTGTTAACAAATAATCCCAAAACGTTAGTGGAGTTCCTAACAGGTTTCTTCAATGCTAACGACCTGCCCTGTTTGGTAGGTGAATGACAACTCCGCGCCGAATTTCGACGAAAAGTTTGCCATAATCCTACTTTGTTTGGGCTGAAATACCAAACCCATAATTATATTTTGATGATTGAAATTTTCTAACAGGAGATCATCAATGTCATAAAAAAGCATAGTTAACAAGCAAACGACCTTGTAATTTCTATTTGATCGTACCCGAATAGTGATCGTAATAGAGGGTTCATTTCGATCTAAATGGATTGAAGTAATTTCCGCATCCGAAAGATTAAGATCGTGCCCTAAAAGTTCTTCTAAGCCTCGCAGATCTGAAATCCGCCTATCAAATTCCGAAGTTAAGGCCAACTTGTTGGAACTCCTGGTGATGCCTAATCGCCAAAACACCATGTCATCCCATCGCAGGTATTCCAAAGGTCCTGCGATCTACCTAGCGCAGGTAGTAATAGGAGCAGAAAAGACAAGCATAAACACCTTACCCAAAATAATGTTAAACGCGGTAAAACTTTAGACACAGCTTCGCTTATCACCTTTCTTGTCCCAATCGTCCGATTTAATCCCGAAAACAGTATACAACTAATAGGGACGTTGTCAATGGCATTTGCGTTAAATCGTCAACCTTCATGAAAATGCTCTTGATAGGAGGGTTTTGTTTTCCAAAGTTGCTTTTTTGGAGGTATTTCTGAGTAGAGCTTTTCGGTAATAACCTTGTGGGGTATGGGCCTATATTAGTCTTTGCCACTATAAGCAAAGCAATGAACCGAATGTGTTCCGCCAATATGAGGGCAGAAAACGATTGCTTTCCGCAATCGGAGAGACTAGTCTTAACCACATTTTGAGAAGGCTTGTTTCGCCACAATAATCACAATAGTTCTCACCGCAACAACAGCGGTGTGCCCTGGCCGGAAGGAGAAAACGTGAGGTTATTCGCTCAGAAGACTATTTTCGCGGCAACGTTCAGAATGCGGGAGTTCGTTTGTGTGCCGCTGATACGTCCGAACTGAGTAGATCCAACAACAGCGTTAGGCGAGTTGAAGATCGGATGATTAAAGATGTTGTAAGCATCTCCTCGTAATTGGAAGCCGACCTTTTCGCCGAACTTAAATGTCTTCATGAGAGATACATCAAACTGATTCTGGAAGGGACCGCGCATATTGGGATTGCGTCCCATATTGCCGAACGGCTGGCCGACATTATTCGCCGCAGGGCCAACTCCGCCAATGGGGTAAGGCGTGTTGAACGCGCTGTAGCCAGGCTGATAGTATCCTGCCAGCACACTGCCTGAGGGCAGCGTGGGCACGACATTAACGATTCCGGAGCGGTACGCCGGACTGCCCGTGTTCGTATAAGTGCGCCAGTCATTACCATTAAAGATATCGCTGATGTTGCCAGTAAGCTGCGGATACACATTGACAGCAGATGATGTGATGCCTGTCACATTATTGGACCCGCAAGCGCAAGTGAAGTTGATGGGCAAACTTGACTGTAGCGTCGTATAGCCGGATATATTCCAGCCGCCTACCAGTGTTCTCAAGAGCCCTTGGGACGGTCCAGGCAAGTCGTACGAGTAAGTAGCAACGAAACGATGGGGCCGATCAAAGTCAGACAAACCGCGCTGTAATTGAGGAAGCGCTTGGTTTCCACCGGAGTTTCCTAGATCCTGAGTGGTTGACCCGGAGTTGTTGTCGATTGACTTTGAATAGGTATAAGAAAACTGTAGAAAAGCACTATTCATGCGTCGGGACAGAGTAGACAAAAACGCGTTGTAGGAGGAGTGTCCATTGGCCGTGACAGTATTCAGACCGGTGGAGCTAAAGCCGATGATCGGAACCCGCGCCGAAACATTGCGCGCCGAGTTGGCCGTGAGGCCCCGGATCGGAGCAGTAGGACTCGCCAGGTTTGCCTGATTCAGTTGCAGGCTTTGCAGCAAACGAACGCCTTGCGAACCAGCGTAGCCGATCTCTCCGGTCCACTTGCCGGGCAGTTCGCGCTGCACCGAGAAGTTGTACTGCTCAGCATACGGAGTGCGCATATTCCGCTGGAACGGATTCAGAGCAACCAAGGGACCCGTAAATGTCGGAGATCCCGCAGCGCTAAATCCAGTAAAGGTAGGAAAACTTGGAAAGATAGGAAATTGCGAGGGCAGCGGCAGATTTGGGAACGGAT
>CAXTWT010000037.1:0-21719 GCA_964247955.1 uncultured Bryobacteraceae bacterium
GTTTTGGACAAGTTGGAGGGGATCATCACGGTCGTTATCATCACTCTAGCCGCAAAGCGGTGCAACATTTTATTTGACTAAAGATACATTCTAAGTTTGACAGACTTTATATTCGACAATAATGTTCACAGTAAATTTGATCGGTTTATACAAATGAGATGTAGATTGAGTGCGGTTCCTGTCGTGCGTTCAAACGAAGCCCTGTTGTGAGAAACGTTAAATCTTCTGAAAGGAGAGTGTGTAAATCTCCGGGGCAACCTTCCTCGTGCCTTAGGCGGCTTCGGACCGAGGTGTTGGTGGAAACGCTGGATACCACCGCTGGAAGGTATCTTCTAGAGCAAATTTCAGGTTAGTGTAAGCCATAACCGTCATGACGGAACCAAGCGCGGGCAGCCTGTGCTGTGATGGCCTGCAACGCCGAACCAAGTGCCCGGCGCAGGTGCGGACGCGTGCGTGCGGCGCGCGATCGCAACAGGGTTTTTACTTTGCTCCAGGCCCACTCCATCGGGTTATAATCCGGCGAGTAGGGAGGCAAATAACGGAGGGTGGCCCCGACCTCGGTTAACACTTCGGCCACTCCTGCTACTCGATGAGCGGTCAAAGGCATTGTCAAGTCGAGCGGATGAGATCCTGAGGGAGTGCCAGCCAACCCCTATCGTGGTTACCGATTCCCGCAAGAGATCATTTCTCAGTGTTTCTGGTTATACTTCAACTTCGCCTTGAGTTTACGGGATGTCGAGCTCATGATGGCCTTTCGTGGCGTTTTACTCACATACGAAACCGTCCGAAACTGGTGCGATAAATTTGGTCTTTCCTATGCCGCCCAGCTCAAACGGAGACGACCCAAGCTGGGTGATAAATGGCATCTGGATGAAGTATTTTTGAAGATCCATGGGGTCCAGCATTATCTGTGGCGCGCGGTGGACCAACACGGCGCCGTGATCGACATCCTGGTCCAGTCGAAACGGGATCGACGGGCCGCAATCTTATTCTTCCGTAAGCTCTTGCGCACCACCAAACGGAAACCGCGTGTGATTGTAACCGATAAGCTCCGCAGCTATGGAGCGGCGAAGAAAGTCGTTCTGCCGCGCGTCACTCATCGGCAAAGCCGTTATCTGAATAACCGGGCGGAAAACTCGCATCCGCCGACTCGCCAACGCGAGCGCCGGATGCGCCGTTTCAAATCCCTCGAACAGGCCCAGCGATTTCTCGAAGTACATGATCTCATCGCTCCGCATTTCCGACCGAAGCGACATCTTCTCTCCGCCGCTCGTTACCTCGTTAAAAGAGAGCAGCAGTTTCAGATTTAGCGCAAAATCACCACCGTGTAAGAGCGCTGGGAAGCAAGCTTTCACGCTAAATTCTACGCAGGCGGCTTACTCACAGACTTGTACAACATACTCTCTACCTTAATTTGACAGAACCCCAGGAAGGCCGGTGAGGCCGCCGCCGTGCGCTTCGGTTTCGGCTGGTTCCGCTGGGCGACTCGCTTTTTCAAACCGGTGTAGTTGAGCCGCAGCTCCCGCGCCGTCCGATGCACGCCGTAGCGGGCCGCTAATTCCGTCGCGGCTGCCCATAACGGCTCCGGCAAGCGCGAGCGCAACGGTTGTGTGCTCCGAAACTCTTCCAATCGCCGGCGCCGTTGTTCGAGATCATCCGGCGGGCTTGTCATTTCCTGGGTCATCGCGCGGGCCTCCTGGCCCTCCGTCGAAACTAACAGGAACGCTAACTGATGTCATGTAGGCTCGCCGGAAACTCACAAAGGTCGGGAGGAGAACGCGACGGCGGTGAAGTAGGAGCAGGATGGCGCTGTGGGCCACGAGTATCCCACAGTAGCTGGCTCACCTCAAAACCAAACGGTTTTGGTTTGTGAACGTGGCGTTATATGGTTACTACCCAATGCCGAGTCATCAGAAGACGAGTTTCATCGCTAACTGAATATTTCTCGGCGGTTGGGCACTGCTAATTGAACCCACGCCCGCCGACGAAATAGTCCCATTAGGAATCAGGAAGTTCGGATGGTTGAAGATGTTAAAGAACTCGCCCCGCACTTGGAAGCGCAGCCTTTCGGTAATAGCAAAGTCTTTAAAAGCGGAAAAATTAAATGTCACCCAATTCGGTCCCCGCATGACGCCTCTGCCTAGGTTTCCATAAGTGCCGGAAGCTTGGCGTTGGAACGCGCAGGGATTGAAAAAAGAGGTGAGCGTCCCAACAGTATCCGGCGCTCTGCCGCCTTGCGAGATGGTGGCCTGACACCGGCCGTCCGAATTGCCCGGGACCGGACCAGCTTTATAGGGATCACCAACAAGATTGGGGAAGTCATTCCCTGTATCGCCCGTGCCATTCACGCCAGTGCCGTTTGTAACATTGAACGGAAGCGAGGTCTGCAGGACTGCAATGCCGTTTACTTGCCAGTCTTTGACAACGGCTCCTACGAAGCCCTTTGCATTTCGCGCGAAGGGGAGCTGGTAATTTGCTGTTGCAGTGAATCGATGTCGGACATCCAGGTTGGAATTCCCTTTCACAAAAACCTGTGCGGCCCCGGGCCGGTACAGGTAATTGTCAAGAGTGTGCGCATAGGTGTAAGTTGCGACTGCACCGAATCCGCTGGCAAATCGTCGCTCCAATGTCGCTTGTAGCGCATGGTAGCTTGTGTTGCTATAGTTGCCATAAACAGGTATTGAGTTGACGTTCGGCAAGAGACTCGCATAAGGCCGTCTTGCGTCGATTGTCGTGACATTTCCGGGTCCCGGCAGGTCGTAATCGACGGAAGCATTCGGGAAAAACTGCTTGCGGCCTAACTGACCGACGTAGCTCACCGTGCTGACCAATCGCAACGGCAGTTCTCTTTGCATGGTGAGGTTGAACTGGTGTACATACGGGACTTGGAAATTGAATGAGACCGCATTAATGGTCCCCGCCGGATTGGCTGGGTCTGACGGCACGACTGGCGGTAGGCCGTCGGTTAATTTGTAGACCGGAGTATAAGTAGCCGTGGGGATGCTCCAGGAATTGACGAACGGTGGATTCCGCATCGCATAGGGGCTGCCCATAAAAGGTGGAACGAAGCTGATGCCATAGCCACCGCGGATCACTGTGTTCCTGTTGACCGTAGCCGCAAACCCAAAACGTGGCGAGATGTTGATCCAATCGGGAGAGGGCCCGGCGTATCTCGAAGTCCCATTCTGGCCGGCAATCACGATCTTAGCCGTTTGAAGATTGAGGTTCGAGATCTGATTCCTGTACTCCGCCAACGGACTATAGTAGTCATAGCGCAGGCCCAAGTTCAGAGTGAGCCAAGGCCACACGCGCCAGTCATCTTGGAGGTACAGGTCCGATTCCGAGAAGCGGTATCCCGGATGGATCAACTGTTTTTGACGCTGTCCGTTGAACGGAAATCCGAGCATCATAGACGCGATAGAGTTCCCGCCAGGACCAAGATTAGAGGTTGTCGACGGCTGAAACGAGAAGGTGCCTCGTGGCTGCGGGCTTTGATACTGCGTCACCTGCCGCTTTCTCAAGTCAGCACCAAACTTAAGTCCGTGTGATCCCGCTTGATGAGTAAACGCCGCGCCATATTGATATACATTGTTCGTGTTGTATTCCGGAACGTACTGCCCGTCACCGATACTGGTGTAGCCGCTCGGTGTCATCCGAACCAGTCCGGAGGTATCAAAATCAACGTTGGAATTCACCAGGCCGACCTGCTGGGACAGGTTTTTCCCCGGGTTAAAAGAAAGGCTCGCGATGGAGTATCGGCTATAACCAGCTCTTAGTTCCATCACCCAGCGCGGCCCGAAGGTGTGGACGTAGCCCAGCCCAACGCCCTGCGTCCGCTGTGTAGCAGACCCGCCGAACCCTCCGTCTCCAATGGGAATGGCCCCGGGTAAAAAGGAGTTCACATCCCCCAACGTGTAACGGCCAAAGAGCTGATCACTATCAGAGAACTTGTGGTCGACCCTCGCATCGTACGTCTTCTGGTCCTGCTTTTGGGCCGGGCTGCTCACAAAATTGTTAGAAAGGCCGCTGTTGGTCGGAACCGGATATAGCTGGATGATGTTGTTTCCGATTAGATCCCGGCGGCTGATAGGTATAAAGTCGTTTGCGAAGCGAGCTCTGGTAAGGGACAGCGGGTCGTAAATGGGCCCAACTTGCGCGAAGTCACCATTGCGCATGGAAATAGTGGGAACCGTCGCGACGGAGGTTAACCCCTGGCGGACAAAAAGAGCTTCAAAGTCACCGAAGAAAAACGTGCGGTCCTTCCGGATCGGGCCTCCCAGGCTACCGCCGAACTGATTCTGTTTGTAGGGGGGAGTGGGTCCAGGCCCGGCAAAGAAGTTCTTAGCATCCAGCTTCTCATTCCGGAAGAACTCGTAGAGGGAGCCTCTGAATTGATTAGTACCGGATTTAGTGATAAGGTTGATAACACCTCCCGCTGTTCTTCCCAACTCGGCGCCATATAGATTTGTTTGAACCTTCATCTCTTGAATTGCCTCGACCGACGGCTTTACCGTCGCGGTGCCAATAAATCGCTCATTATTGTCCATGCCGTCAATGAGGAAGTTGTTTGCCCAGGCGTACTGCCCGTTGACGGTCACCTGTGAGGTCTGGCGCCGATCATCCGGGCCCGTACCGCCGCCGAAGCCGACAGTGCTGTCGTTTGCTCCCGCAGCAAGTTGGACCAAAGTGATGAAGTTTCTGCCATTGGTTGGCAGATCTTGGACGGCGCGCGTATCGATGTATGTGCCCAGGGTCGAGGAGTCGGTCTGCACCCCAGTCACTTCCGCCGTTACTTCGACCTGCTGCTCGATCCGCCCTACTTGCATCTGCACATCGATTCTCAAGCGATCGCCCACCGCAAGCTGTGCGTCGGTTAAATTCCAGGTTTTGAAACCGGAAGTCTCCACACGCACGCTGTAGTGACCAACCGGAAGGGAACTGACGAGATAGTTTCCGCTGGTGTCGCTTGACGTACTCCGCTCAATTCCAGTGTCGACGTTCTTGACTGTAACCTTCGCGTTCGGGATCGCAGCGTCAGAGGCATCGACAATCGTTCCTGTGATATCCGCTGTCGTCACCTGCGCTTGCACATGCACGGTGGCGAGCATCACCCCACACAGCATAAGCGTTCGCAGGAAAGCGCAACGAACCAACTTTTTAAGCGGCGGGGCGGACCTCACTGCATACTCTGAGAAATAGCTGAACATTGGTATGTCTCCTTGCCCTTCTTTGGTTGGAACATTTCTATTGCTCAGGACTAGCGAAAGCGCACACAGTGGAATCGAAAGTGGTCGCAAACACACGCCCACTAGCAGCCCATACAAGCAAGACGTAAACTAATCTGTACAGCACACATTTTCTCCGGCGTCATATACCTGTATGCACCAAACGGCCCTCAAACTTGACTAACGCCCAAAGCGCTGACCATCAACACAGTCACAAGGCGTTAGCAGGAGAAAAACTAATCACAGGAAGCAAAACCTGCGACGAGCCTTTGTACAGCGGCTTTGTTTTCCTAAAACTCTGCGCAGAGTATATCATCTATTCCGGATGCACTTCGATAACGCGGCAGTTCCATTCCGGCATTTTTCATACTGCAATGTTCAGAATCTTGCTCGGTCACGCAGGTGTTCGACGATGGAGGTCACCGCAGCGCCGTGTGGTGTTCCGGCCTTGGTGTGAAGAAGTCGAAATCGAGCGCGGGACGATTTGCTTGCGAGGACTTGGCTGAGTATTTCTTATACTTCAGGTTTGTGTCCACAGCAGTTCGTTTCATCATCGTTTTGGCAGCGCTAGCCAGGGGAGCTTTTGCGCAGAGGGATTGGCCTGCCTACAGTCACGATCCGGGCGGGATGCGATTTTCTCCTCTGGATCAAATCAACACGAAGAATGTCGCGCATCTGAGTCGGGCCTGGGTTTACCACACGGGAGAGCGGCCCCCGGTTTCCGGACCACGCGGCGTAAGGCAAACCGCTTTTGAAACGACCCCGCTCATTGTCAATGGCGTTCTGTATCTGTCCACTCCGGCGAACCGCGTGATCGCTCTCGATCCTGAGTCCGGTCGAGAGCTGTGGAAATTTGACCCGCAGTCGAAGGCGGCGGGACCTCTCCAGTACCGGGCGCACCGAGGCGTCGCCTTTTGGCCCGGAGACAAAAGTACACCGGCTCGTATCCTGTTCGGCACGCTCGATGGTCGCCTGATCGCACTCAATGCTCAGACGGGAGCGAAAGTGCCCGGATTTGGAAAGGAAGGAGAAGTCAATTTGCGCGAGGGAGTCGCTGACAAGTTCCCTGAATCCATCTACGCGGAAACATCACCTCCCGCCATCTACCGGGATTGGGTCATCACCGGAGCCGAGGTGCCCGAAAGTCCGGGGCTTGGTCCACGAGGCGATGTCCGTGCTTGGGACGTTCGGACGGGCAAGCGGATGTGGACCTTTCATACCGTACCGTTACCGGGCGAAGCGGGCCACGAGACATGGGAAGGCAACGGCTGGAAAGATCGAACGGGCGTAAACGTCTGGACCACCATGACCGTTGATGTACAGCGCGGACTGGTGTTTCTCGCCATTGGTTCCCCGGCGTTTGATTTCTATGGAGGCGATCGGAAGGGTGCCAACCTTTATGGGAACTCGCTAGTCGCCTTGGATGCCCGGACGGGCAAGCTGATCTGGCACTACCAATTCGTTCACCACGACGTCTGGGACTATGATCCTCCAGCGCCCCCTGCGCTCTTGCCTGTGCAGCGCGGAGGCCGGGAGATTCCGGCCGTTGTTCAGGTGACGAAAATGGGCTTAGTCTTCATTCTCGACCGCCGTAACGGGAAGCCGCTCTTCCCTATCGAGGAGCAGCCAGTACCCAGAAGCGATGTGCCGGGCGAATGGGCCTGGCCGACGCAGCCCATCCCAGTGAAGCCGCCCGCTCTGTCGCGTTCCGGCATCACCTCGCAGGACATTACGGATGTCACGCCCGAATCACACAATACGTGCTCCGCGATGTTCTCCCAACTCGACCACCACGGCCGCTATACACCGTATGGGACGAAACCGACGTTGGTGTTTCCGGGAACGCTGGGCGGAGCGACCTGGTCCGGTGTCTCCTTTGATCCCCTGCTTGGATACATATACGTCAACACGAACGAGATTGGGGCCCTTGGGCAGATGGTCAAGCAACCGGCTAATTCCCCCACCGCGTATCGGCGAACCAGTCCACAGGGCGGGTACGCACGCTTTTGGGATGAGAACCTGTGGCCTTGTCAGAAGCCGCCGTGGGGTTTACTCACGGCGGTAAATATCAATTCCGGTGAAATTGCCTGGCGAGTCCCGCTCGGGTTGACCGAGGAACTTGAAGCCAAGGGCGTACACAACACGGGCGCGCTCAATATCGGAGGTTCTATCGCGACAGCGGGCGGGCTCGTCTTTATTGCTGCAACAAATGATAGCCGCTTTCGAGCTTTCGACGCGCGCACGGGCCGGGAGCTATGGTCGACCGTACTCGATGCAGCGGGCCATGCCACGCCTGCGACCTATCTCGGCAGGAATGGTCGGCAGTTTGTGGTCATTGCGGCTGGAGGCGGCGGATTCTTCGGCAGTACACAGGGCGATTCTGTGATTGCCTTCGCGCTCTCAAAATGAATCGGGAAACACTCGCGGGCTTACAACGATGACAGGTCTCCATTTCCTTTACGTGAATGCTCTTCGAGCAATGATGCGCACAGGATCACATATAACAGCAGGGGAATGGTGGATAAAAAAGGTTCCAGTCATCTTCCAACGGATGACCGGAACCTCGACAATCGTTTCCTGTCACGCTGCTCAGAACATAAGTTTCAAACTGAGCTGGATCGTTCGTGAGCTGTTCTCGGTAGAGTCCAGATCTCCAAAGTCTCCGCAGGTTACGCACAGTGGACGGCTGTTGAACGGCGATAGAGCGTACTGAGCGTAGTTGAAAGTGTTCAGAAATTCCGCGCGGAGCCAAGCCTGATATCGCTCGCCTCCGAAGTTCTTGGCGACTGATAGATCAACGTTACGGGCCATACGCTCTCGAAGCTGCGTCATGCGCTGAGGCGCATTTCCAAGCGTCCAAGACGATGGTGGTGCTGTATAAGCAGCGGCGTTGATCCAGTTATTGGGCGTTCGGGCGGAGGGTACCGGGTTGCCCACCAGGTCGGCAATCTGCGGTCCTGGATAACCGTAAGGGCCAAGAGGATTGCTGGAGCTCCAGGTGACTGCCGATGGAAGCGGCAGGCCGCTGGCGAGCCGGACAACACTTGAAAGCTGCCAGTTTCCTAGCGCCTCTTTTACTATGCCTGGAGCGTTACTTCCCCAACGCTTGCCCCGGCCATACGGCAGATCGTACACCAGCGCGGTCGCGAAGCTGTGCGGAACATCGTGCGTGCTGATGTTGTAGTCGAGCATCGTGTTGTAGGAGTCACGCCATTGATTGCCGGTCGCCCAGCCCAGAAAGTCCTCCGGGCCGTTGTCTAGCGCCTTCGACCACCGGTACGTCATCAAAACGCTCAAGCCGGCGCTGAAGCTGTGGTTATATTTCACGTCCAGCGCATTGTAGGAGGACCTGGCGCCGGGCAAAGAACGATTCCAGCCTATATACGTATATTGAGGGAAGGGACGCAGGAGCTGGTTATACGCTATCGTCTTTTGCGACCCTAGCGGAGTGCTGGGGTCCAGAATGCCGAAGAACGGATTGTTGACCTGCTGATCCAGCTGTGATTGAAGACGGAGGAACTGATCCGGTAACTGGTTCGCATTGATGTTCGGATTTCCGTACAGCAGCTTGCGCCCGCGATTTCCGATATAACCGATCTGAAACACCGAATGCGAACTGATCTGGTATTGAAGATCGAAGCTCCATTGTTCGGTGTACGGCGTAGGGTGCGGCGCTTTCGGCCAGATCTGGCTTTGGCCGTCGCCTACCAGCGTGAGTAATCCTTGCGAGCTACCCGTGGGCTGGTTAAGTCCTACAGGGAAGGGATTATTGACGAGATTCAACGGAACATATCCGTTTTGCGCCGTCGCGTTATATGAGGTTGAAGAGCTGAAACCATAAAACTGTCCTGGATTGTCAAAACTGATCATCGCGGACGGAGGCAGGAAATAGATGCCAGCCCCCACGCGAGCTACTAAGCGATCAGTAATCTTGAATGCGATTCCGGCGCGAGGCGCAAAATCGAGATTATTAGGCGGCCAAGCATACCGGTCGTTCCCATTAACACCCGCGTATTCGAATCCGCCGAGAACATTGAACCCGATTTGAGAACTGATAGGGTTGACCGCCTTGGTGTTGAAGTACTCAAGACGGTTGAACCGTTCCGTCGCGGGACGCTGGTTCTCATATCGAACGCCCACATTCACAGTCAAGCGCGGAGTAATCCGCCACTGATCCTGAATGTACCCTCCGAAGCTGTGCATTCCCATAGCAGGGTCAATATTGAAGGACTGCCCGCCGCCGCTTGCCGTTCCGAGCAGCATGGAGGCGAGCGCGTTTCCCGACACGCTGGACCCGCTCTTGCTCGCGAGGCATGGGCCGCCGTTTGGGTTGGGATCGCATGAGGTCAGGGCAGTTCCGAAGTTGAAAGCAGGAGAGCCCGTGTTGACGCCATTAGACTCATTAGTATTGTTGATTCTCTGGTCGTCGAAGTTGCCGCCGAACTTGAGGGTGTGCTTCGAAAGCTGCTTGGTAATGTTCATTCCGATCGTATTCGAGTAGCGCGTATACTTCTGGAATCCACCCCCGAAAGTGACGCCCAAGCCCGAGTAGTTCTCGATGGAAATTCCCGGCAAAATGGGCGCTTGGAACAGTGATGGCGAGAGTCCAATAGTTGACGCATTGGCAACACCAAAGCTTTGCGCGACGTGCGCTTCTTGCCATCGGCTGTAGCTGATAAACGAGTTAATTACCCAGGTAGGACTTGGAGTGACCGTATCGTTCAAGACCACCTGAAATCCGTTATCGTGCTCGTTCACCACAGAATCCGCCCCGGTGCAGAAGAAACAAGGATGGTTCAGATCCTGGCGAAAACGGTCTGACCAGCGCACGAAAACTCTGTGGGCCGAACTTTGTTCCCAATCCACCCGCGTGTCCATCTTGTCGTTCGTGCTGTTGGCCGCTCCCTGCGCAAAGAAGTTGTTGATCTGATTGGGACCCTGACCGGGGCGGTTAGGCAGAGGGTACAGGCTCATCATCTTGGAACCCACCGGATTTATCAAATTTTTCGGAATGATGTTACCGGCGAATGGTTGACGCGTGTAGGCGCTGTCGGAAAGCTGCGCTGTGGTGAATGGGTTATAAATCAGGTTCGGCGTACTATCCGCATTCAACGAGCCAGAGAAATCTCCATTGCGCTGCGCTTGGGTAGGGACTGTTTGCAGCCCGCTATCCTCCGTGTTTGGCTGTCGCAGACCCTCATATCCTCCGAAAAAGAACAAATTGGCGCGTTTCAGGAGGGGACCGCTTACATTTCCGCCGAACTGGTTCCTTTTGAACTGTCCTTTAGGGGCGCCATTCTTGTTATTGGACCAGGAATTAGCATTGAGAGCCGAGTTCTGCAGATAATCGTACACTTCTCCATGAAATGTGTTTGTTCCGCCTTTGGTGATAAGCGTCACGATGCCTGATCCGCCTCGCTCGTACTGCGCGTCATAGGTGTTGGTAACGATTTGCTGTTCCTGCACGGAATCCTGCAGAGGGGATACCATAAGGCCGCCCCAGTCGATAGCTGTTGCAGGAGCACCGTCAATCAGGATCGATTCCTCGCCAGTTCGCCCGCCGTTCAGACCGAAGCTGCTGGCGTTCTGATCGAATGTTCCGTTTCGCTGAGTCATGCCACCCGGCGACTCGGTTGTGCCGGCAACAGCGAACACAAAATTCAGCGGATTGCGGGTTCCATTCGGCAGGGCGCTGATAAAACGGCTGTCCAGTGTGGCCGAGCTATTCGCCGTCTCCGTATCCACCAGGACTGCCGAGCCGGTCACCTCCACTTTTTGCTCCGTATTGCCGAGCTGCAGCGGTATGTTAACCGAAGCGTTGACCTGCGCGGAAAGAATAAGATTGCTTTTGACGTATGTCTTGAACCCAGGCGTTGTGACACTTACCTGATAAGTTCCAGGCTGCAAATTATTGAACTGATATGACCCGTCAGATCGAGTTGTGACGTCATGAACATCGTTGGTGCCCATATTCGTCAATGTAACCCGGGCGTTCAGCACGGCAGCGCCGCTTGGGTCTGTTATCGTTCCGGTTATGGATGATGTGAACGTTTGCCCCAAGCAGAGCTGGGACAACAATCCACATAGGATGATTGTGAGCAGAGAGCCGGGCCTATTTTGCCTGCTTGCTGCGTGCATGAATCGTAGTAGCTGCACGATTTCCTCCCCATGGAAAGCTAAAATTACTTACTTTTCGATCCCGATAAATCCGTGTGAAGCTGCTTCGCTGCGTCGTACTGCTGCGCAGAAAGCAGAACAGCCTCGACCTCTCGCGCCAGCGCGGGAGTTGGCTTCAACAAAGCGATCTTGCGTGTCACGGAGAGAGCCTGTTCCGTATTCCCGTCTTCTAGTAAAAGCTGGAGATAGCGCAGTTGTGCCTGCACATTGTCGGGATTTTTGCTGACCACTCTCTCCACCCCAGCCCGGTACCTAGCTTGCTGCTCCTCCGGCGAAAGGCTTAGAAAATCAAGCAGCCCTGCCGGGTGCGGCGATTCCGACTTAGCTGGACCCAGTTCCCGCAGATGTGCGAACACCGCGCGAGCTTCGTTGCTTTGCCCCGCTTTCGTCAGAGCGCGGCCAAGGTGATTCATAACAGTCGCATTTTCGGGGGCAAGCTCTGCCGCAGCCCTCAGCGTTCCGATCGCCTTCTCTACTTGATTAAGGGCTAGTTGCGTTTCGCCGAGCCGATCGAGAACGGCCGGATTCTTTGAAGCGTGTGTGGCCGTCCATTCAAAATCCAGGAGAGCCGCTTCTGTGTTGCCTTGTCGATAAAGCAGCAACCCACGGGCAAATCGCGCCGCTGTGAGTTCCGGCTTCAACGCGATTGCCCGACTAAATTCCCGGAACGCTAAGTCGGCATTACTCGGGCTCTCGGCAGTTCCGAGTTCATAGTGCCCAACGGGGTCCGCCGGATGCTTGCGCACGTAAGCAGCGAGTCCGATCAGTCCGGCGGCAGCCTGCTCACTGATAGCAGTTTGCATAAAGGCGCGCTCTCGTCCTGCTAAGTCGTCACCCGGAACAAGTTGTAAGTATCTATCCCACGCCGTGGCCGAATCCGCAAAGTAGCCCAGCTCGGCTGTTATTCGCGCCAGCAGTTGCTGCAGGTCCGGTCGAGCGGGCGCCAGACGCGAAGCCTCCCCTAGAAGCTTTACGGCTGTATCATGGTTCCCAAGTTTTGCGTTGACAACAGCCAAGTCATATATCACGTCCACATTGGCCGGTTGCAGCCGCAGTGCCTGATTCAGTAACTCGCGCGCGTTTTCGTTGTGACCGGATCGCGACGCGGCAAGCCCACAATCGTAGACGGCATCGAAGCTGCCCGGCGCCAATTCCATTCCTCGCGCAAACAGACTCTCCGCTTTTTCGTACTGCTCCGCTCCGAAAAGTGCCGACCCAATCGTTAGGATCGCGTCCACATCGTGTTCCGCCTCTCCAGAGAGTCGTTTAAGAATCCGATCTGCCTCCACGTTCTGCCCCATCTGGTATTCAGTCTGCATTTGGAGCAGCATCACGTCCGAACGTTCATGGACGCTTGCCGGAAGGCCACTCAAATGCTCCGCTGCCTTCGCGGGGTGCTTCTCTCGCAAGGCGAGCCGGACCAGTTGCATCCGTGCATTTAAGTTGCCCGAATCGACGGCAAGCACATACAAAAACTCGCCTTCAGCCTGCTTAAAGTGGTTGGTCGCCAGAAGATGATTGCCGTAGTTGTTCCGCAACCCAGGCGATTGCGGTCCGAGGGCAACGGCGCGCCGGTACACCGGATCGGCTTCCTGGTATCTTTTCTGCTGGTCCAGAACGACCCCGAGAAGACCGAGCGCCTCACCGTTATTAGGCCGTACGCGTAAGTCCTCTCGGAGTATTTGTTCGGCATGCGCTGTATCACCAGCCTGCAACAAAGCAACAGCTTCTGCAACCGCATTGCTCCCGCCAATGCCAAAAATGGCGGCGAAGAAGAAGCAAGCAAGCGCCTGCGCAAGCCGTTTGCTAAGTGATCGAAAACACATATGCGGTGTGCGCCTCGCAACCAAACAGCAATAGCGAAGTACGGACTTCCTTAATACAGGGAAACTTGGTCAAAACGTGCCCCGCCATCGCTGGTATTCCCATTTAGCTTGCACTTCTCATTCAATTTGCTTCACGGTGAGTTTAAGATCGGACGGTTTTACGCCAGCCGTGTAAACTTCGGAAAGGAACGACTGTGGACGGAAAAGTCCGACAAAGGCAACATCAGCGGCCGACAAGATCGCTGCTTCCATCCCAGTCGCCCAATATGTGGCGTTTACGAGAAGCCGTCTCACCGCTTCGTTCTCGATGTCGTCGGCTGATCCGATGGTGGATGTGAATACCCGCGCGGTTTTCCCGGTTTCCGTTGTGAACAGATTAGTCCAGGCGATTGGCATCATGGGGTCGTTTACCTTGCCGGGCACCGGATTGCTGTCGGGTCCTACCCAGGAAAGCACCTGTCCCAGAACGAGGGGGCGGCAGGTAGTGGGAAGCGGCAGACGGACCTCATAGGTGTCGGTTGGTCCCCATATTTCCCCGTCCTTAATGCCTCGAAGGATTGGATTCTGTTCCGCTCCTGGGGCAAATACGCCGCGTGTGCTCTGTTTTCCGTGGTCACCATGGTGGGCAACCCATGTTTCACCGAGAACTTTGCGACCGAAACCGCCCTCCCAACCGGGAAGAGTGCTGTTCCATGACCACTTTGCGTAGGTTTGGCTGGTCTTGAATTCAAACGGATGAGTGCCAGTCCGGATTGCCAGTATGGGACGGCCTGATTCGACATAGTCGACCAGGTATTTCATTTGGTCGTCGGGAAGATCACGCCAGCGGATAAACAACACCAGTAAGTCAGCGGTCTTCAGCGCTTCCAAGCCGGGTATGTTGCGCTTCTCGCGCGGATCAATGGTGCCGTCGTGAGGATTGATAGAGAACAGCACGGTGCAAGTGAAACCGTGGCGCACCGCTAAAATTTTGGCCAGGGCAGGAAGCGCTTCTTCGGAGTGGTACTCAGCGTCGTCGCCGGCAACCAACACGATGTGCTTGCCGCGCCCTTGTCCGTTTTTGCCCTGGTATGTCACACCCGCCGCGGGCAGAGTGACCGCAGCTGCAAAGAGCACCAGGAGCAGTGTCGAAGTGATTCGTAGACGAGACGACATGGTTTCGAAAACCACAAAGCGCCCTCCGATACTACAGTTGATGAAAATTGACCGCCTGTCAAGAAAAACTTTCATAAACGTTCACGGCTGCGCACTCGCGCTAGAGCACCATATGCTTTTCCTTCCGTCGCGGACAGCAGGTGCTGCGTTTCACCAGCAACGCAGGCACGACCACCTCGCGCCCGTCCTCGTGCGTCTTCAGCGCTCGAATGGACTAGTCGAAGCGCATGTTCTAGTTGACGACGAGCGGCAAGCCCCGCCTATTGTAGGGTTCAACGATCTGGGTAGCATTTTATAATCGACCGCGAAAGGTTTTTGAGCAAGTATGTCTTTAGGATGGACATCGTGCTCAACAGCCTCGCGAACGACTGCAATATCCCAGATCCGGATATCGGCGTCTTACAGCATTTCACTAGGCGTTTCGTAGACCCTGAGAATTCCACGCAGATCAGCTACTTCGCAGGCAAGTTCAAGCGTGCGGGAGGTGCTGCCGACCACATTGAAGTCAGTATCTGCGTATGCCATGAGTTGACATCGGGCATGATGAAACCGGCGCAAACGAATCCAATGCCGAAATCAGAGCGGCTGGGATTCGGCGCGGCATGGTTAAAGTCAACGTCCACTACCAGATCCGTTTATGAAATTCGCAAGAAATTTTCTGACGTCAACGTATCATTTTATGATACGATTCTGTTGCGCTCGACAAATCAAGAGACTTGGCCCCTATGAAGCTTGGGCTCACCAATTCCGTGTGGCTCGGAACTGCTATTGATCCTGCCCAAGAAATTCAGTTGACAAAGGAGATCGGCTTTGACACGATCGACATCTTTGCTGATCCTTTGGAGTTGACCCCGCAGGAACTCAGGACCACTCGGGAAACTTGTGAAAGATGCTGTCTACCCATGGTCTCGACGGTCTGCTGTGCGCTCCGCATGGCAGATTGCAACTCATTCGTTCGCAAATTCTATATGGACCGCGTGAAACGTTACCTGGATTTGGCCTATGATTTGCCGGGCAAGAACCTCCTGCTTGTGGTTGGTCAATACATCTGGAACCAGGAAGTGATCGCTCCTATTGATCAATGGCGCTTTGCGGTTGACGGCGTAGCGGAACCGGCGCGTCACGCTCAATCGCCGAGCCTCAAAATAGCGGTTGAGCGGGCGTTTCTGAGCAGGCAACAGCCTGGAGCATCTATCTACTTCACACCCGAGTTGTTGTCCTCAGACATTTATTGTGCATGGAAGTTTCAGGGAGTCGAAGAAAGTGACAGGTGGGCTGAATTCCTACTAGTGAAGCAAATGGCTGAGTGTTGTTTTTCATGTGCAAGCTTATCTTGATTCTGCTTCCACTCATCTTGTTTGGTCAAGACCCGGACGATGTCCGGGAACAGCAGCAAATTAGGGCAAACATTGATACAGGAAAAAGCACATTCCAGCAGACATGTGGTTTTTGCCACGGC
This sequence comes from uncultured Bryobacteraceae bacterium, assembly GCA_964247955.1. GTDB lineage: Bacteria > Acidobacteriota > Terriglobia > Bryobacterales > Bryobacteraceae > Bog-105. The sequence goes on from CAXTWT010000037.1 coordinate 15,843, forward strand.
CGGGACGCACGGGGCGCAAGCGGGCCGGACCTGATTCGATCTCCTCTGGTAAGTCACGATGTTCATGGCAATCTGATCGGCCCGGTCATCAGAAATGGGCGACCGGAGAAAGGTATGCCGGCCTTTCAGTTGTCGGACACGCAGATTCGCGATATTGCAGAGTTCCTGCATGCAGAAGCGAACACGGCGGCGTCCGTTGCGCGAAAGATACCGACCGAATACCCGCTTGAGAAACTGCTGGTCGGCAAAGTATCCGATGGCAAGGCTTACTTCGGACAGCACTGCGCAGGCTGTCACTCCCCAATGGGTGATTTGGCGCACATCGCAACGAAATATAAGCCCTTCGACCTGCAGACTCGAATTGCCTTTCCGGATGGGGCAAAACCGACCGTGACCGCAACCGATTCCGCAGGCGAGAAATTCGAAGGCGAGCAGGTCTACGCGGACGAATTCTTTGTTTCACTTCGGGACAAGAACCGCAAGGTCCACACGTTCCAACGGGGAACGGTTTTAATTCAGATACGCGATCCATTAGCCGAACACGAAAGGCTGCTAAAAGCCTATACGGACAAAAATGTTCATGATCTTTTCGCATACTTGGAGACATTGAAGTGAGCAATGCCCTTAGTGGGTTGATCATAATGGCTGCGCTCGCAACGGCGGCGAACGATGCGACAAACTCCTGGCCCACGCACAATGGTGACTACTCCGGGATGCGGCACAGTCCCCTGACACAGATTAATGCGGCGAACGCCGACATGCTCGGCATGGCTTGGGCGTTTCAAACCGACGTGAACACCGGTCCGGGCCTCAAATCAACCCCATTACTCGTGGATGGCACGCTTTATTTCAGTGAACCAGATGACATTTGGGCGGTAGACGCCCGGACTGGCCAACAAAATTGGCATTACCATTACCGCAACAACGAAGGGCTGCACATTGGACAGCGCGGCTTGGGCATGTCGGAAGGGCGGCTCTTCTTCGAAACGCCGGATGCACATCTCCTGTGTCTTGATTCCCGAAGCGGCGAGGTGGAGTGGGACAAGGTGCTGGCAGACGTGAAGCTCGGTTATTGGGCGACGATGGCTCCGCTGGTAATCCGGGATCACGTGCTTGTTGGTGTTTCGGGAGACTTCAATGACCTGCACGGCTTCATTGACTCATTCGACCCCAAAACAGGGAAGCTGCAGTGGCAATGGAGCGCGCTTCCAAAGTCAGGCGAGCCGGGATCGGAAACTTGGCCCGCCAGGAGCGATGCGATAGAGCATGGCGGAGGGATGACGTGGGTGACCGGGACGTACGACCCTGAACTGAATCTTGTGTTCTGGGGTACTGCCAATCCCAATCCGGTGTTAGATGGCTCCACGCGGCCGGGCGCGAATTTATACACCTGCTCCCTTGTTGCCTTGAATCCTGACACCGGCAACCTGGTCTGGCACTTTCAACCATCCCCGCACGATGTTCATGATTGGGATGCCGTTCAAACCCCTGTTCTCTTCGACGGCCCCTTTAAAGGCCAGCAACGCAAATTACTGATGCAGGCATCCCGCAATGGATACTTCTTCCTGCTCGACCGGACGAGCGGCAAGCCGTTGCTCTCTGTTCCCTATGAAGAGATTAATTGGAGTTCCGGAGTGAATGCGAACGCAGAACCCATTGGGCGCGCCGATAAATACCCGAGCGCGGCAGGAACGCTTGTTGAGCCGGACGCGATTGGCGCAACCAATTGGATGTCTCCGAGTTTTAGTCCCAGGACGGGGCTCCTGTATGTTGATACACATCAATCCTTCAGCCTCTACTATGCATTCAACACGGGCAAGCCCGAAGGATTCGGCGGAAGAGATTTGACAGTTTGGTCGCAATCTTTTCTACGCGCCATCGATTATCAAACCGGGAAAAGTCGGTGGGTGCATCCTTTGGGATCGGGATGGAACTGGGCGGGTGTGCTGAGTACGGCGGGAGGACTTGTGTTTACCGGAGATGTTCACGGCAATGTGCTCGCGCTGGATGCAAGCACAGGCAAGACGCTGTGGCACGCGTATGCTGGAGGTCAGGCGCAAGGACCGGCGATCACGTACATGCTGGATAGCCGCCAGTATGTCTTGGTGGGTGCGCATGGCGTCTTATTTGCATTTGCCCTGCCCGAAACCTTGTTAATGAAATAGGAACCGCAGGAACCGCAAAATATGAATTCCAAAACTTACTCACACCTGATAGGGCTTCTCACGCTTATCCCTCTGGCTGCCAGCGCCAGTTGGTTAACGTTTGGCGGCGATTCACAACGCAGTGGTTGGGCAAGGGACGAAACCGCCATATCTCCGGAAACGGTGAAGCAGTTTCAGCTGCTTTGGAAACTTAAGCTCGACAATGAATCGAAGGAACTGAAGGCGCTGACACCGCCCATCGCCGTAAACCCGGTGTATACAAATCATGGCGCTGAAACATTCGTTGTGGTCGGCGGAAGCTCAGATAATCTGTACGTTATTGACGCTGATTCCGGCAAGCTGGTTTGGCAAAAGCACTTCACAAATACCGCGCCGCCGCCATCGGGACCGCAGAGCACGGGTTCTTACTTTTGCCCGAATGCATTAAATGATACGCCCGTGATCCAGAGTACGAGCAAGGGCCCTACTGTGTACGTAATTTCGATCGATGGCAAGCTGCACGCGCTCAATCTGGTAATTGGTGAAGATCGCTTTCCCCCGGCAACATTCGTCGCGCCGTACTCGAAGAATTGGAGCTTGAACGTAGTGGGCAATGTCGTCTATACAACAACGTCACAGAACTGCGGACAAGCGAAGTCCGGCGTTTGGGCCCTAGATGTGACAAGCGCGGACAAACACGTTGCCTTCTTTCAGGCAGATGTGTACGGCGGTGGCCTTTGGGGCCGGGGAGGAGCGTCCGTCGGCGTGGATGGCACGGTATATGGTGCCACGGGTGACGGCGCTGCCGATCCTGGTGCGGGCAAATATGCTGACACTGTGCTTGCACTGGAACCGAAGACCCTGAAGCTTCTCAACTACTACATGCCCGCCAATGCAAACTACTTGACACGGAAAGATCTGGATATGGGAAACATCACGCCCGTTGTTTTCTCCTACAAAGGCCGGCAGCTTGTGGTGACTTCGGGGAAGGAAGGCGCGCTGGTTCTCCTGGATGCCAAGTCGCTCGGCGGAGAAACACATCGTAAACCGCTGTTTCAAACACCGCTTTACGCCAATGCGGACGCAGATATTGCAGGACGCGGCTTCTGGGGGGCGTTTGGGACTTGGGAGGATGCCAAAGGCACGCGCTGGGTATATACGCCCGCTTGGGGGCCGCTTAATCCGGCGGCGCCGTCCTTCCCTCTTGCAAACGGCCCGGCGCTGAACGGAAGCATCATGGCATTCAAGGTGGAAGACAAGAACGGTCAACCGGTTTTAACACCAGCCTGGATTTCACACGATCTGAATGTGCCGGAACCACCGATCATTGCCAATGGTGTCGTGCTGGCGCTTGCAAGCGGCGAGTTTACTCGCCAGATCTCGGAAACGGGCGCCCTGTACTCGGCCCAAGAACGTATCTCGCGCACGACGGGCCATGCCGTTCTTTACGCCTTTGATGCCGAGACCGGCAAGGAATTATATGCGAGCGGCCAAGCTATGCCCTCGTTCACGCATCTGGGGGCTTGGCGCTCACCGAAGGACGAGTGTTCGCGACAACCCATGATTCCACCGTCTTCGCGTTCGGGGTGCCTGGGCAGTGAAGGAGTTATGTTCTTAAAACCAAAGAACATTTACTTTAGATGAAACCCATTCCACTCGTGCTCGGTTTGCTGATGTGGTTTTCGGGGGCGCCCTCCCAAGACGTTTTTCGTCCTGATGATCGCTTTAAGGCGGATTTACTGGTAGTGGTGGCTCATCCCGATGACGAAAGCGAGATTGGATCATATCTGGCGCGCTTAATATTTGATGAACACAAGCACGTGGCCGTGGTTTTCGGTACGCGCGGTAATGGGGGCGGAAACGCAAGAGGGCAGGAGCAGGCAGCCTCCCTGGGCGCCATTCGCGAGATGGAAGGGCGGCGCGCGCTGGCTTACTTCGGCGTGACGGATATCTGGTTCCTTGATGGCCCGGATACGCCGGGACAGGATGTTCTGCGAAGCCTGGAAACATGGGATCATGGCCATGCTTTGGGGCAACTGACGCGGATCGTTCGTTTGACGCGTCCCTCTGTGATTGCCACATGGCTTCCCGATTATGTGGCAGGAGAAAACCACGGCGATCATCAAGCCGCGGGTGTTCTTGCCACCGAGGCCTTCGACATCGCGGGTGATCCGACGCAATACCCTGAGCAGGTGACGCCCCCGCGCGCGGCTCAGGATATAGCGAACCTGACGGAAGGATTACATCCCTGGCAGGCGCAAAAGCTTTATTATTTCAGCGATACGGCACATACCGAGTTCATGAAGGGAGTTGGTCCACAATATTCAGCTGCGGAGATTTCACCTTCGAAGAAGGTCACCTACGCCCGGCTTGCCGTGGAAGAATGCGCTTTTCACCTGACACAATCTGATTCCGGGTATGCCGCAAAGGTTGCGCTCGAAAAGAACCAGGTGGAAAAAACATACATGCAGGAACCTGCCCGGTTCATTTTCGGGAAAGCGCACGTTCCATCAAGCGTTGGAGGCGATCTATGGGAAGGCATTCATGAAGACGTTATACCTTTTGCGCCGTCTCCGGGTTTTCACCCTCAGCCAGCCAAGGAGGTCACGGTTGCTTTGGGAGGGCCGTGGCATTACTATCAGCAGTTCTGGGAAGCGCATGGCCTTCAACACCTAGCACGTCTTGTTCCCCCGGAAGTTATGGCGGGTGTTGGAACCCGAGTGATGTTGCCTGTTTTGGTGAATAATCCGGGGCAGCAGGCCATCGACGGGGAAATTCGTGTGGAGTTGCCGGCAGGGTGGCAACTCCACTCAGGCGCAGGATGGTTTCATGCCGGTGCTGGCGAAACAGCTGCGAGGGAGATTACCGTAGTTGCTCCGCATGAGCTTTCGAGTGCTTGGCAGGGCATCCAGATTATAGCGAATGCGGGCAGTAAACCAATCGGCAGCGTAGCAGTTCGGGCTCAGGTGGTGCAGTGGAGTTTGCCGCAATAGGACGTTGGTGCATAAATTGTCGTTCTCATAAATCACATCAGCCAGAAATTCTCGGCTGGGATGACCGATCGACCTTCAACCAAGGAAAACGTTTCAAACCTATCTCGGGAGAGTCGGGCAGCCTGGTAAAACGAGCGCCGGTTAGTCGGTAGACTTGGTCTAAGGCCGAGAGCTAAATGCCAAGCGATAGGAGGGGTGCTGTTGTTCAGGGCTCTGGTGCAAAGTTCGTCGGCGGGCTATGCGCCCTCGAACTGCTCGAACTTTTTCATTAAGCGGTCAGCACGGCCCTCCACAGTTCCGGCATGCTAGCGGATGGGCCACCCCCTTCCCCCGTCTTAAATTGTTTCTTCTGGATTTTCTGAACGAGTTCGATGCCACTGATCGTCACGGCCGCGTGATCGAACCGCTTAAATCCCAGCATCGCTCTGGTCCGCTGTTTGATGGGGTGACACAAGGGAAGCTGCGATGATCCGCAATGGATAATGACTTCCGGCGTGAAGCAGTTCACCAATAACAGGCTATTTCGGGCAGTTCAGTCATTCCATGGTTTCCCAGAATAGGCAGAACCGGAAATAAAGAGGCATCCCAATCATGGAGAGTAGTGGACGGTGGCCGATTCCAGCGCGAATGTGCCAAGTCCAAACGTCAAAGCGGCAATTCTATTGCGCTGGGTCGCAGCTTCCCTTGTGTCACCCCTAACTGGATTCGGTCGATTACTTGCGAGTAGCCGCAAGGGGTCT
>CAXTWT010000038.1:0-15479 GCA_964247955.1 uncultured Bryobacteraceae bacterium
ATTGTGTCGCGCGAAGACGCTATCGAATATGCGAAGGCGCGCAACGTTCCGATTTCGCAATCCACGACGAAAATCTACAGCCGCGACCGGAACATCTGGCATATCTCGCACGAGGGCGGGGAACTGGAGGACCCGGCCCATGCCGCGCCGGAGCATGTCTGGATGCTGAGCAAGAGTCCGGCGGATGCGCCTGCGGAACCGGCGCAGGTGACGATTGGGTTTGAAGGCGGCGCGCCGGTTTCGCTGAATGGGCAGAAAGCATCGAGCGGCGTCGCTTTGCTCGAAGAACTAAATCAAATCGGCGGCGAGCATGGCATCGGGCGGATCGATCTGGTAGAGAATCGGTTTGTCGGGATGAAATCGCGAGGATGCTATGAGACGCCGGGCGGCACGATCCTGATGGCGGCGGTGCGCGAACTGGAAGCCTTGACGCTGGACCGAACGACTCTGCACTACAAGCAGAAGGTGGCTTTGGATTATGCGGAGATGGTTTATAACGGGCTTTGGTTCACTCCGCTGCGCGAGTCGCTCGATGCGTTCTTCGCCAAAGTTTCCGAGCCGGTGACGGGTGAAGTGACGATGCAGTTATACAAGGGCAACTTGCAGCCGATGAGCCGGAAGAGTCCCCATTCGTTGTACAGCCTGGACATTGCGAGCTTCACGATGGGCGCAAGCTACGACCAGAAAGACGCGTTCGGATTCATCAACATTGTCGGGCTGCCGATCAAAGTGGAAGCCTCGCTCAAGAAGAAATAACGGTTTATGAAGCTTTGGGGCGGCAGATTTGAAACAGGCCCGTCGGAGGTTTTCGAGCAGTTCTCCGGGTCGTTGGCGTTTGACCGCAAACTTATATTTGCGGACGTGGAAGGTTCGCAAGCGTTCGCAAGAGCCTTGCACACGCAGGGAATTCTGACGGACGAAGAGTGCGAACGGATTGTTTCCGCATTTGCAGAGATTGGGCGGGAAGCGCAGGACCCCAACTACTTCCAGGGCGCGACGGATGAGGACGTTCACACGTTTGTGATCCGCAAGCTGGGCGAAAAAGTAGGAGCGCTCTCCGCTAAAATCCACACGGGCCGAAGCCGGAATGAGCAGGTTTCGCTCGATACCCGGCTTTATCTGCGAACGGCAGTGGACACGCTTCTAGCGGAACTGGCGGAACTGATGCGGGCGCTGCTGGATCTTGCCAAAAAGTACCCGGATGCCGTCGTTCCGGGGTACACGCATCTGCGGCGCGCGCAAGCGGTGTTGTGGCCGCATTATCTATTGGCGTACTTTGAAATGTTTTTCCGCGACGCGGAACGGCTGACGCAAGCGAAAGCGCGGATCAACGTAATGCCGCTCGGTTCGGGAGCGCTGGCCGGAAGCGGATTTCCGTTTGACCGTCAGGCGATTGCCAGCGATCTGGCCTTTCCCCAAGTGACGCGCAACAGCATGGATGTATCGGGAGACCGCGATTTCGCGCTGGATTTTCTGTATGCGTGCAGCACCATTGCCTTGCATCTGAGCCGGTTAGCGGAAGACTGGATTCTGTATTCAAGCGAAGAGTTCGGGTGGATGACGCTCGGCGACGGAGTGACGAGCGGATCGAGCTTGATGCCGCAGAAGAAAAATCCCGATTCGCTGGAACTGATTCGCGGAAAATCGGGGCGGGTGTTTGGAGATTTGACTGCACTGTTTGTCACGATGAAGGGCCTTCCCATGACGTACAACCGCGATATGCAGGAAGATAAAGAGCCGCTGTTTGACGGGTTTCATCAGACTTCCGGCTCGGTGCGGATGGCGATGGTGGTGGCGGAGTCGGTCGTCCTCCATCCGGCAAAGCCGCTGGCGGCGGCGGAGGAAAGCTGGGTTGTGGCAACAGATCTAGCGGAAGAACTGGCGCGGAGCGGGGTGCCGTTTCATCGGGCGCATCAGCTGGTGGGACAGTTGGTGCTCGAAAGCGTGAAGGCGGGAAAACAGCCTTCGGATTGGGCCCCTGAAGCGCTGGCGGAATTTGCACCTGAGTTCAAAGCGGAGATGGCGCGGTTGCTGAAGCCGTCTGAAGGAATGAAAAGCCGTGAACTGCCGGGCGGCACGGGGCCGAATGCCGTTCTTGGGGCCATTACCGAGGCCGAACAGCGCTTAAAAACGATGCGCGGATAAATCGTACGCAGTATGAACAAAAGCTTCCGCCAGGGTCAGATTCTAAAAGTCATCCGCGAGAAAGAAATCTACACGCAGGATGAACTGGCGCGAGAGCTCCATTCCCACGGAATCCAAACCACGCAAGTGACGCTTTCGCGCGACATGCGGGAACTGGGGCTGGTAAAAACGGCGGAAGGCTACCGGCAGCTTGCCGCCGAGCCGAGCGGCCCCCAACTGGCGGATGTCGTCAACGAATACTTGCAGGATATCCGCCTGGCGCAAAACCTTGCCGTACTGAAAACGTCGCCGGGCAATGCCAATACGCTGGCCGTCAGCATTGATCGCGAAGAGATGACGGAGGTTGTCGGAACCGTGGCGGGGGATGACACGGTTCTGGTCATTACTTCCGATAATGAAGCGGCAGACCGCTTTCGACAGCGCCTGCTGCGGATCATGGCGGGGGAGGAATAAACGTGAGAGCAAGAACTTTCTTCCAAAAATCATTCACGCTGTCTGTATGGAAAAAGACCTTTATCCTGTTTACTGCCGCAGCTATCTTGCCAATGCTGGCGTTTGCTGCTGACTACAATCTGGGGAAGCTCGCCGGTAGCGGCAGGATCGAGGCGTTCAATCGCACGCTCGACCGAACGAAAGCCGGTGCGCCGGATATTGTGTACCTGAACTCAGCCGATAACTACGGCTTGGCGTGGATCACAGGAGTTGAGTTCTCCAAAGGAACCGTCGAACTGGAACTGAAAGGCAGGAACCAGCCGGGCCAGAGCTTCGTGGGAATTGCCTTTCACGGTCAGGACAACACAACATTCGATGCCGTCTATTTACGGCCCTTTAATTTCGGAGTTGCCGAAGCGGAGCACCGAAGCCACTCCGTTCAATACATCTCCCTGCCCAAGTATGACTGGAGCGATCTGCGAAAGAGTTACCCCGGTAAATATGAATCCGCATTGGCTCCAGCGCCGACGCCGGAATCGTGGGTGAAGTTGAAGCTGGTGCTCGAAGGCAGAAAAGTATCCGCCTTCGTCAATGGGGCAGACCAGCCCGCGCTGAGTATTGAATTGTTAAGCGACCGGCACACGGGAAAGTTGGGTTTGTGGGTGGGCAACGGCTCTGACGGCTGGTTCAGAAATCTTACAGTTACCCCGGCAGCGAAATAATAACGGCTAGAAGAGGGATGCTCTGTCTCGATGCAGATTTAGTGCTGGTGGCTATGGTTGTGCTGATGACCCGCCGCCATCCGGCAATCTTCTTTTGACAGCACGCAGGGAACATGCTCGAACTGGACCGTGGTGTGATGTATGTGAAAGCTCTGCAAAGAGTCGTTGATGCGCTTCAAAATGGCTTCGCTGGCAGAGTGCGGCATGTCTTCGATCAGCACGTGGCAGCTAAGGGCATGCGTGCTGGAACCAAGACTCCAGATATGAAGATCATGCACGTCAAGCACGCCGTCCACGCCGCTCATCGCCTGCGTGACTTGGCCCAGTTCCAGGCCGCGAGGCAACCCTTCGAGAAGGATATTCAGCGATTCGTGGGTGATATCCCAGGCCGTGTAAATAATAAACAGCCCGAGCATCATGGACAGGGCAGGATCAATGTAAGTCAGCCCGGTATAGCGAATGGCAATCGCGCCGAGAACAATAGCGACCGCGCCGACTGCATCGCCGATCATGTGGACAACCGCCGCTTTGATATTGAGATCATGCCCATGTCCACGGCCCAGCGCAACCGCAATACCAGTATTGAGAACGAGCCCGGTTGCCGCGACCCAGATCATGGTTTGAGCATCCGGCGTTTCCGGGTGAATCAACCGCAGGATAGCTTCCCAGATAATAACCAGTGAAATCACGATCAAAGTAGCAGCGTTCACGAAGGCTGTAATTACGCCCGCCCGTCCATAACCGTATGTTTTGGTTTTATTGGCAGGCTTGCTTTGCAGGTAAAAGCCGACAGCCGCAAGAATCAGCGCCAAAGCGTCCGTAAAGTTGTGACCGGCATCGGAAAGCAGCGCCAAGCTGTGGGAGCGGAACCCGGCTAACACTTCCAGCAGAGTGAAAGCCAGGGTAGCGGCTAGCGAAAGGTAGAGAATTTTGCCGGTACTCGGAGCATGGTGATGATGGTGATGGGCCAAACCGCTTGCGCCTCCTATTTCAGGGTACGATAGCGGGGATAAGCACCGATGCGAGGCAACTCCAACAACGCTCCCTGGCCTTCTGATTTCCCTTGTTATGCGCGTCGGCGTTCCTGCTCCAGCCGTTCTGCCAGGAACACTTTTAAAAGCGATTGATAAGGCACGTCCCGTTTATTCGCCAGTATCTTGAGATCCGCAATCATTGATGTAGGCAAACGAAGCGAAATGGTCCGAAGTGTCGGTTTCAGGTTCGGGAGTCTGTACTTCTGTGCGGCACTCCAATCAATAAACTCAGTCGAATCGTGAGTGGCCCAGAACTCGCATTCCTCCTCTTCCGACCGGAACTCAGAGATTTGCTTTTTCGTGCTTGCCATAGATGTTTTGCTCCTTGTGGTTCATATCTCGGACCGAGACGACTCGGATCAGGTTGCGCCGAATGGTAAACGAGACAAACAAGCGGCGACCGCTCGCCGTTTGTCCCAAAGCATAACGCCTTTTTTCCCGCTTGGAATGGCGCAGGTCGCTGCGAGTAATGAGAGGCTCATTAAAGAACACATCTTCCGCTTCTTCCGGCGTGACTTGGTGCCGATCCCAATTTTTATGAATGTTTGCATCGTTCCGATCAAATCCAATACACCCCTCAAGCGGGAACACCTCAAAGAAGGGAAGTTTAGGTATGCTAAGAAACGTTTCTGTAAACTTCCAAAATCCAGCCCTCACTGATTCAGCAGATTGATAGTCAACTCACCATGGTACTATCAATCAACTGCTTGGTTGATAATAGGAGAGAAAATGACAAAAGGTTTATGGCTGCTTTTTACGGCAACGATGCTGGGCGTTTGGAACGCTGGCATTATCTGGTTTACTCAGATCGCTGTGTACCCTCTTTGGCCGTTAGTAGGTGCTCAGCAGTTTCATAATTACCACCTGACGTGGTGGCACGATACGTGGCCGACCTTCGCGCCGGTGATTCTCATGCTGTTCTGTTCGATTGCCCTGCTTTGGACTCGCCCTCGTGGAATCTCAACAACATTTCTATGGTTGGGGATTGCGTTGCAGGTGATAGTTCACACCCTTACCGCTTTCTTTTGGGCTCCTGTACAGGCAACGATGTCTACTCCGGAGGGAATGTCCATGCTGAAATATCAAGAACTGATGAACACCCATTGGTGGAGAGTTCTATTCTTTTGGGCTTATGCTGCGCTGATGATCTGGATGTTCAGCCGCTCCCTGGCTCGAACGCAGCATGCAGATCTCTAAACGGAGAGGCTAGCCTTTGGCTAAAAAGCAGCGAGTTTCCTTAGCTAATACAGCGCGTCTCAAGGTGCATTCACCTCCCGTGAAGAAGAGTGGCCGATCCAAAGAAATCGTACAAGCGGCGTATGAGTTGATCGCCGAAAAGGGTTTTGAGGGATTGCGCACCCGCGACATCGCGGCGCGCGTTGGTATCAACAGCGCGACTCTGCATTATTACCATCCCAACAAGGAAGCTCTGATCGGAGCCGTCGTTGAATACCTGATGCAGGAGCTCCAACGCTCCCGTGTGCCGGTCGATGACGCTTCTCCTGCTCTGGAGCGTCTTCGGGCTGAGTTTGCCGACATACGGGTTCGCCTCACGGATACTCCCGAGCAACTGCTGGTATTAACGGAGCTCACTCTTCGTGCCTGGCGCGATCCGGCCATTGCTGGACTTCTCGCCTACCTGGACGAGGGGTGGGAAGGACACCTGATGGCGATTTTCGAAGCAGGAATCGCCGAGGGGACGTTCCGTCCAGACCTGGGTGTTTCAGAAACAGCGAAGGCTATGATGAGTCAGCTTCGCGGGCTGATCTACCAAGGAAAGCGTGGCTCCACAGAGGTTGATCGCATGGTGCAGCACATAGCTCTGCAAACTGAGTGCTGGGTCCAAGCGGGTCTCGAACTTCCGCCACAATCTTAGTACATTTCCAACGTACACAGAATTGCTCGACTAGTTTTTTGAGCAGCGAGGCGATATCACCTTTACTGATTGATTGTCCTTTGATCGGCGCTGACAAAAATGAACGGTTCGATTGAGATGGTTGATAGCCGCTAGCAGAAAATCCCTTTGCTCTCTTCCCTCCATACAGCTACTGATTTTTCGTGGTTGCCATGGAGTCAACGGGTTGCAGTGTATAGCCCCGGCGGGTGCGGGCTAATAGCTTGCCGCGCCGAGGCGCTATTACCTTTACTTGCACTGCCCGGAACTGGCCGCCGGACTGTTGCTGATTAGGAGAATACCCAAGCGTGTACTCGTTGCGGATGGTTTGCGCTATCCGCTTGCAGTTGTTTGCGGCTTGTCCGGCTTTTGCCGGCAGGAACGCCTCGCCGCCGGTCACCTCCGCCAGTTGCTTCAGAAAGGCGGGGTTAGTCTCCTCTTCATAAAGGCCGAACAATCCGATTGTATAAATCACCACATCGGCGTTTGTCACATCCGCGATCACCTGCTCGGCTGTGTGAGTGCTGGCGTTATCGCCGCCGTCGCTGATCAGAATTAGGGCCTTTTTGTCCTGCTTTAACTCGTGTATGTGGTTGAGTCCGGTCTCGAGCGCGTCGTACAGGGCCGTCTTTCCTCCGCCCGCTGTGGCTGGCAGAGCGCGTTCCAACTCGCGCGAGCTGCTGGAAAACAACTGCATCCGGGGTAAGCCGAGTTTGACCTGTTCATTAAAGCTGATGACAAAAAGTTCGTCTTTCGGATTACTGCTTTTCGCAAACGCTTTAGCGGCTGCAACGATAGCAGCGTGCTTGCGCCTCATGCTGCCGCTATTGTCGACGATCAAACCAACAGCTACTGGGCTATCGCTATGCCGAAATAGGCTGAGCGTTTGTCGTTGCTGTTCCTCATAAACCTGAAAGTTACTCTGGCGAAGCCCTTTGACCAAGGCTCCTTTGTTGGTGAGCACTGTCGCTTGCAGCACTACCATCTGCACGCTGGTGGAAAAATGGGTGGGCTGGTCGGCGGCGCTCGAAGGCGCGGGAGCAGCCGCTTGCGGGGCGCCCCACACAGGCCAAAGGAGAACGGAAAGACACAAACCCCAGCGCAAACTTTGTTTCACCGCTGTTTTACCCAGAAGCGTGAGTCCATAAAGATCAGCTTCGTCCTCTCTATCAAATGACCTTCGTGAAAAGGTCTTGGTCATCAGATGGAATCGGCGGCAAACTGTGTGCAACAATCTTCTGTGTCGTTTACTCCGGCGGCGTTTGCGACTTTTCGCCGGGGCGGTAGAGGGAAGGAACCTTTTTCTTTTCTTTTTCTTCCTCGTCGGCTTGCGCGGCTTTACGCCGTTCTTTGGCTTCCTTCGCGGGCATCATGGCTTCGCGTTCCTTCTTTTCCTTTGCTTCTTCAGCCGTCAACTCCGTAGCGCGCTTATGGGAATCTTCGAGCGATAGCTCCTGGCTGTCGTGGGTTGTGTCAAGCGCTTGCGCCAGAACAAACTTATAACGCTCCAAATCACGCGGGGCGGATTCTTCAATTTTGTTGAGTTGGGCGAGAAACTCTTTTTCAGCATTCAACACCGCGATCATGCCTTTGTCAATTGGGCGGTTGTGCTTAAGAGCGTCGTCCGCCACCGAGTCAATCGCTTCAATGATCTTGTTATAGTCTTCGATGCTGTTGTGAATGAAAAGGCTGCGGCCGGGTTTATCTTTGGCAAGGTACTGCTGCACGAGATCCATGCGCTGTTTTGCGAAGTGGATGTAGAGAAGCAGCCGATCATTCGGGTCCTGCGCTTGCCGAATCTGCTCTACCTCGTTGGGAGAAAGAAAATCGCGGTCCTGCGCGAACAGCAGGCCCATCGAAAGACCGGCAATTGGGATCAGCGATAAGTATTTCATTTCCTCATGGCCCCTTCCAAAAGCTTATCGTGAAGCTCTTCAAGCTTGCGTTGCGTGTACTCAGCCCAGCCGCGCTCCTGGATGCCCAAATCCTCCAGCAAGCCGGACAGACGACGTTGCAGATAAGCGACTTTCAGCTCGGGCTTTTTATAGAACTTGCCTTTATGAGCCATGTCCAGGGAAGACGCGCATTCGTTTAAAGCATTCATCATGGTTTCCAGTTGCGCATCGCCTTTTTGAATTTCACCCTTGTCGTAGAAGGTGCGGGCGTTATCGAAGGAAAGCTCCGCCAAAGCAACGGCTTTTTCGGAACGCTTCACCGGATCATGTTCCGCTTTTAACTCAGTAATCGCTGACTGTGCGCAGAGCGGCGCAGCAAGCAGCAGGAAGAGAAGCGCCCCTTTCATCGATTGGCCTCCCTTTCCAGGATTCGGCTGCGCTGGCGGGCGACAAACTCCTGGTCGGGAAATTTGCCGTCGCTCACTTGCAGGAATTTTTGATAACTGGCGAGAGCGGGCTTGATTTGATGCAGCTTGTCGAGAACGATGGCGCGATAGTAAAAATCCCCCGGCTTGTCGGCATTCAGGGCATGAACTTTATCCAGAGCCGCCAGCGCCGGGCCATACTGCTCCGTCATGACCAGCACGCTGGCCGCTTCGTTCCAAGCCTCCGCTGAATCCGACTTAAGGCGCGCAGCGAGAAGAAACTGCTCGGCGGCTGTTTTGTAATCGTGCCCATCCCGGCGCAGGCGACCGACGGCCATATGCAGGTCGTAGTCATCGGGATTGGCAGCCAGGGCTTCTTGGAGAATGGGAGCCGCCAGATTGCCTTGATTGTTCTTCAGATAAGCGCCGGCAAGAGCAAGACGGTTCGCGGGCGTGGGTGACTTGGCAACAACGGCCTGAAACTCGGCAACAGCTTCCGCAGGCTGATTGGTGGCGAGATACAAGCGGCCGAGTTCTTCACGCGCTCCGGGATCGTCCGGGAACTCTTTTAGGAGCGCAATCGCGTCACGGGGACGATCCGCCTTCGAGAACGCCGCAGCAAGTTCGAGGAGAAATGACTTCAGATGGGGGTCCAACTGCGCGGCTTGGCGATAGTGCGGCAGGGCGTCATCAAGTTTCCCTCCACGCGCCAGACTTTGTCCGAGGCCCAGTTCGGCACCCGCCAGTTTCGGGTCAAGCGCGAGAGCCTCGCGGTAGGTGACTGCTGCGGCATCGAAGTCTCCGGTCCCGAGAAAGCTGTCAGCCAGGTAGCGCTTGGGACGGGGTTGATTGGGCTTTTGCTGTGCGGCATCTTTTAAGAGCGGAAGGGCGTCAGCGGGCCGATGATTTCGCAGATAAAGAATGCCCAGGTTAAGTTCCGCTTCGTAAAGGTCCGGCTTTACGGCAAGCGTCTGCCGGTAATGCTCGATGGCGGCATCCTCTTTTTTTAAAGCGGTTTCGGCCAGCGCCAGGTTGAAAAGCGCGGAATAATCTTTTGGATCAGCAGCGGCAAGCTTCGAAAAGATTTGCTCGGCGGCGGCATAATCGCCCCGGTCCAGGGCTTGTACACCGGCAGTTTGCGGATTATCTTGTCCGCCGGCGAACAGCAATGAAAAAAACAAAAGCAGGCGACACACGCATTAATACTCTACACCGACTATTTTAGCCGGAGTTCAAACAATCAGCGTAAGAAAGATCTCGTTAGCAGTCTCTCGATTTTAACTTTGCCGCGCCTCCCGCCCGTTGCGGGCGGCGGCAGTGGCTTGGCGGTGCAGATGACTTAAATTAACGCCTTCCAAGGCGAGTGCGACAAAGCCGATCACGATCAGGGGCAAAGTCAGAATCGCCCAGAGTATCAGCGAAAAGCGGCGGGAAAGCGCGCTGGCCAATCCGAATATGATAAGCGTTCGCGCTGTGACCCACTGAAAAGAGCCGAGGTTGCCCGGCGCTTGCGGAACGACGCTGCTCAAGCGAAGCAGAACCATCATCGTAAAGGCGGTAGGCACCCAGGGAACAGGAAGGTTGCTGGCGCGAACCGTCGCATAGATCGGCACCATCTGGGACAGCATGTAAAACCCGCTGACGAGAAAAGAAAAGTAAAGATAGCGGGAGTGGCCGATCAGGTGAAGATCCTCAATCAGCGTGTTGAGCCAGCGCGGCCAGGTCATTCCGAGGAAAAGATCGAGAGATTGCTTGCGGGCGTACATCGCATAACCTAAAAGAACCCCCAGTAGAGCGATCATCACTCCGAGAATGTAGCCGCCTTTCACCAGCACTCCCGGCAGGCGGCCCATGTGCAGCGAAAAGAAAAAGCAGGCCATTAGCCAGACCCCGTCAAAGATCCGTTCAATTAGGGCGGACGCGAAGGCGACGGAAATAGGAACGTTGCTGGACTTGGAAAGCAGAAAGCAACGGATCAGTTCCCCGGCGCGCAGCGGCAGCGTTTCATTGGCAAACAGGCCGACGTAGATGGCCTCGACACAATGGGTAAATGAGACGCGCTCAACAGGAGCCAGCAGCAGCTTCCAACGGACGCCGTGCAGCATGTAGACGCAGATGTCGGAGACCACGGCCAGAAGAACCCAGCGTCCGCTCATGTGCCGGACTTCGCCCCAGATGCGGGTGAAATTGGCTCCATTCAGCACCCAGATCAGGCAGATTAGCGAGATCAGGTTTGTCAGAATGATGATCGCCCAGGACCTGAACTTTCGGGTGCGCTGAACGGAGCTTAAAGTCGCAGTTTGCGTGCTCAAGAACCCCATGATAGCGCCCTTTGATGAAGGGAGTCCGTCACTTCCGTTACAGTACCGTTAGGGATACGCGGAATGTAAGCTCAAACATACAAGCCCATAGCGGCTTTGGCCTTGCGAACTGTATCTTCCGCAATGGGTGCGACGCGACGGCGGCCTTCCTGTAGAACCGAATCGATATAAGCGGGGTCGGATGTGACCTGTTTGTAACGGATTTGAATGGGTTCGAGACGGGCGATTACGGCTTCCGTGATGCGCTTTTTGAAGTCGCCGTAACGCAAACCCGCAACGGTTTCCTTCGTAATGGACGGATCGCAGGCTTGTCCGATGGCCAGCAGATTCGTAATACCGGGACTCATGTTTTCGGGATCGACGGCGGGCAGGGAATCGGTGGTAGCGCGGGCAATCTTTTTTCCAATCGTTTTGGGATCATCGAGCAGGTTGATGGCGTGCCCGGAGCCGGTAGCGGATTTACTCATCTTTTGTGTCGGGTCGTCGAGGCCCATAATACGGGCGCCGACAGTCGGCAGGTGAGTGGCGGGCATTACAAACGTTTCGCCATAAAGCGAGTTGAAGCGGCCCGCGATATCGCGCGCCAGTTCCAGGTGTTGCGACTGGTCCTCGCCGACCGGAACCACTCCGGCCTGATACAGCAGAATATCGGCGGCCATCAGGACAGGATATTGCAGGAGGCCGTCGCCAACTGTTTCCTGTTTTTCCGATTTGACTTTAAATTGCGTCATGCGGTACAGCCAGCCGAGCGGCGTCACACAGGTGAGAAGCCAGCTCAGCTCAGCATGCCCGCCAACGCTGGATTGAACAATGATGGAGGATTGCTCAGGGTCAATGCCTGCGGCGAGAAACAATCCGGCGATTTCGCGGATTTTGGCGGAAAGCTCCGCCGGTTTCTGGTAAAAGGTAATGGCGTGGAGATCGACAATGCAGAAAATGCTCTCGTAATCCGATTGGATCTCCACCCAGTTTTTCAGCGCTCCGAGATAATTGCCAATGTGGAGATTGCCGGTCGGCTGGATGCCGGATAGAACTCTTACTTTCATGTGGGGATGCGAAGTCTTATCGTAAGGGATGGATCAAAAAACGGAAGAAAATCGGGCGGACAGGCTCACGACGGTAACGGTCGAGAAGCTGGTGTATGGCGGCGAGGGATTGGCGCGGGTGGATGGTCAGGTCGTGCTGATGCCCTATGTGTTGCCCGGCGAAACCGTGAGCGCGCGTACCGGGCGCGTACAGAACGGGGTGATGCGGACTCTAGGCAGGCCGGAGATTCTCCAGGCTAGTCCAGGACGGACGCAGCCGGGATGCGAGTACTTCGGCGGGTGCGGCGGATGCCAGTACCAGCACGCGGAGTACGCGCTGCAATTGGAGCAGAAGCGGAATATCTTATTAGAAACTTTGCAGCGGCTCGGCGGCATTCGCTATGAAAACGAGATTCCAGTGGTTAGCGGCGAGCCTTGGCAGTACCGGAACCGGGTTCAACTGCACTTCAAGGAACGCAGCGTAGGGTTTCACAAGGCTGGCTCCCATGACCTGTGCCCTATTGACCATTGCCCGATCTCTTCGCCGGTTCTGAATGAGGTAATCCGTAAACTGCGGGACGCGGTGAAGCGTCCGGAGTGGCCGAAGTTTTTGCGGTCGCTCGAAGTGTTTACGAATGAAAAGGAGGTTCAGCTTCACATTCTGGACTCAATGCGTCCCGTCGCGGCCCGTTTTTTTGAGTGGTGCGCGAGTTTCCTGCCGCAGTTTGCGCCCGGTGCGATTGATTACCCGGCGGCGGGACGCGTGTTCCGGGTCAGTCGCGGCTCATTCTTCCAGGTCAACCGTTTCCTGATAGACCAATTGGTCGAAACGGCACTGAGCGGCGTGGAAGGGGAGCAGGCGATCGATTTGCATGCGGGCGTGGGTTTGTTTACCCTGCCGTTGGCGCAGCGGTTTGCCGCTGTGCAGGCAGTCGAGCGCAGCGGCCATGCGTATCGCGATCTGGAGTGGAACGCACGGGAAAGCGGACAGGACATTGAAACGGTCAAGAGTTCAGCGGAAGAATTTCTGCGCGGCTTCAGCGGAACGCCGGACTTGATTGTGGCCGACCCGCCACGGACAGGGCTGGGTAAAGAGTTGACGGCGGAATTGTTACGGGTGGGCGCGCGGCAGATTGCCATCGTCAGTTGCGACCCGACAACGCTGGCTCGGGATCTCAAAACCTTGCTGACGGGTTATGAGATCGAGCGAATCACGCTGGTTGATTTGTTTCCGCAAACCTTTCATTTCGAAACGGTGGTGAGGTTGCAACGAGACAAGTAGCCGAATCAACTCAGTTCTATTTACCGCTGCTTTGGCATATACTCTGCCTAATGGTCTTGGAGCAAATCAGTTTTCAGAAAGGAGCACTACTTGTTAAGAGGATTCAGAAACTTCATTGCGCGCGGAAACGTGATCGATTTGGCAGTAGGCGTGATTATGGGAATAGCCTTCGGCGGTATCGTTGACTCGCTTACCAAGGACATCATTACGCCCATCATTGGTTTGTTTGGAGGACAACATGACTTTTCAGCCATCAAGCCCTACGGCATTGGAATCGGCAACTTTCTCAATGCGGTTATCAGTTTCCTGATCAAAGCGGCTGGTCTATACTTCCTGATTGTAGTGCCCTTTAACCGGTTCGCCGCCAAACTGGTTCCCCCGCCTGCAATCACTCCCTCGGAGCAACTATTGATGGACATCCGGGATATTCTCAAGCGTAGACCGACCGTGGCTGTGGAGTGACTGCCTTCACCTTGACATTCGAGCGGGGTCGCCTTACCATTCACCTAGAATGCCTACTAAGCGCGATGCCGACCGCATCGAGATCCTCCAAGGAACTCTGGATCTGCTCATTCTTCAAACGCTTCGGTGGGGACCCGCGCATGGCCATGCTATCGCCAAAGCCATTGAACACACTTCAGACGACGTGCTCCAAGTCGAGCAAGGCTCGCTGTACCCGGCCTTACATCGGCTGATAAAGAAAGGCTGGATTTCGAGCAAAGAGGGAGTTTCCGAGAACAACCGGCGCGCTCACTACTATCAACTCACCGCCGGAGGCCGCAAACAACTTGCTGTCGAGACCACCAAATGGGATCAGTTCGCGGGAGCTATTGCCAAAATCCTTCGGCCCGCTTCGCAGGGTGGTGAGTGATGTGGGGACGAAAGCGGACGGAGATGCTCCGGCAACTGGAGCAGGACATTCAGGCTCATCTGGAGCAGGAAACCCGTGACAATCTCGAACGGGGCATGTCGCCGGAGGAGGCGCGTTCTGCCGCCCGGCGAAGGTTCGGCAACGTCCAGCAGATCCAGGAGCAAACGCGGGAGGTTTGGACGGTGACCGCCTGGGAGCAGTTTGTGCAGGATGTCCGGTACGGGTTCCGCGCGCTACGCCGAAACCTAGGATTTGCGGCCGTCGCGACTCTCACGCTGGCGCTTGGCATTGGCGTCAACACGGCGGTATTTAGTGTCATCCGCACGGTTCTCCTCCGCCCTCTCCCTTATCCCCAGGCCGACCGCCTCGTTGCGTTCTCGGACGGGATCACCGCTTCCAGTACGGAACACTTTAAGCCGGGACTCGCCGGAGCGGACTTTGCCCAATGGCGAGCACAGGCCCAATCCTTTGACGGGATGGCCGGTTATGATTACCGCGACGCCACGCTTGCGACAACCCACACGGCCAACCGGGTGCGGGTTGCTTCGATTGCCGGCGATTTCTGGGTGATGACGGGTGCCCAAGCGGTTCGCGGACGTTTGTTCGAGCCGCACGAGCCTCCAGGTTCTGTCGTACTGTCCTACGGGCTTTTCACGCGTCAGTTTCACGGAAATCCGCACCTGGTCGGCAGCACTGTGACCCTCGACGGAAAGCCCGTCACTGTGATGGGTGTTTTGCCGCCCCCGTTCCGCTTTCTTTTTCCGCAGGGATGGAAAGGAATGGCCGTTGCGGAGGTAGAAGCGTTTGTCCCCGCTCCGCCTCTCGTGCGTTCTCCGCCTTCGCGTTTGTTTGTTGTCGCTCGCCTCAAGCCGACCGTTTCGCTCGGGAGTGCCTTGACGGAGTTGCAAGGAATCGAGGCCGACATTCTAAAGTCCTATCCCGATCGCTGGCTGCCCGGCATCTCGCGGATGGAGTTGCTGCCGTTGCAGATCCAGTTGGCCGGCGATAGCCGCCGGGCCTTGTTCCTTTTGCAAGGGGCCGGTGTTTTGGTGCTGTTGATCGCGTGCGTGAACATTGCCAATCTGCTCCTCGCCCGGGGTGCGGCCCGCATGCATGAGATGGCGATTCGAACCGCGCTCGGCGCCGGAGCCGCCCGTGTCCTGCGGCAGTTCCTGGCCGAAGGAGTCCTGCTGGCTGGGCTGGGCGGTGCAGCGGGCCTGCTCGTGGCGCAGGGGATGATTCGCTTACTGGTTCATTTCGGTCCCCATGCCGTTCCCCGTTTGCCGGAAACAACCATCGATGGATGGGTCCTGGCGTTCACCTTCGGCCTATGCCTCGGCAGTGGGATGCTCTTTGCTTTTGGACCGGCGCTCGCTCTGGGAAAGGAGAACGCATGGAATGCCTTGCAGCAAGGTTCCCGAAGTTCCTCCTCC
>CAXTWT010000038.1:15579-21607 GCA_964247955.1 uncultured Bryobacteraceae bacterium
CTCGGGATGCGATTAGTGAAGGGAAACTGGCTGACCCCTACCGATCCACCGGATGCCGCGATTATCAATGAGACCATGGCGCGACGCGTCTTCGGCAACCGAGACCCGATTGGTCAGCGCATGGACCGTTTGGGGCGTCCCGTGCGCGTAGTGGGTGTCGTCGCCAATCTGAAGTACGCCCGGCGCGATGCTGAGCCTGGTCCGGAACTCTTTCGGGCCTACGCGCCCAACCTTTCGGGCGGAAACACCACAATGCTCGTGGCGGTGCGTCTGCTCGGAGATCCGTTGGGGCTGGCGCAGACGGTGCGCCGGAGAATCGCAGGTATTGACCCGACGCAGCCCGTGTACGAGATCCAAACGCTCCAACAGGTGTTGGCCGAATCGATTGCCGCTCGCCGCTTTCACTTATTGCTTCTCGGCACGTTTGCGACGGCAGCGTTGTCCATGGCCCTGGTCGGAGTGTATGGTGTGATGGCCTACTCGGTAACCCAGCGGAAACGCGAAATTGGCGTTCGGATGGCCTTGGGTGCCCGACAAAGCGACGTTCTTCGCCTGATCGTGGCGCAAAGTATGCAGATGACGTTCTGGGGCCTGGTCGCCGGGACCGGCGCAGCTTGGATGCTCACTCGCCTGATGGGGAGCCTTCTTTACGAAGTGGCCCCGCATGATCCATCAACTTTCGGAGCGATTTTGCTGGTCCTCATCGCCACGGTGCTGCTCGCCTCGTGGGTTCCTGCCTTCGGAGCGTCGCGCCTGGACCCGCAAACGGCGCTTCGCCAGGAATAGCTGATGACGCGATATCTCTCCCTGCCGGCAGGGGCGTTGATCCTGTTGCTTTCCTGCCCTGGATGCCGCTCGGCCCGGAGCTTTCGCGTGCTTCCGAACAGCCCCCATTATGTGTTGCGATCTCCGGATGCGCGCGAGACGCCCTTTCCGGACCTTCTGCGAGCGTACAACGGGTTCGAGCCGGGGCGAGGCTCCCTTGATCTGCGCCCCTTGATGGAACTCCGCATTGAAAATGCCTACTACCAGAACGGGGCTTCGCGGCGTGGCTTGACCGGTTTTCTCGGCACGGAGATAGCCCGCTACGAGGTCCTGCCCCGAGGCTTACGGCTGCTCCTCGTGCAACCGATGCCGAATCGTCCTGCCGATCAAGCGCCGGTTCAGCAGCTCCTTTCACAGCCGGGGTTGAAGTTCCCCTATTATCGGTTGTACTTCGAAATTCTCTTTGCGCGGAGTCACAACGCACACGGCTCCGTTCTCCTCGGTGCCGGCTCCAAAGAGGAACTGGATCAGCTTTCTGCTCAACTTGCTCATCCCGAGGAGGTATGCACGGCGACAGCAAGCCACTGCACGGTTTTTCCGGAAGCCTGTTCGGTGTCCGTGGAAATGAAGATCGTTGTGAACGGTAAGCCGCAAACCGTCGGTTGGGGCAGTCTTCTCATGAGCATCGCCGATCACCCGCAGCACTTGGGGATGAAGCGCCTCAATGCGGGGCGGCTCACCCCCTTGCAGATCGATCCTCATGACCCCGACGCTCTGCGTTTGCCGCTCCTGCCGGGAGATCAAATTGTCTGGAACTAAGGTTTGGATATCCTAAACTGGCAAGGGCGGTCCCGCCGTTGTAACAAAACTGTCACGCTCCTGTGTCCGCCTCAGTGAAACGATTCGGACCGAAACTCCATCACTCGAAAGACCGAGCGATTTTCTGTCGGGAAAGGACTCATTTTATTGCCGGTAGTCACAACTCATCGAGAGCTTCTCGACCTTTGGCCTGATCTTAATATAGGCGAGCGTCTCGCGGCCTTTGCCGACCTGCCCCGTCACGAAGCGGACGACTTCTTCCTGGACCTTTCCTCGCGGGACCAGGCGAGCCTGATCGCCTCCATGCCGGACGGAGAGCGCCGCCTCTGGCTCCGCCTTCTTGCTCCGGATGACGCTGCTGATTTGATTCAGGCATTGCCGCCCAGCCTCCGCGAAAACCTGCTGAGCCACTTGGACGATAACTCCCGCAATGAAGTTTGCGCTCTTCTTGCCTATAAAGAAGATGTAGCAGGCGGACGCATGAGTCCGCGCTACGCGCGTGTCCGTCCCGATTCCACCGTGGATGAAGCGATTGCCTATTTGCGTCATCAGGCTCGCGAGGTGGAAACCATCAACTATGTTTATGCGGTGGACGGCGCAGGTCGTCTCGTGGGAGTGCTTTCATTTCGGGACTTGTTCGCCGCTGCTCCGGGCCAGCACGTTCGCGACATCATGCGCACGCGCTTTATCACGGTCCATCCCTCCACGGATCAGGAGCAGGTCGCCCGGCTTTTTCGCCGGCACCATCTTCTTGCCATTCCCGTGATTGATAATTATGAACGCATCCAGGGCATCATCACGGTTGATGACATGATGTCCGTCCTGCAGCAGGAAGCGAGCGAGGATATTCAGCGCATGGGCGGCTCCGAATCGCTCGACCATCCGTATCTGGAAATCGGGTTCTGGGAAATGGTGCGGAAACGCGCTGGCTGGCTGGCGATTTTGTTTGTAGGTGAAATGCTCACAGCCTCCGCTATGGGCTAATTCGAAGATGAAATTGCGAAAGCGGTCGTCCTTGCGTTGTTTTTGCCCCTGATTATCAGCAGCGGCGGCAACTCCGGCTCCCAGGCGAGCACCCTGATTGTGCGCGCCATTGCGCTCGGCGAAGTGCGTCTTCGTGACTGGTTTCGCGTTGTAGGCCGTGAAATCCTGGCCGGCATCGCCTTGGGCAGCATTCTTTCCGTCATCGGCCTAGCCCGCATCATACTTTGGCAGCAGGTACGCGGCACCTATGGTCAACATTACCTGCTGATCGCCCTCACGATTGCGTGCAGCCTAATTGGCGTTGTCACCTTCGGCACCTTCGCCGGTTCCATGCTGCCTTTTATTCTGCGCCGCTGCGGCCTTGACCCTGCCAGCGCCTCCGCCCCCTTCGTCGCCACTCTCGTGGATGTTACCGGGCTTATCATTTATTTCAACTTAGCGGCGCTGATCCTGCGCGGCACTCTTCTTTAAAAAGAGCATCAATGCATAGATTAGAATCTCAGCCGCAAATTAAAGGTAATCTGGCGCGGATTATTCGCTTGCCCAACGTTCCCACTCGAATTGGTTCCATTTCCATTGTTGCTGCCGAGCACTCCGAACGAGGCCGAATCGCTCAGGTCCAAATAAGGATCGGCGAGAGCGACGTGATTGAACAAGTTGGTGAACTGGAATGACAATGTGGCAGCTACCCGCTCACGGAACACCGGAAAATCCTTCGCTATATTGGCATCCATGTTCCAACTCGGTAATCCTCGAATCTGTCCTTGCGATCCACAGCTCGTGTCATAGCCCAGAACGCAAGGGCGGAATTCATTGTAGACCGCCGCAGGATTCGTAAACATATTGATGTTGTTCCCGCCATTACCAACGTTGCTGTTGGCGCCGGCGCCGGACACGTTGTTGGGGACGTTGACGTTATAGTGAGCGGAGTTTCCGCCGGTGTATTGGCTGGCGAGCACGGCGCCGTCCTGGCCAAAACTTACATTTTCATTCGTGTTTGAGTTTTGGCCTTCGCCAAAGGATTCACTGAAGCCGCCTCCGCTGATCGTGCCCACGGCCAAAGGCGCGCCGCTGCGCGCCGTCATAATTGCGCCGAACCGCCAGCCGCCAAGCGCGTACTTGAGGATACCTTTACTGCCCTTGAAGAACGGCTCGGACCACAGGAAGCTCTGGGTATAAAGAAACTTGTAGTCAAAAAACTGCGGGCCGTACATCGATTGACGGACGTTATAGGGATTCAGCGTGGTGTACCCGGATGTAGCCTGCGACTCGCTGCCGGTCCCTAAAGCGCGGCCCCAAGTGAAGTTTGATGTCGTCGTAACACCATGCCAGTCCCGCGTCGTGAAGGTGGTGTACAGCGCGTTGTAGTTGCCGCTGCCGGAACTATCGTCAGCATTGATGCCTACCGCCTGACCGGACGGGAATCCAGCGCCTGTGCTGCTCGGAATCGTGCGTCCCAAGGCCCAGGATTTAGTGCCGCTCAGAGCCGACCATAACTGGAACACTTGGGTCAGCGAGATAAATTGGTTCATGCTTTTGTTGGCGACTACCGCTGCAGTGCAACTCGAAAAGCCTGTGCAAAATGCGGAACCAGCGCCTCCCAGCGCCGATTCAAACCACGGCTGCGGCGCCGGCGTATTGCCCCTGGCGACCGCAAAGTAGGTCTGCGCAAACGCGGATGCGAAACTCTGGCCGTTTAACGTCAGCATGGTCGGCACTGCATTGAGATCCCGCTGCTGAAACTCGTGGCTGATCTTCCGTCCGATGTAGCCGACTTCGAAAAGCATCCTCTTCGTGAGTTCACGCTGAATACTGAAGTTAAAGTTGTACGTCGCGGCAGGCCGGAAGTTTGGATCAAGCACCGACACCGCGCCCGCCGCCGATGTCCCGTTCGTACCAGGGAAATAGGGCTGCGGAAGCGTCTGCGAAGGAGCCGGAATCGGCGCAACCAGACCGTCGGTTCCGATTCGAAACGCGGTGGCCGGAGTTACGGTGCCGGTGCCCAGGCATTGACCTGATATTGAAGCTCCGACGCAAGCTGCCGGCTGGCCAAGACCTACGCCCAGCAATGGCAGAAGCACCAAACCGACACCATTGAGGCGACTGTAAATCTGCCCGTATCCTCCCCGGATCACGGTCTTGCCGTCGCCGAACACTTTTCCCAGGATACCGTCTTTGTATGTCGGATTCCAGGCTGCCGCAACGCGCGGGCTCAACCCGCCATAGAACGGATTGAAAGGATATTTATGGCTCGCGCCCGCAACGTTGCCGATGGTAGCGAACCCGAGCGTCGGGTTGTAAACCTGACCTTGCAATGCCATTGCCGATTTCGTATTGAAGTAATTGTCGAAGCCGATAGGATGGCTGGAGCTGTCGACCAGTTCCACTTGTTTGCCGTTCTGCTCTACCGGAGGCATCTCGATCTGATAACCGAGGCCGTAAGTCAACGTCAGCGTCGGTTTAATGTGCCAGGAATCGGTAACGTAGATATTATAGAAGTTGATCGTGTCTTGGTCGAACATCGGCGTTCCGACCGGATTCAGCGTTAGCTGTGAGCCGCTGCGCGTGAACAACTGCTGCGGCTGGTCCACAATGCCTAGCACGTAGGAGTAGTACTTGTTCCAGTTATTTACCTGGCTGCTCGGCAGACCCGCCGGTTGGGTCGCATCGGTATAAGCGGTGCCCGCAACCTGGTTGCCGATTTGATAGACAGGCGAGGTATTAATGCCTTGGCCGTTGTCGTTGCGCAGATGGTAGTCCCAGTTCCTCTGGAAATTCCCACCAAGCTGAACAATGTGATTACCCCAGATCTTGGTGACGTCATCCTTCAACATCGTGTCATGGCCGTCCCAGAAGCGCTGCCGGGTGTTCTGATTATTCACGTTATAGGGAATGAGCGCGTTTGCGCTCTCACCGCCGATCTCCAGCGCTCCTCCCAACCCCGGCAATTGCGGGGGAGCGGCGGACGTGGCCCATTGCCACCAGATCCTGGTATAGCTGACACGAAAATCGTTGGTAGTGGTCGGGTTGATGGCCGTCGTCAAGCCTCCTACTAAGAAGCTGGGTTTCTGCGGACGGGGAGCGCGGGAAACGGGTGTGCCCAGTGTGTCGCCCGGCAGAGCCCCGCCGATATCGACCTGATTGGTGGTTAGCGTGCTCAGCGCATAGTACCGATAGCTGCCGAAAAAGCGCCACTTCTCGCCGAAGTCATGATCCACGCGGCCCACCAGGAATTTCGATGTCGTCGGCAGTGATACCTGTCCCTGGAATCCCTCTGTGTTGTGGGCGTCGCCTGCGTTCAGGCTATTCGGCTCAGGCATGTACTTGGTCCAAAGCTGCTGAACGATGGAGTTGATGCCGATTCCGCGAGGATCACATGGTCCTGCATTACACACTGCGGGCTGGTAAGTGGTTCCATGCACCGTAACTGGAAATGGGTTGAGGTTGTACGGAACCCAGG
>CAXTWT010000039.1:0-17308 GCA_964247955.1 uncultured Bryobacteraceae bacterium
GATGTGCAGTATCCCTGGGAAGACACCCCGCGCCGGTTTCATGAGCATCGGATGCCGATGACGCCGTTCTATATGGACAAATACCCGGTCACCAATGCTCAATTTAAAAAGTTTTTGGATGTGACGCGCTACGAGCCGAAGGACCGCTTACACTTTCTGCGTGATTGGAAAAACGGCTCATATCCGGCCGGGTGGGACAACAAACCGGTGACTTGGGTGTCGCAGGAAGACGCGCGCGTCTACGCGCACTGGGCGGGCAAGCGGTTGCCGCATGAGTGGGAGTGGCAGTATGCCGCGCAGGGAACTGACGGTCGCCTGTATCCCTGGGGCAACGAGTGGCAAGCGGCGGCGGTTCCCCCACCGGCGCAAGGACGGGTCTTGCCGGAACCGGACAATGTGGACGCACATCCGGCCGGCGCGAGTCCCTTCGGCGTCATGGACCTGGTGGGCAACGTGTGGCAATGGACGGACGAATACGTCGATGAACACACCCGGGGAGGCATTCTGCGCGGCGGCAACCATTATCAGCCGCAAGGCTCGATCTGGTACTTCCCGCAAGCGTATCGCAACGACCAGCACGGGAAGCTGCTGCTCATGGCCCCGAGCTACGACCGCTCCGGCACGCTCGGCTTCCGCTGCGTGGTGGATGCCGAATGAAACAGATTCTGGTTCTCGGCAGCCTCAACATTGATCTGGTGCAGCGCGTGCCGCGCCTGCCCCGGCCCGGCGAAACGCTGCGGGGCGGAGACCTGCAGATCTTTGTCGGCGGCAAAGGTGCGAATCAAGCCTGCGCGGCGGCTCGGACCGGCGGGAACGCAGCCATGGCCGGCCTGGTGGGCAACGATGTGTTTGCGAGCCGCTTATTGCAGGCTTTACGAGACGCGGGCGTGAACACCGCACAGGTGAGCGCGGCGGATGCCGCTTCCGGCAGCGCCCTGATTGCCGTTCTTCCCCACGGAGAGAACGCCATTGTGATCTCTCCGGGAGCGAACGGGAAAGTGTCGGTCGAGTTCGCGCAGAACGCCGTCGTAAATTTGCAGCGGGGCGACTTTCTGCTGTGCCAGTTGGAGATCCCGCTTCCGGCTGTGGAAGCCGCGATGAAGACAGCTCACGAGCGCGGTGTGGTCACGATTCTTGATCCTGCTCCGGCGGCGGAGTTATCGGACGATCTGTTACGGTCGGTGTCCATTTTGACGCCCAATCAAACGGAAGCGGCGTTTCTCACGGGAGCATCCAAAACTCCGGAAAACAGGGCGGAAGCGGAACAGGCCGCACAGGAGCTACAGCGCCGTGGCGCGCGAACCGTGATGATCAAGATGGGCGAGCAGGGATGCCTCATCGCCGACGCAAGCAGCGCCATGATAGCCGCCGGGTTCCGCGTGGAGGTTGTTGACACAACAGCAGCGGGCGACACCTTCAACGGCGCCTTGGCCACGGCTCTCACGGAGGGGGCAAGTCTTTCGGAGGCGGCCCGCTTTGCCAATGCGGCGGCAGCTCTTTCGGTCACGAAACCGGGGGCGATTCCTTCCCTTCCCACCCGTGCGCAAGTGGAACAATTCCTCGCCGTAGCGGGCCGGAGCTAAGGTTCAATCCGCCCTTCACGATCAATTTGAAGCACTCGATCCCGCCAACGCACTTCACGTCCGAAATACGAAACAGTCCAAACGGCAAAGGCGTACCCATCCCAAAGCGGAGCAAGCCAGCAAAAACTTCTTGCAATCGTGCTGCGAAGAATGACTCCGCCTGTCAGAAAAGCCGAGGAAACGCGCAGAGCGGAAAGCAGAAACGCCAAGGCCGGAGCGCCCGCGCAGAGCAGCGCGAAAGACCACAATCCGGCATGCGTGATAAACAACCCGGCATAACCGCTGCCCTTGGAAGCCCGAATCGTGCGCGCCCAGCGCAGTTGATGAAACCACACGCCGCTCCATGACGCCTCGCCCAAGGACGTTTCTACGACATAAGCCGAAAGGCTTGCACGTTTGCCGAAAGAAGTGATGCGCTTCGCAAGCTGGTAATCATCCGCGATGTAATCGGCAAGCGCAGCGAAGCCGCCCACGCGCTGTAAATCCTCCGCCCGGAACGCCAAAGTGGAGCCAAATCCAAATTCCCGCACGCCGAGAAGCTGGGCTACCAGCGTAGAAGGCATAAAATCCGTTGCGATTCCCAACGATTCCCATGCTGCGGGAACCGTATGGGCCATGGCGCGATAAAGGCAAGTCACCATGCCAATTGCCGGATCAGCAAGGGGCGCGACCACGGTCGCCAAGTAATCAGGATCGACTCGGATATCGCTGTCGTTAACAACCCAGATGGGGTAACGGGCCTGCTCGGAAAGCGCCATGAGAACGCCGACCTTTCCATTCGGCGTTTCGGGAGCGCCGATGATTAATTGAATGGCCGCCTGGGGATTGTCGTTCCCCAATCGCCGAACCGCCGCAACGCTTGGATCGTTTTCATTCCGCGCTCCAAACAAAATTTCAAACTTCGGGTAGCACTGTTTCACCTGAGAGGCGAAAGCCTCCTCGGTGTTGGGATCAAGTCCGCGCAAGGGTTTCAGCACCGAAATGCCGGGTGGGTCAGGATGGGGAGAAGGCTTCTGCGCTTTTATTCGCCAAAGTTGCCGGAACCCGGCAGCTAAGGCAATTAACTGATAAGCTGCCGGAGGCGCAAACAGCAACCAAAAAAGCTTTGGTGAAACCTTGCTTCGCATAGCCATTGATCTGATTTGACCAAATGGCCGGACTCTACTCTTTCTTGAAGTATGCATCCATGGTGCCAGCTGTCGAAATGTGAATAGGGGCATCATCCGTAAGATTTACCCAGTCCGCCGTGGGAGGCCGCGTGTCGTGATAAATCCAGACCTCGCCGCTTACAGCTCCGCCGAGCATGTCTGTCTGCGACACGAATTCGTAGCGCGTTTTGTCCAGCGTGAAAGTCAGTTTTCCGCCGTCTACGAAGCCGATCTTCCCGAAATTGTAACCGGACACAGGCTGCCGGGAAAAGTAAAAGGAGCCGTGTCCCGGCACATAAACCATCAGGATGCCGTCGCCCCAAACGCCTCCGCCGCCGGTTCCGGAACTGGGCACAACCGATACGCCGTCGATCGTAACAGCCAGATCCGTGAAACCCATGCCGGCAGTATGTGCGGGTTGCGCGGAGGGCGGTGCCGGAAGGGAAATCTCGATTGTCTCGGTAATGACTTCCCCGGTTGCGGGATTCTTCAGGATTTCAATGCTCGCCTTGTCTCCGTCGTATAGACCGGGCAGTTCGCGCGGGGCGCTTACGGTAGGCGGATGTTCGCGGTCAAAAGAAAGCTTCTGGGACGCTTTTGTGATGTAGTCCTGTCCAAGCGGCACAATCTTGACCTTGAACCAAGCGCCAACTGGAGTGATATCCATGCCGTACCCGAACACCAAACGCTTGCCGTCGGTGAACTCCCGATAAATCCTCTTGTTTTGGCCGAACGTCACGCCGCTACCCGTAGCGCTCGGTTTCTCCGATTGGCTGGAACGGGTGGTGAACAGCACGCGCATTTGATCATTTGAAACGCTGGCTGTTCCTAAAATGGTATCCGGTTCCGACCACAGCAGGACCGGCAAAAGTGCAAACAGCAATTTCGTGTTCATCGAACAAGCTTTCTCCTCTCAACACTCACATGAATTTCCCGTATCGGAACGAAACCGGAGAGATCTCCATCCGTCACAACGCGGGTGAGCGCGGGAATGCGCTCTTGCCGCGTTCGCTCCATTTCCAGCATGACAAGAACGCAAACGACAGCCAGCAGCGCTGCCGCCGTTACCAATAACGGCATCCGCCACTGTCTCGGCGATGTGGATCGCATCCAGGACTCACGCACGGTGCGGTCAAGCGCAGGTCCGGGAGACGGCGTTGTCCACGCCTTAAGAACTCGCTTCAAATCCTCATCATCCATGAACTTTCCCCTTCGCGGCAGAACACATGGGGTGTCCCGCCAAATGTTTCTTTACCTGCATGCGGGCGCGATGCAAGCGAACTTTCACGGTCCCGACCTCCGCGTTGACGATCTCGGCGATTTCCGCCATGCCGAGGTCTTCGTAATCAGCCAGTAAAAGGACTTCGCGGTAAAGCGGAGGCAGCGCTGTTACGGCTTCCTGGACTGCGACAGCGACTTCGTCAGCGGCAACCGTTTCAAACTGGACGGCATCGATCCCGCAGTCCGGAAAATCGTCCGTCAGCTCTTCCCGATGATTCGTCCGCATCCGTTTAAGGGCCAAGTTCCGCACCGCGCCATAGAGAAACATTCGCAACGAGCCGCGCTCCGGGCTAAAACCGTTCGAGCGCCGCCACAAACTTAGGAAACAGTCATGGATCAGATCTTCCGCCGCGTCGACAGCGGAAGTCATGCGGTAAGCGAACCGGAACAGCGGATCACGATAGCGCCCATAGAGTTCGGCGAACGCTTCCTCGTGCCCTTCGCGTGCCAGCCGGAGTAGCTCTTCGTCGGTCATCCCTGCATTGTATTTACCGGAAGCAAGCGGAAAGTTACAGGAATTAGGATGTCAGCGCCGGACCAGGGATGAGTCGTTGTTATACGCTGGCCTAGAAAGGTCGAGTGATGCTCCGATCCCTACTCATGGCGATTCTGGTAAGTGTTTTCATCTTTCATGGATTTACACTGCCGGGCATGCCGGCGGCGAATCTTTCAAAGCCTTTCACCCTTCAGCAGGTATGGTCGCTTAACTCGACCTACACGGACCAGCAGCACGGCATCACTTTCCGCTACCCCTCTGTCTGGAAGGCTGGCACGCAGTTCGGCTATTACCCACCGGTATTGACTCAATCGGACCTAAGCCAGTCGGTTGCAGGGTTTGCGTACGAAGAGGGTGGTTTCCCACGCGATCAAATCGTCGGCCCCTATGCAGGGACGAACCTGGAAGGTGTCGGGTTCGTTTATTCCGTGCTTCCCGTGGCGAACGCGGCCGAGTGCAAGACCAAGGCCGCTTCCCTGGCAGACACTCCTAGGCACTCGTTGGTCACAACCGCCAATCATTCCTACTCTGTATATGAGACAGGCAGTGCTGGCATGTCTCAGTCCGTCTCCGGGAAGCTTTATGCAACCTACAATGTGGGTGTCTGTTATCTTTTCGAAACGGGCGTCGCCGTCGTTTCACCGGGCGTGGCGGACAATATTCAAGCGCTCACACCGGCACAGGTCCACGACATCAATACGCACCTTTGGAGCATCATGAAAACAGTGCGAATCGTCCAGAAGAGATAAACACGCGACTAAACAGATCGCGTGAACCCAGTTCTCAAGAATTGAACTTGTATTTGAGGCGGAAGCCAACTCCCAGCAAACCCGCTCCCAGAAGAAAAATTGAGGAGGGCTCAGGGATTGTGGAACTTTGGAGCAGCAAGTTTACTGTTATACCCGCCGGTGGTCCGAAAGCTTCACCGTACACGAGTTGGAAAGCATAGGTGCCAGTAGGCCCAGTGTATGTGCTGGTAGTCAGCGCATAAGAGGTGCCAAACGGAGCACTAATGACAGTGATCCCGTCGATAATCAAAGTTAATCCGTCATCGTGGCCGGCCGTAAATGTTTCCCCGCTCGTTACGCTCACTGTTCCTACAAAATTAAACAATGTGTTGTTTAATGTATTTCCTAACTCACTAGAACCGGTAAGAATGGTAGAGCCGGTGCCGGAATTGAGAAATTCGCCAATCGTGTAAGCAGGGCCGGAAGCGAAATTGATCGGGCTGCTCGTCGTAAAGGTAACATCAGGCATGGTTGATGGTACGTTTGCCGGAATGGCATCTTGAGAACCCGTAATGTTGTTTTCATAAATGGCGCCGGTAACGCTTGCTGCGTGAATCGGGCCGGTTAGCAGTAGAGCAACTAAGGTACCGGCAAAAGCGGAAATCCGGGGTCTTAACAGATTTTTCAAAGGGCCTCCTCATTCAACAAGACAGCGACGAGTGTTATCAAGTAGCGATCTTTAGAGCGGAGTATAACAGAAGGTTGCTCATCTAAGTACAATGACGGTTACCGCCTGAGAACAAGCTGTTTGAATTACTCTCCGACATGGCCCGTATCACAATAGGAGAGATGCAAACCAGAACAAACCGTCGCCATTTCCTGATGGCTGGCGGCATGACGGCGCTGGCGGCCTCGCAGGTGAGCGGGGCCAATGACACCCTCCGGGTCGGAGCTATCGGCACCGGCGGTCGGATGAAGACTCTGCTGCACTCGGCGGATCAATCCGGTCCTTACCGGTTAGTAGCCGCCTGCGACGTGTACCCTCCGCATCTGGAGGCGGTGAAACAGCGCGATGGTAACATCGCCACCACGCATGTGGACTACCGGGAAGTGCTCGACTTGAAAGAACTGGATGCCGTGATTATTGCCGCTCCGGACCATTGGCACGTAAAAATGGCTTCTGACGCGCTGGCGGCGGGCAAGGATGTATACCTGGAAAAGCCGGTCACCCACACCATCGAGGAAGGCGAGCTGCTGACGCGCGCCGTGCATTCTTCCAATAAGCGCATCCTGCAGTGCGGGATGCAGCAGCGTAGTTGGCCGCACTTTCGCAGCGCGGTGGATCTGATCCAGGGCGGCAGCATTGGACGCGTGACCCAGGTGCGCACCTACTGGTATCAGAACTATCAAAGGGATTGGCCTGCCGACCCCATCGATCCGCAACTGCTCGATTGGAAGCGGTGGCTGGGATCGGCGCCCGATCAGCCGTTCAGCGAAGAAAAGTTCCGGCGCTGGCGCTGGTTCTGGGATTTTGGCGGCGGCGCGATGACCGATCTGTTCACGCATTGGATCGATGTGGTGCAGTGGGCGATGAAAACGCCGCAGCCCCATCTGGCGCAAATCATCAGTGACAAATACTTCTTCGAGCAGTGGCAATGCCCCGATACGGTGCAGGCGGGTTTCCGGTATCCCGGTTTCGAGGTCGGCTATGAGGGCACCATGGTTTCCTCGATTGATGACGGCGGCCTGGAGTTCCGGGGAACGGAGGGAACCATCAAACTCACGCGCTCCGGCTTTGAGCTGTATCGCGAAGGCGTACCCAAGGGCAACCCGGTCCTAACCGAGCACGGCTACCGGGACGGCACTATAGACCACATGCGGAACTTCTTTGACTGCGTGAAAAGCCGCCAGGAGCCGAACGCGCCGGTAGAAGCAGGTATAGCGGCAGCCCGCGCCGGGCACATCGGGAACTTGGCGATGCATCGCGGAGGTCAGGTCAACTGGCCGGTTCGGGCCTGAGAAGGCAATTTTACCCCTAACGGCGTATATCAGTCTCGATCTGCTGAGCGTCCTGATCTGGGTTCCTAAACCCTTCGCGACTACTCACGAGCTGATCTGCAGACTCTGCCTCTCCGGCGTGCCGGCTTTTAAGTCCACTGTATAATTCGTATTGTTCTGAGCCTGGAAGGAGAACACAGTGGTCAATCGAAGGACGGTGATTTTGTACGCAAGCCGAGTAGCAGTTTCGTTCCCAGGACTATTAGCGATAGCCAACGTGCCAGTCCCACCCAAGAGTACTGCGAGTACAGCCGCTCTATCACAGCAAGTTGAATCGAATGTATTATGGCTGTGCTTTGGCCGCGCTGCTCTAGCATCGAAGTCAAAAGGGGATGGTTAATGGAACTGTTTAACGACTCCGCGCGTATCGACAGCAGCATCGACAGTCGGTCTATCAGCTTCGAAAACCCGAGCGGTGAGCGCGGGGGCGGCGGAACTGCAGCGAACGGACGCAAAGGGTCTCCAGCACGCCTCATTGCCCCAGGTGAAAAGGTAATGTTAGCCGACATTAAAGGCCCGGGGCGAGTCCGTCATCTCTGGATGACCTTTCCACCATCTATACCGGAACAGATGCGATCTGCAATATTGGAAGTCTCTTACGATGAGCTCGATTATCCAAGCATTTCAGTGCCGTGCCTTGACTTTTTCGGATTGCCGCACGGTCGACCTACCGCATACTTCTCCGCATTGACCTCGGTGGCGGAGGGCAGAGGATTTAACGCCTACTTTCCTATACCTTTCCGCAAAAGACTCCGCATGGAGTTCACGAACGGCAGTGCAGTTTCAATACCGTTCTACTATCAAATTAATTACACGCTCGAAGATGTAGCCGCAGATACTGGCTACTTACACGTGTCATTCCGTCGCGAGAACCCAACTACATTGCAAAAGGACTTCGTAATTGCCAGCGGCCTGCGTGGGCCGGGGCGTTTCCTTGGGTCTGCCTTAGGCGTTCGGGTACTCCGCGACGATATGAGCTGGTACGGTGAAGGCGAGTTCAAGGTCTATCGTGACGGTGATGAAAAATGGCCAACGATTTGTGGAACGGGACTAGAAGACTATGTGGGAAGCGCTTGGGGCATGGGAAAGCATACGGCCCTTTACGCGGGTGTCCCTATACACGTAGTAGATCCCGCGCGGCAAAAAACGCCGACCGGCCCTGTTCCCGATTTCGTCAGCTTCTATCGATGGCATCTTCCTGACCCGATTGTCTTTCGCGAAACGTTCACCGCCACCATTCAGCAAATCGGAGCAATTATGGTGCCTCATGGCGAGGAGTCTCGAATTGATGCTTTAAGCATGAAGTACAAGTTGGCAGGAAACGGTTGGGCTCGAAATATTCAGGGCGCGCCCTTCAGCGCCTTCGCGCTGGCGGAAAGGCAAGACGATTACTGCGCCGCAGCTTTCACCTATTGTCATTTGCCACAACCCGTGCCGCGTGTGGACATCAAGGCAGCAACGGTAGACATCGCACTTCGCAAGTACGAGAGCGCACCGCTAATGTAGGGGAGGTCCGCCACCGTTTGTCAAGACAGTGGACAACGGAGCACTGATCAAATTGGTGAAGTCTAGCGATGGCTCAAGCCGTGAGCACTTGCGCCTGAACACGGCGCATTCGGAAATCAGGCCATGCTTTCATTCGCACTAACGCGCAAACTGTAGATGTGAGCCTCGGCCTCCGAGACGCGAAGGAATGCAAACTAACTACAGACTGGCAATTTAGGCAGAGGCTTGCGTGCTAAGGCGCCATCGCAAAGTTTTATTTGCTTCCTCAATAGCCGGTACACAATTAGGGCAGAGCCTAGTGCAAGCATCAGCCAACGCCGAAGCTCCTCACCTTTTTATTTGGCCAGAAGATGGCATCTCCGGGCGCTCCTCGCCTGTTATCAAACGATAACGCCTGTTAACGGCCAGTTAGTTTTCGAATTGCTCCCATTACGGGCCACCGGAAATTAGTTGGCCTTCGCTTGTTAAACGTAGTTCTCTTTGAAGGTGCGGCGCTTCATTCTCGCTCGGGTTTGTTCGCCGGCATTTTCAGATTGCTTCGGCCCTTTGGCTTTTTATTTACTGAATGCGAAATGGTTACTTAGGAGTCACATGGATCAGGGCGCCTGGACTAGAGTCTTCCAGCATCCATAGCGAGCCATCAGGGCCTTCTTCCGCATCGCGGATACGGTGACCTACGTTCCAGCGCTCAGCGGGTTTGGCGCCGCCATGGCCATCGAAGATAATGCGGTTAAGCGACATGCTTACCAGGCCGCTGATGAAGCCGTTGCCGTTCCATTGCGGGAAGGTCTGCGTGCCGTGGTAGAACATCAGATTGCCCGGCGCGATTACCGGCGCCCAATAGATCACCGGCTTTGTCAGATCGGGGCGCGTGTCGGGCTTGGGAATGGGCACCCCGTTATAGTTCTCGCCGTAAGAGACGAGCGGCCAGCCGTAGTTCTTGCCCGGCTCAATCAGGTTCAGCTCGTCACCGCCTTGCGGGCCATGCTCGACCTCCCATAGTTCGCCGGTAGGTGAAAACGCCAGTCCGTAGGGCGTGCGGTGGCCGCTGCTCCAGGTTTCGGCCGGAATCAGGTTAGGGCCGGGAAAGGTATAAGTACTCACTACCTTTGCGGTCTTGGCGGCTTCGGTGTCCTTTGGCGGATCGATCAGGGGAATCGTACGAGCGCCCTCTTTGCCATAGTTGGGATTGCCGGGCGCGGGCTTGCCGTCCAGAGTTAGGCGCAGGATCTTACCTTCGGGCTGGTCCGGGTCCTGGGCAGGGGTGAAGCGCTGGCGTTCGCCCACCGCCAGAAACAGATACTTGTCGTCGGAAGAGAAAGCGACCGCCGCGCCTTCCTGGCCGCCTTTGCCCTTGGGCATCTGGCGCCACAACACCTCAAAATTTTCCAGTGTAGCCGAGGCGGCGGTGGCGCGCAGCTTGGCGCGGGCCAGCGCGAGACCGCCGCCATAGTCACCCGGCTCGGCGTAAGTGAGATAGATGCTGTGATCTGCGGCGTAATGGGGCGAGAGGAAGACGCCATGCATCCCGTTCTGGCCCTGAAAATAGACGGGCGGCGTATTGCCTACCAGGATCTTCTCTCCCTGCTGGGACACGAGCCAAACAGGGCCGGGCTTTTCGGTGATCAGCATGCGGCCGTCGGGCAGAAAGGCCAAACGCCAGGGCAGTTTAAAGGCAGTCACCGTGGTCATGGTGAAGGGCAGTTCGGTTTCGGGCTTCTGTTCGCCCGCATTAACCTGAGCCCAGGTCGCCACAGCCGCCACGGTAAAAAGGAACGCCGCTTTCGTCAGTTGAATCGTCATTTCTCCTTGCTTCTGAGCCCCTGCCTTAAGCGACTCGGGAACTCCATTTGGCGATAGTTGAGAGACAGAGTAACACTGCGTTTTTGCCTGTGAAGAACCCGCTACCGTCGCAAGCTACTTGGGCATGGGGATCGAGACGGCCTTGCCGGCGCCGCGTTCCGCAATCCAGAGAGTGTCACCCGCAGGTTCGACTGCAGTGGGCGTTTTGAGTCCTTCCTTGATCACAGTGATGCTTGCTTTGTCTCCATGAACCGTGATGACGGAAATCTTACCGCTGCCGTTTTCCGCCACAAAGAGCTTACCGTTCGCCGCGCGCATGCCGTCAGGTCCCTTGACCGGCTGGTCCATCCAAATATCAACAGGCTGTCCCGCCTTGCCGGACGCGTCGACCGGGATGCGATAAAGATTGTTGGAGATCACGTTGTTCACGTAGAGCGTGCCGTCCAGGAAGGTGATGCCGTCAATGCCCATCAGCGCCCGATGCTCCAGGAATAGCTCTGCCGTGGAAGCACCCGGCGGCAGTTTGTAGATTTTGCCGTTGGCGGTATCGGTTACATAAAGCGCTTTATCCGGCCCGATGGAAAAATCGTTGCACGTACTATTGTCGCCTGGCAAGTTCCAGCGGATTTTCGGCGCGCCCGTGGAGAGGTCGAAGCCTCTCAGGGCGGTGTGCCGCTGCACGGGAGCGGTGTTTGGCACCGGAGTCAACTGGCATGTCCACAAAGTATTACTGGAGGCATCTGCCAGCATGCCGAAGAAAAATGTCCCGGGGCCTTCGGCACTGGCGTCGATAAATTTTTCGGCGGTAGATGAGCCGGAGCGCACCTGGTAGACAAATGGCGTACTGGCGCTGCCAACGATCAGTACGCCTCCCGGCGCCACAGTCAAACTTTCCGGCTGTGATTTTGTGTCGGCGATCAGAATGTCAGCGGCGGACGCAGTGTGTGTAAAACCGATTACCATCGCTATGCAAGCCACACATAGAGCATTCAAAATACACATCATCAAATCTCCTCTCATGTGGATCTTCTACGCTATTAATCAGCATCAATACAGTTTTATCAGTCGAAACAACTAACGGCAGCCATGCTGTTCGGCCAATCCAGTATACGAAATGATGTGTCGGCACGTCCGGCGACGACCTGACAGAAATTTACCTACTCCAGAGAAGGCGCGGGCTTAGTTTAGCGGCGATCGGAGCGGGACGCGAAGAGCTGGCGTTAAACCATACCGATTGTTTGTATCTACCTGGAAATAAAGTCGGCAGGGTACGGATTGCTTCCTACTTCGCCAGCAAAATCACGCCGCCCAGCACCAGCAAGGTTCCCGCTGTGCGCCGCTTGCCTACATGTTCGTGCAGCACCAGCTTTGCCAAAATCGTTTCCAGCACAAACGTGGCCGCCGAGGCGGGAACGGCAAAGCTCAACGGCGCAATCTGCACTAATGCCATAAAGGCGAAAAATGAAATCGCCATGCAGAAGATAGCTAGCGCCAGAGGACTACGGCTGACGATCATGCGAAGTAATCGGGCTAGACCGCGCACATCCACGCTTTGCTCGCCGCTGCGCTTCATCTCATAACTTTGCAGCAGGTCGCTGAGAACCGTAGCAATGACAATCACGGAAAGCAAGAGCCATTTCATCTTTCATCCCTCGCCTTTTCATTTGTTTTGCTTTCCGTGCTTCCTACCAGAAACGTACCGGCAAAGATCAGGATTGTTCCCGCCCAATGCTCTGCCGTAACCGTTTCGTTGAGAAATACCTTTCCTAGCACCGCAGCCAGCACATAGCCAAGGCTCGTGAGCGGCAGCACAAAGCTCAAATCCGCCCAGCTCAACAAAGCCATGCGGGTCAACAGCCACAAAATTAAAAGGCAGATACCACCCGCAACCGCTGGGTTGAGCATGGCGTGTAAATAAGCAAGCGGGTTCAAACCGACACTCTCACTTACGTGCTTCATGCCCCAAGCCAGCGACAAATTGCCGAGGGCGTTAAAGGCAACAACCGAAAGAACCAGCAGCAGAGTTCGCGTTTTGGACGAACGCTCCCGGCCAGCACTCAAAACGCTTCCAACCGCCAGTTCAGTCTCCCGCGCTGAGGACAGCAGCCGCTTCTTTTTCCTGCTTTTGCTCCTTTACAAACTGCTTGCGCTTCGAGCGCAAAGCCAGATACTCGCGAGCTTCTTTGTACAGCCGCCTGCGTTCTTCGTTGTTGAACATAGCCTTGCTGATCAGGCGCAGCGCCACTTTGGGACGGAAATAAAACTCGCCGTAAAACCGTTCGACCCAATCCACCAGCTCAGCGCGATCCAGACCCGGATACTGATAGTTCGGAAGCTGATGCCCGGCGTCGTCCGTCATCTTCTCGTCAATCGTAATCAGGCCATTTTTCTTGACGTGATCGTAGAATTCGGTTCCTGGAAACGGGTGGCCAATAGAAACCTGAATCGTTTCCACATCCAGCTCTTTGGCGAAGTCGATGCTCTTGCGAATCGTATCCCGCGTTTCGCCCGGCAGCCCGACAATGAAGTCGCCGTGAATGGTGAGGCCCAGCTTTTTGCAGTTCGCCGTAAACCGGCGCGCCATGTCGATGGTTGCGCCCTTTTTGATGTTCTTCAGGATCTGCTGATCGCCCGATTCGTAACCGACAATCAAAAGGCGGCAACCGGCATCACGCATGGCCTTCAGCGTGTCGTAATCCGTGGTCACGCGCGACGTGCAGCTCCAGGTGAATTTCAGATTCTTCAGTTTGCTGCAAAGCTCAACCGTCCGGGCCTTCTGGTAATTGAAAGTGTCGTCATCAAAGAAGATTTCTTTCAAGCCGGGAAAGCTTTCGAGAGCGTAGCGGCACTCGTTCACGATGTCATCGCTCGAACGCAGCCGCCAGCGGTGACCGGAATGGGTTTGCGGCCAGAGACAGAACGTACACTGCGCCGGGCATCCGCGTGTCGTATAGAACGAGATGTAAGGATTTAGCAGGAACGGGACGTTGTAGCGCCGGAAATCCAGATCGCGCTTATAAACCTTTGTCACCCATGGCAGCGCATCCAGATCCTCAATGGGAGGCATGTCCGGGTTGTGCTGAAAGTCGCCGTTCTTGCGAAACACCACGCTCGGAATCTGGTCGAGCGGCTTGCCCATAGCGTAGTCGCGGATTTGGTAATCGAACTCCTTTTTCACAATGAAGTCGATAGCCGACGAGCAGCGCAGGCTTTCTTCCGGACGAACCGTCACATGCGGGCCGACAAAGGCGACTTTCAATTTCGGGTTGAGATCCTTCATCATCTCGGCAATCTTTACGTCCACATGGAAGCCGGGCGTGGAAGTAAACAGCACCAGGAGTTCGAAATCAGGTGCCATCGCAACCGTCTGATCAATAGAAACCTTATGCGGCGGAGCGTCCAGAACTTTGCTGTCGGGGATCATGCCGGCGGGATAGCAAAGCCAAACCGGATACCAATAGGATTCAATCTCGCGAGCGGCAGGCCAGCGCGAACCGGCACCACCATCGAAGCCCTCAAAAGAAGGAGGGTTAAGAAAAAGCGTTCTCATGGACTCCTGAGTATTACTCTTTAGGTTACTTGGTTATAGGGCCAGACTCAACCCTAGGAAATTAATTAGAGCCTACGAAGGCCCATACGGTCGCTGCCGACATTAAACGGCGCGCCTCGGCTTATTTGAGAGTTGCCTGGTGAACAGCAGCAGAGGAATTGGAGGCATCCTCACCTGTTTCCGTGTCATGGCTTTGGGCAAACTTTGAAAAATTGACGCTGATCTCGATTTTGCCGACCAAACGGGTATCAATCGTGCTTGCAATATAGGACGGAACCGCCATGCCGTTTTGAATGGCGAAACCTCGCCTGAAATCAACCTGCTTAAAGAAAATACTGGGATTTTTCACCAGTCTTCCCTTTTCAAAGACCGGCAAATACGTCCTGCTGTCAATCCACATTTCGCCTTTAAACAGACCTACCTTCTTCTTGCGCGGCGTAAGCTGAAACACGTACGCCGGCGTATTCGCCTGCGACGGCACTTCGCCTTTATACTTGAACTTGTAGTTGGTTGGGGTTATTCCAATATCCTGATCCCCCTGCCCTTGCTCTTCCGCCGCCAGATAACGGGCAATAATCTCCGTTTTGACGAAGTTCGCACCCTGAAAAGCTATCTGCCGATACGTAATCTGGCCTACCCTCGAAATGATACGTAGAGCGCGAAGCTTTCCGCTTTCTTGCCGCTTGGGAACGGCAGCATTGATTTCCACCTCCATTGACATGCCCCGCAACTCGTTTTCTTGTCCCCTGGCTTGCAGGTACTTAGTGATGATTTCTGTTGATTCTGAAGGGGAAACCTCCCGGTCGTCTGCGGCTGCGGGAGGAAGGAAACCGAACAACAGCACGAAGGAAGTTATAAGAGTTGTTAAGCGTCGTTTCAATCCAATAACTTGCATGTCGCCCACTCCTCGGCGGCGACAAATCGTGAATTTTCGAGCCGATGAGCCAGTTTACCAAGACACCCGGTCATCGCCGGCGCCTCTGTATGGCTACCTATAGCCCTTAGATGAAAGGACGCGCATCCGGTTGCAGGTAAGAACACAAGGAAATTCTTCGGGTTTACTAAGATGAGAGCGACTGCTTGTTTCTTACAGCAGAATCCGACAAATGCGCCGCGATTATCACAATTGGTACAGTCACCGGCTCGGACGCCATATGGAGTTGCTGGCCTATGGTCACGCCGGCATGCCGATCCTGGTCTTTCCCTCCTCCCAGGGCAAATTCTACGAATATGAGAATGCCGGGATGATTCACGCCGTTTGGCAAAAAATTGAAGCAGGTCATTTGCAGGTCTTCTGCGTGGATAGCGTCGATTCGGAAAGCTGGTACAACCGCTCGATCCATCCGCACGACCGCGTCATGCGGCACCTTGCTTATGAAAACTACCTGCTGTACGAGGTGCTTCCTCTGATCAAAGGCGTCAACGGCCAAGGCCGAATTTGCGTAACTGGCTGCAGCTTGGGCGGCTATCACGCCCTCAATTTCGCGCTGAAGCATCCGGACGCGACCTCAGCTTGTGTCTCGATGAGCGGCGCTTTTGATATGCGATCGTTCATGAACGGGTATTACGATAATGATTTCTACTTCAATAATCCGATAGACTATGTTCCTAACATCACTGATCCGTGGTTTCTCGAACGCTATGGCCAAATGAGGCTCGTTCTGGCCGTAGGCGACCATGACATCTGCTTAGGAGAAAACTACCGTATGGCCCATCTGCTGGGTGTTCGCGGCATTCCGCACTGGCTGGATGTATGGACCGGCGGAGAGCGTCACGACTGGCCTTTGTGGCAACGCATGGCCACTAAGTTTTTTTAAATTTTGAGAGAAGGGAAAAATGCCAAAAATCGGAATCATCTACGGAATGGAAAACACGTTTCCAGGGGCGCTGGTAGATCGAATCAACAGCAAAAACATTCCTGACGTTACAGCCGAACACATTCATATCGGCGGAATCAAGATGGCCGAGCCGAGCGGTTATCGGGTCATTATTGACCGGATTTCGCAAGACATCGAGTTCTACCGCGCTTATTTGAAAAACGCGGTTCTCACCGGCACTGTGGTGATTAACAATCCTTTCTGGTGGAGCGCGGATGACAAATTCTTCAACTACGCTCTTGCCAGCAAGCTCGGCGTGGCCGTGCCCAAAACCGTGGTGCTCCCCCATAAGTCGCATCCGCCCGGAACCACCACGCAATCCATGCGGAACCTGATCTTTCCCTTAAACTGGGAAGAAGTCTTTGACTACATCGGCTTTCCCGCCTTTCTCAAGCCGTTCAGCGGCGGCGGTTGGAAACACGTTTATAAGGTGGACTCGCCCGACGAGTTCTTTAACGCGTATGAACAGACTGGAACTCTCTGCATGACGCTGCAATCCGCCGTTGAGTTCAACGAGTACTTCCGCTGCTATGTGGTGGGCCGGGAAAAAGTGCGAGTCATGAAGTATGATCCGAAGCAGCCGCATCATCTACGGTACGTTAAGGATGGCGCTGCAAGCACACAGGAACTCCATAATCGCATCGTGAAGGACTGCCTCACGCTCTGCCGTGCCTTGGGCTACGACTTCAATACCGTAGAATTCGCAGTGCAGGACGGCATTCCGTACGCGATTGATTTCCTGAACCCAGCTCCTGATGCGGATGTTCATTCGGTAGGGGAGGAAAATTTCGAGTGGGTGGTGGAAAACGTCGCTCAGCTCGCCATCGCAAAAGCTACCAGCCGGGAGCAACCGCAGCCGCAGTACCACTGGAGTTATTTCCTGAGCGGCGGAGCCGCAGCGGCAAGCGCAACCTAGAACAGGTGTTACTCTGTTTTCACTCGGAGTTTACAGGCAATGGAACCAAGTCTGACTATCGGAATCGAAGAAGAATATCAGACGATTGACCCCCACACGCGGGATCTTCGCTCGCATATCGAAGCTGAATTTATCTCCAAAAGCAAACTCTTTTTGAGAGAAGCAGTAAAAGCCGAGATGCATCAGTCCGTGGTGGAAATCGGCACCGGCATTTGTCGCAGCGTTAAG
The DNA here is from genome assembly GCA_964247955.1 of uncultured Bryobacteraceae bacterium. Taxonomy (GTDB): domain Bacteria; phylum Acidobacteriota; class Terriglobia; order Bryobacterales; family Bryobacteraceae; genus Bog-105. The sequence goes on from CAXTWT010000039.1 coordinate 17,175, forward strand.
GACGCTTCCATTCAGTTAAAGCAATTCCGCACGCAAATCATCCAGCTTGCCAGGCAAAACGGCCTATTGGTAGCGTCATCGGCCACGCATCCCTTCTCGGATTGGCGCGACCAGAAGATTTACCCGGATGCGCG
>CAXTWT010000039.1:17408-21070 GCA_964247955.1 uncultured Bryobacteraceae bacterium
CGGCCACGCATCCCTTCTCGGATTGGCGCGACCAGAAGATTTACCCGGATGCGCGTTACGAGACGATTGTGGAAGACTTAAGAATTGTGGCGCGCGCCAACCTGATCTTCGGCCTGCATGTCCATATTGGCGTGGAAGACCGCGAAACGGCGATTCATTTGATGAATGCGGCGCGTTATTTCCTGCCGCACATTCTGGCGCTATCTACTAATTCTCCTTTCTGGCTGGGAATGGATACCGGGCTGAAGTCTTACCGCTGCAAAGTGTTTGATAAATTCCCACGCACCAATATCCCGGACACGTTTCAAAGCTGGGGTGAGTACGAGCGATTTGTCAACCTGCTGGTAAAAACCAACTGCATCGACAATGCGAAGAAAATCTGGTGGGATATCCGGCCCCATCCGCATTTCCCGACACTTGAGTTCCGCATCTGTGACGTGCCTATGCGGGCGGATGAAACCATTGCCATAACAGCCTTGATCCAGGCCACCATCGCAAAGCTTTATAAGCTTCACTCGGCAAATCAAAGTTTCCGCATCTACGAGCGCGCCTTGCTGATGGAGAATAAATGGCGAGCCTTGCGGTACGGACTCGACGGAAAGCTTATCGATTTCGGCAAGCAGACCGAAGTTCCGGTCCGCGATCTCATCTATGAATATCTCCAATTTGTGGATGATGTTGTGGACGAATTAGACTCTCGCGAAGAGATCAACTATATTCACCGCATCCTGGAGCACGGAACCGGCGCGGACCGGCAACTACGGATCTTCCAGGAAACAGGAGATCTCACGAAAGTGGTTGATTACATCGTCTATGAAACCGAGGCTGGCCTGACGGCCGAATCAGTAACAGCAAGCGCGGCGCAATGAGCACCAATCTGAAAACCATCGATTTCGACCCCGAACTGCGCGAAGGCGCGCACAACGCTGTTTATGTCTGCCTGCGGGTTCAACCTTCTGAAAAAGTGACAGTGATTACCGACCAAGCCAGCGAGGAGATCGCAGCCAGCCTGGTGGCGGAACTGGAAACCCGCCGCTGCACTTACAACACGTTTGTGCTGGAGGATCTTGCGCCGCGTCCTTTGACCGACATGCCGGAAGCGGTGCTGAACGATCTGGCAACCAGCCAAGTCAGTATCTTTGCGGTGCAGGCGCAAGCGAACGAGCTGCGAACCCGGATGCAGATGTGCGAGGTCGTGAACCGTCACCGGCTGCGCCACGCCCACATGGTCAATATCGAAAAGAAGATCATGCTTGAAGGCATGCGCGCGGATTTCCAACAAGTGGATGATTTAACCCTCCGCGTGATGGAAATCGCCAACAAGGCCCGTTGCATTCGCGCCACCACGCCTGCCGGCACGGACATCCAGGCGGACCTGACGCCCGACTACAAATGGATCAAAACCAGCGGCCTGATCAGTTGCGAAAAGTGGGGCAATCTTCCGGGCGGCGAAACGTTCACATCGCCCCTGGAAGTAAACGGAACCTATGTTGTCGACGGTGTTGTGGGCGATTACCTGTGCGCCAAATACGGAGATTTAAAAGAAACACCCTTAACGCTGGAAATAAAAGCCAATCGCCTCACCAGCGCGCATTCCCCCAACAAAGCTCTCGAACAGGAGTTTTGGGAGTACACGCATCGCGACGAAAACAGCGACCGTGTCGGCGAGTTCGCGATTGGAACGAATCTGGCCATCCGCGAAATTGTCGGCAATATTTTGCAGGACGAAAAAATACCCGGCATCCATATGGCTTTCGGCGATCCGTACGGAGCACACACCGGCGCGCAATGGAAATCCACCACCCACATTGACGTGGTCGGACGGCAGTTCGACATCTGGGCTGACGACCGGCAAATTATGAGCGGCGGACGCTTTCTGGTATAGTCACATTCGATTGTGATCCCAGAACTGCGCAAACGCTTTAACGAACGGTGGACGCCGCAACTATACGAGGAATTTCTCCGGGGCATTAACGCCAGTGTTGGGATACCCGTCCAGTTCCGACTGAGTGAAACCCCGGTTTTCCTGCCTAAGCCATTACTGGATAAGATGGTGCGCTACGGCCGCGAGCTTTACGAACAGCTCGCGGCTAACCCTGAGTATCGAAGCGCATCGGACGCTGCCATTCCCGCTCCATTTCGTGTCCCGAACGAGCCGGAACATCCGCTGTTTGTGCAAGCTGACTTCGGGTTGGTGCGCGGAGACGATGGTGATCTTGAGCCTAAACTGGTTGAAATTCAGGGATTTCCTTCTATTTACGGTTTGCAGATGGCAATGGCGGAGGAGTACCAGCGGACGTATCGTTTAAATGAAACGGTGGGAGCCGAGCTGTCATATTTACTGGACAGCCGCACGCCGGAAACCTTTGTCGATGCGTTAAGACAAGCTATTGTGAACGGACACGCGCCGGAACAGGTTGTGCTTCTCGAAATCGATCCTTACGAACAAAAAACTGCAGGCGATTTTCTGATGACGCAACGGCTTCTGGGAATCAAAATCGCTTCCCTCACAGAAATTCAGAAACAGGGACGCACGCTTACCTTCGAAGGCGTTCCCATCAAGCGGATCTACAACCGCGTGATCGCCGATGAGCTTCTCAGAAAAAATGTTCAACCCGCTTTCAACTTTACAGACGACTTGGATGTGGAATGGGCCGGACATCCCAACTGGTTCTTCCGCCTGAGCAAGTTTTCCCTGCCCTGGTTCCGGCATGGGAGCGTGCCGCCCACTAAGTTTTTAAGCGATATTGCGGAACTGCCGGACGACCTCGACAACTACGTCCTGAAGCCGCTTTACTCTTTCGCCGGATTTGGCGTCAAAATCGGCCCCACGAAGGAAGAGATAGACGCCATTCCGCCGGACGAACGCCGGAATTTCATCTTGCAGGAAAAGGCAAACTTCATTCCAACGATAGACACCCCAAGCGGCCCCACCAAGGTGGAAATCCGAGTCATGTACGTCCACAACGGCTCTGAACTGAAACCGTTGACTACGGTCATTCGAACCGGAAGGGGAAAGATGATGGGCGTCGACTTCAACAGGAATCTTGACTGGATCGGAGCATCGGCGGGATTCTATATTCAGGGATAGGTAAATGGCCGTAGAAATTCAGAGCAAATACATAGACTATTGTGAGGGCGGCTACTATGTAGCTGACACGCGCATCGGCCTCGACGTAATCGTATATGAATTCCGTAATGGACAACTACCCGAAGACATTTTGCGGTCCTACCCGTCTATCGGATCTCTCGCCAAGGTATACGGCGTAATCACCTTTACCTTGGAACACCCGAAAGAGATTGAACTTTATCTCCAAGAACAAGAAGAGCTTTGGCAGGAATTACGGGAGAAGCACCCTATGCCGCCCGAAATGCTGGAGCGATCCCGAAAGACCGAGGAACAACTATCAAGAAAGTCGGCATGATACTCCGGTTTCAAGCCGATGCGGACTTGAATCCACACGTTGGTCTAGGACTTCGGCGACGAAACCCAGCCATTGACTTTCAACTAGCTCAGGGAATCATTGCTGATGCGACCCCTGATCCTGAGGTTCTACAGCTTGCCGCCGAGGAAGATCGCGTTCTTGTGTCTCATGATGTCCGCACAATGCCGAGACACTTTGTAAACTTTATAGCTACCCACTCCTCGCCTGGTCTCATTC
>CAXTWT010000040.1:0-20596 GCA_964247955.1 uncultured Bryobacteraceae bacterium
ATGTATCCCAAACCTCCGCATAAGAGAGCGGAAAACAAAAGCACGCGGGAGCAGCGCATAAACCCCTCTGCACCTAGCATGTGCGTAATAAAAACACTTGTCAACTGGAAACTTCCGTTCAAAAATAAAACGGCCCCAAGCCTCTGAATCAGAAGCTTGGGGCCGCACGCAAAATTAGCTTGCCAGAGCCAGGGAGCGAACATTCAGGTTCGGGATCACAATCGAGAGCACTTCCTCCACGCGATCCACGAAGTGGAACTGCATCTCCTGCCGCACATGATCCGGCAAATCCCGCAGATCCTTCCTGTTCCCAGCCGGAAGAATGACCCGGCGAATACCGGCGCGCCGCGCTGCCAGCACCTTTTCCTTGACGCCGCCAATCGGCAGCACCAGGCCCGCCAGCGTCACCTCGCCGGTCATGGCGATATCGCTGCGCGCCGGAAGACCGGTATACAGCGAAGCCATTGCCGAGGTCATCGTCACGCCTGCCGAGGGGCCGTCCTTGGGGATAGCTCCTGCCGGGACGTGTACGTGAACGCCGTTGCCTTTGATCTTGTCGGGATCAACGCCCAGGTCCGCTGCATGCGCCCAAATGTAGCTTTGCGCGATTTTTGCGGATTCCTGCATTACTTCACCGAGCTGTCCGGTCATGGTCAGGCTTTTGCCTTCCGGCAGCAACGCAGTCTCAATATAGAGAACATCGCCGCCGGTTTCTGTCCAAGCCAAACCGGTCACCACGCCGGGAGGAACCGTTTTCCGCGCCTGCTCCGGCAGGAACATTTCCGGCCCCAGCAGTTCGCTAAGAATTTCAGGCGTGACAACCACTTTTTCCGCTTGGTCCTCCGCGATTTGCAGCGTCACTTTACGAGTGACCCGCGCAATCGCCCGTTCTAGTCGCCGCAAACCGGCTTCGCGAGTATAGCCGCTGATGATCGCCTGCAAACCTTCATCCGTAAACTCGATCTGCTCATCCGTTAACCCGGTTGCTTTCATCTGCTTCGGAATCAGGTAACGGCGGGCAATCTGCTGCTTCTCTTCCTCGCTGTAGCCGGAAAGCCGGAGAATTTCCATGCGGTCCAGCAAGGGCTGCGGAATGGTGTCAAGCGTGTTGGCAGTGGTAATGAACAGCACCTTTGACAAGTCAAAAGCCATGTCCAGGTAATTGTCTCGGAATGTTTTATTCTGCTCCGGATCAAGCACTTCGAGCAGAGCCGCCGCCGGATCACCCCGGAAATCGCGCCCCAATTTATCGATTTCATCCAGCAGCAGAACCGGATTTGAAGCGCCCGCGCGCCGCATGGCCTGTAGCAAGCGTCCCGCCATAGCTCCAATATAAGTGCGCCGATGTCCGCGCAGTTCCGCCTCGTCATGCATGCCGCCCAAGCTGAACCGCTCGAACTTGCGCCCTAACGCCCGCGCTACGGACTGCCCTAACGAGGTTTTGCCGACGCCGGGCGCGCCGACCAGACAAAGAATCGGAGCTTTTGCTTCCGGGTTGCGCTTCAGAACGCTCAAGTGTTCCAGGATGCGTTCTTTAATCTCCTTCAATCCGAAGTGATCCTCATCGAGCACTTGCCGCGCATGGGCGATATCCAGATTGTCTTCCGTTCTCGTATTCCAGGGCAGGTCCAGAACAAATTCCAGGTAAGTCCGGGTGACATGAAAATCCGGAGAGGCCGCAGGCAGCCGCTCTAAACGACCCAGTTCCCGCTCAAACTCTTTTTTCGCTTCTTCCGGAAGGGTGATCTTTTCGTAACGCTCGCGCAGCAGATCAATTTCCGCTTTATCACTATCCTTCTCGCCCAGTTCCTGCTGAATGGCGCGGAGTTGCTGACGCAACAGGTACTCGCGCTGCTCCTTCGACATTTCATCGCGCGCGGTGGAAGCAATCTTTTGGCGAAGTTCCAGCACCTGTAGTTCGTGGGCCAGGAACGAGTGAATCAGGCGGAGCGCATCCACGCGGGTTTCCGCTTCGAGCAGCTTCTGCTCACGGGCCACGTCCAAACTAAAAATACTGGCAAGCAGATACGCCATCTGCAACGGATCATCGTTGCCCGCCAACATACGGGTTAGTTCCGCAGCCGACTGAGGCTGAGCCAGCGCAATAGCTTTAGCAGCCAACTCCAGCAAAGCGCCCGAAAGAGCCTCTACTTCCGAACCGCCATCATGCGGCAAAGGGAAGGCGCGGTACTTTGCGGAAAGGAACGAGGCCGCCGTGTCAATCTTTACAACCACCACGCGCTCGACGCCAAGCACCAGGATTTCCATCATGCCGTCATTAGGGCGCGATGATTTGCGGATAACAGCTTTAGTGCCAATCGTATACAGATCGTCCTGCTGCGGCGTATCGAGCTGCGGATCGCGCTGGGCGATTAAAATAATTTCCTTTTCCTCCGTCTTAAGGGCCGCTTCCACAGCCTTCAGGGAGCTGTCCCTGCCCACTGATAACGGCAGCATCAAGCCGGGAAAAAGGATTGTGTTCTTCAGCGGTAACGCTGGAAGAACCTGAAAATCTTTGTTTACCATGATTTTCTCTTCTATAAACTTCGATGCAGCCACTCAGCCAAAGGCTACGATTATTTGCGTGAAAGGCACTCAAGCATATAGAGGATTTTTGCTACGTATTCCTCTATGCGTATTATGCTAATCTCATGCGTATTCCTGTAGAAATAAAGCCTCAACATCATAGCGCTTTGTTATCCCTTGCCGCACGGTATGGTCAGGAAGGACTTTCGCAGATACTTGACGAAGCCATTGAAAGCTACTTAGTGGCGGAGGCTACGCAGAAGGAGAAGGCACATATAATTTTGTCGCTTGCCGCTTCAATCTCAGAGGAAGAAGCGGAAAACATGCGCAAAGCTATACAGGAGTTAGGGAAGATCCAGTGGCGATTGTAGCCTCCATCCCTCAACAAAGGCAAAACTTGGGAATGCTACTCAGCCAGTCTACTCGCCATTTTGAGATTTCCTCTTCGGGCAGATTCACTGGATGAACAAAAACATCCTGGCCATCTGGAAAATTGCTGATCGGTTTTGGCCGTAAGGTAACGACATAGCCCGACTCCTCGGCTGAACGCTCACACTTTTCCAAAACACAACGGTTGCAAAGAGCGCCGGAAGAATAGCAACGTTTCATTCACTCTCCCGAATGTGCAGGAGATTTTGCAGTAGTAACGGAGGTAGACTGCTCTCCATAGCAGGTGTAATTAATCCGGTTCGATCCATATCCTGCACTTGCACCTGATCCTTAAGACGATTCACGGACAATTTCAGGCGCAGAAGGTCTTCTACAGGTATGATCCATACTTCGCTGCCGTAAAGGGACTTCCTAACGGGACTAATGGAGGGATTTGGTTGAAGCTGCTCGGGTTTTGTTTTCTCACCGGCAAAAGCCAGATAAACAGCTTGTTTCTTATCGTCGCCGTACAACTGCAGGTCACCATCTACAGCAGGCCTGAACTGGAAACCATTTGCCTCGGCAACTTTGATGATCTTCCCTAAGTCGGAGCGGTTCACCAGAAGATGAACGTCCTTTGTATTTCTCGCTGCTGTCAGGTCAACTTTGTTGACATGAATAAAAACAGCCATGCCGCCAATCAGTTCGTAGTCAATGTTTGCATCTTCCAGCGGTTTTACGACTCGATCAATCAGCCCGATTAACTGAAAAATTTGCTCCTCAAAGAGCACGTTGACCAGCTCTCCCTTTGCCGCTGCTTCCCTCAGAAACTCACGAAAACTAAGCACAAAATCTCTGCTCTCTGAGAATACAAAAAGCCCGGATCAGCTTTGATGCCGATCCGGGCCACAGTTTTTAGCAATCACTTAACACTTACTTCGGCTGCACTACAACCAGAGCGCTTGATCCACCTTGGTTGATGGTGAGCAACACCGGCTTGTCGCCAGCTTGCGCCATTTCGCGCTTAAAGTCACCTGCGTTCGCCACCGGATGACGATTGACCGCCGTAATGACCAACCCGCGACCTAGGCTGGCATCGGCAGCAGGGCTGCTCTGGTCAATGTCTGTAATGATGACACCATGAACATTATCCGCAGCTCCCGCCTGTTGCGCTAACTCAGGAGTAAGCGTTTCGACGCTGATTCCCCGCGCAGTCACGCCGCTGGAGTTATCATTATCGTTGTCATTGCTGCCGTTATCGTCGCCATGGCGAGTGGGTTTATCAAAATCGGTGCCGGTCGGACGCTGGCCCAGCGTAATTTTGACGTTCATCGGTTTTCCGTTGCGAATAACATCCAAAGTCACTGCGCTGCCCGGAGCACGCGAGATAACATCCGAGGTTAACTCATCGAAGTTATCTACCTTTTTGCCGTCAATCGCAGTCACAACGTCGTCCTGCTTTAAGCCTGCTTTCTCCGCAGGTCCGCGAGGAGCAATTCCCGCAATATAAGCACCCTTTGCTTCTTTCAATCCAAGCAGAGGCGCGGCATCAGCGGGAATAGGACCTAATGTTGCACCCATGTAACCACGAGAAACCTTGCCGCCTTTCATGAGCTGGTCAGCTACTTGCTTTGCCATGTTGGAAGGAACTGCAAAACCGATACCGATGTTGCCGCCCTCGCCGCCAAAGCTTGAACCGCCCGCCAGAATCGCCGTATTCATACCGATCAACTCGCCTTTCGCGTTGATTAACGCACCGCCCGAGTTGCCGGGGTTGATGGCCGCATCCGTCTGAATAAAGTTCTGAATGTAAGTACCCGCTTCCAGCTTTCGACCTTTCGCGCTCACAATGCCCATGGTCACAGTGTGATCCTGCCCAAAAGGATTGCCAATCGCGAAACAAATATCACCCACGCGGGCGGTATCCGAGTTGGCAAAGGAAAGGATCGGCAAGCTGTTGGCGGCAATTTTCACAATCGCCACATCCGTTTGCGGGTCTGCGCCGATCATCTTGCCGGTGAACGTGCGCCCATCCGACAACTCTACTTTCAGCGTGCTTGCCTTATCAATCACGTGATTGTTGGTCAAAATATAGCCGTCGTTGGAGATAATCACGCCGGAACCCAAGCCGCGCTCCCGCTGATCGCGCGGGCGTCCATTGCCTTGACCGCCAAAAAACCGTTGCAGGAACGGGTCTGACATGAATGGATTGTTTCCATTCCCTTGTTGCTCCGAAGCCTTAATCACACGACTCGAACTGATCTTCACCACTGCCGGAGAAGCCTTTTCGATCATGTCCGCAAAAGAATTAGACAACGAACTGATTTTTCCCACAGCGTTAGCATCCTGTCGTGTGGGGGAATCCGCCCGCGCCACTGAGACTACCGGCGCTTTTTCATGCGTAGCGACTGCGAACGCCGCAATCAGGCCGCCGCCTACTGAAGCCGCCACCAGCGTCAAAACTGCTGTTGAGCGGCGAAACTGGACCACGTTTGCCATGTCCTCCAAAATCCTTTCCCAAATCAGCCATTTTTCCCGACGGCTGTTTTCTTCTCACCTATTTGACGTTTAACTTTCTATTTCGATTCCCCAAGGCGTTATCGGGTTGCCATCATTTCTTCCGCCCGCTTCTGCCCCGCTTCGATGCGGAAGGTGAGACCGTCTCCTTCCGCATTCACATCCACCAGAATGGTCTGGCCGTCCCGGATCTCGCCCGCAATGATGCGCTTTGCCAGCGGGGTTTCAATTTCCCGCTGAATCGCCCGTTTCAAGGGACGCGCGCCATAGGCCGGATCGTAACCGCTTCGAACTAAACGAGTTCTCGCCTCATCCGACAATCTGATTTCAATGTGCCGCTCTTCGAGACGAGCCCGTAAACCGGCCAACTGAATCTCCACAATCTGCTTCAAATGCTCCTCACTGAGGGCATGGAAAACGATAATCTCGTCCAGACGGTTCAGAAACTCCGGCCGGAAGTTGCCTCGTAATTCCTCCAGCACCGCTTCCTTCATGCGCCGGTAGCCTTCGCCCTCGAAAGCGCCTTTGTATTCCAGAATGCGATGGCTGCCAATGTTGGACGTCATAATCACGATTACGTTTTTAAAGTCCACCGTGCGCCCCTGCCCGTCCGTCAACCGCCCGTCATCGAGCAATTGCAGCAGCGTATTGAACACATCATGATGCGCCTTCTCGATTTCATCGAAAAGCACCACGGAGTAGGGCCGCCGCCGCACCGCTTCCGTTAACTGCCCGCCTTCGTCATAGCCGACATAGCCCGGAGGCGCGCCGATCAAGCGCGATACAGTGTGCTTTTCCTGGTACTCGGACATGTCGATGCGGATCATGGCTCGTTCATCGTCGAACAGGAACTCGGCCAGCGCCCGCGCCAACTCCGTTTTACCCACGCCCGTCGGACCCAGGAACAGGAAGCTGCCGATGGGCCGCTTCGGATCTTTTAAACCCGAACGCGCCCGCAGCACCGCCTCCGCCACCGCCAGCACCGCTTCGTCCTGTCCGATCACCCGCTTGTGCAGTTCATCTTCGAGCGCCAGCAGCTTCTTCATCTCGCCTTCGAGGAGCTTCGAAACCGGCACGCCCGTCCAGCGGCTGACGACTTCAGCGATATCCTCTTCGTCCACCTCTTCTTTGAGCAGCCGCGTTCCCGTACCTTGCCCGGCCGCATTCGCTTGTTCGGCATTTAGTTGCCGCTCCAGTTCCGTCAGCCGTCCATACTTGAGTTCCGCTGCTTTGTTCAGATCGTAAGCGCGCTCGGCCTGGGCAATCTCGATCTTTACCTGGTCAATCTGCTCCCGCAAGGCGCGAACTTTCTGCACGCCTTCTTTTTCGGTCTGCCATTGCGCCTGCAATGCGGAGGATTGCGTTTTCAGCTCCGCCAGTTCTTTCTCAATCCGGTTCAGCCGATCTTTGGAAACTGCGTCAGTTTCCTTACGCAAGGCTTCCCGCTCGATCTCCAACTGCATCGTACGCCGCAGGATCTCGTCCAGCTCGCTCGGCATCGAATCGATTTCCGTTCGCAGCTTGGCCGCCGCTTCGTCCACCAAGTCAATCGCCTTGTCGGGCAAAAACCGGTCCGTAATATAACGATTCGACAAAACAGCCGCCGCGACTAAGCCCGTATCCTTAATACGGACGCCGTGATGCAACTCGTACCGTTCGCGCAAGCCGCGCAAAATAGAGATCGTATCCTCCACGCTCGGCTGATCCACGAACACGGTTTGAAAACGCCGCTCCAGGGCCGCATCTTTTTCGATGTACTTGCGGTACTCATCGAGGGTTGTCGCGCCGATGCAATGCAGTTCGCCGCGCGCCAGCATGGGCTTCAGCAGGTTACCCGCATCCATCGCGCCTTCCGCCTTGCCTGCCCCGACCACGGTATGCAACTCGTCAATAAAGAGAATGATTCGGCCTTCGGAGGATTGAACTTCTTTCAAAACCGCCTTTAACCGCTCTTCGAATTCGCCCCGAAACTTCGCGCCGGCAATCAAAGCTCCCATATCGAGCGATACAACTTGTTTGTCCTTCAAGCCTTCCGGCACGTCGCCGCGCACGATTCGCTGCGCCAAGCCCTCGGCAATGGCCGTTTTGCCCACGCCCGGCTCGCCGATGAGAACCGGATTGTTCTTGGTGCGCCGGGAAAGCACCTGAATGACCCGGCGAATCTCTTCGTCACGCCCAATCACCGGGTCCAGCTTGCCTTTGGAAGCGGCGTCCGTCAAATCACGGCCGTACTTTTGCAACGCTTCGTAAGTTGTTTCGGGATTCTGACTGGTGACCCGCTGATGGCCGCGCACTTCGACCAAAGCCTTCATGAGCCGGTCTCGTGTTGCGCCGAACTCGCGCAGAATGTTTCCGGTTGGGCCTTGGTCTTCCGCTGCCGCTAACAAGAGATGCTCAATCGAAACGTATTCATCTTTCAGCCGCCTTGCTTGCTCTTCCGCAACGGTGAACAACTTCGATAACCGCGCCGTGACATATACCTGGTCGGGACGCGTGCCGCCTACGCTCACCTTCGGCAGCTTGTCAATTTCCGCCTGCAAACGCCGATGCAGCGCTTCGAGCGAAACGTCCGCCCGCAGCAGAATCGAAGGCGCTAGGCCGCCTTCCTGTTCCAGCATGGCCAGGAGCAGATGTTCCACATCCACCTGTTGATTGCCATGGTTGATTGCGATTGATTGCGCCTGTCGAATAGCCTCTTGTGACTTTTCCGTCAGCCGATTGAAATCCATAAGTTCTAACCTTCGATTCCCAGTGTAACACCTTAGTCAATCATTGTGCAACTATCTTAGTGTATTTTACTCAAGTTTTAGCGCCCTTTTTGCGTTACTCTGAAGCTGTCATGCGCCCTTTTATTGCCGCCTTTCTAAGTTGTTGCTTCTTATGGCCTTTTCCTGCTTACTCCTGGTGGGAAAACGGGCACCGCACGGTGGCCCGCATTGCCGCTGCGAATCTGACTCCGGCAGCGCGGGTTCGGGTTGCGCGTATTTTAAATGTTCCTGACACGCCGCAAGCTGTTGCGGACGCTCTGGCAGTAGCCTCTACTTGGGCCGATGAGACCAAAAACGAGACCCACACCGGCGAGTGGCACTATATCGACTTGACTTTGCAGGACACGAAGTCGGACATTTCCGAGCGTTGTGAAGAGAACAACTGCGTTTCGGCGCGCATTCGCCTGTTTGTCAAGCAGCTTTCCGGGCAAAAGGCCGAGGGGAACTGGAGCGAACTGGACGCTTTGCGCTATCTGGTTCATTTTGTCGGCGATGTTCACCAGCCGCTGCATGCCGTTTCCGATGCCGACCTGGGCGGCAACTGCGAGCGCCTGGAACCGCCGGTCGGCAATGCCAAGAACCTACATGCCCTATGGGACGGCGAGATTGTCAACGCTATGGAGGCGAGCGACCGCACCCTGGCCGACAATCTACAAAAGTATTATTCAGCTTTGGATGAAGCCCGCCAAAAGGAGTTTTCCGGTGGCCAGGTAGACGATTGGGTTTGGGAATCGCACCAACTGGCCCAAGAAAACATTTACGGCAAGCTGCATATTCCTCTGGAGCCGATCCGATTTCCTCATAATTGCGGGGAAGCCCCGCCGGAAATCACGGACTTTCACCCGTCCGTAGACACCTTATATATAGACACGATGAAGCCCGTTGTGCGCGACCAATTGCTCAAGGCCGGACTGCGGCTCGCCCGTACTTTGAACGAGTCTTTATAAAAAACTCAGCAGAACCTCACACTCATGGGGAAAAGAGACAGATCATTTTAAAGATCGGCATGCTCCTATAAGGGTGTAGCATTTTTATATACACCAATGTAAGTTTAAGTTATATACAAGAAAGTTTGAACTATGGCTCATGTACGAAAGGCGAAAGAGGCGGTTTCGATTAACATCCGCGCCAAGGCCAGACAACGTGACCTGATTGACCGGGCTGCCGAACGACAAGGCCGCAGCCGGTCCGATTTCATGCTGGAAGCCTCTTGTCGAGAGGCCGAGGATGTCCTGCTCAGCCAAACCTTTCTTTACCGTAGACTCTGATAGTTTTAGTAAGTTCCAGGAGCTGCTCGATAAGCCGTTGCCGCCCACTGACAAGTTGCGCCGGCTGCTCAAGACGAAAGCCCCTTGGGAGAAATGATCGCGCTCGAACTCACGCCTCCCACAGCCATCACAGCTGATCATCAATTAGCGGATTTCGACAGTGGTGAAGTCTCTCTGGATGACTGGCTGAAGAAACGCGCTGAAGAATTACGCGGCTGGCGTTTCGCGATGTTTCGTCCTCTGTTGCGGCAGGACGGTTGTAGGATATTACAGTTTATCGGCAGGCGCCATCAGCCGCGAAAGTGCGCCTAAGGCGATGCAACGCAATACACCCGATCTCTTACCCGTACTGCTGCTGGGGCGTCTGGCGGTTGACCGGCGATATCACAATCGGGGCCTGGGAAGCGGATTACTACGCGATGCAATGCTGCGCGCGCTCCATGTTGCCGGTGATGCCGGAGTGTTCGCCATTCTCGTCCACGCGCTTCATGATCAGGCAAAGCAGTTCTATTTTTCACGCGGTTTTGCAACCTCGCCATTACAGCCAATGACCCTGATGATGACGCTTGAAACAGTGCGGTCCATCTTAACTGAATAGCTTATCCAGTTTTGATAAGCGGTGCTGCTTTAAGCAATGACCGGCTCGGCGATTTCCTGCGTTGAGCCTACCGGCAAAGTCACTTCAAATCGTGATCCGCGACCCACCCGGCTATGCACTCGAATTTCCCCGCCATGAGCTTTCACAATGGCGGCCACGAAGCTTAGGCCAAGCCCCAACCCTTTTTCGGGGTTCGGGTCCGGCACGCGATAGAAACGGTCGAAGATGTGCGGCAGATGATCCGGCGGAATTCCTACACCGGAATCCTCCACAACCAAACGCACCTGCGATTCCAAAGCTTCGGCGTGAGCCTTCACCCAACCTCCAACTGCCGTATATTTGATAGCGTTTGAAAGCAGATTTGTCACCACCCGCTCGATCTGGGTCCGGTCCACCTCGCATAAACTACGGCCTTTGCTGGTTTGCGTCAACTTCACGCCGTGTACTTCCGCCGGAATCTGGAACTGCTCCACTAAATCCTGCAACAGTTCGCCCAGATCCACTGTGGCTTTGTGCATCGGAATCTGCCCCGATTCCGACTGCGACAGCAACAATAAGGCCCGCACGAGATTCGAAAGCCGCTCGACATCCTGCAAAGCGTTTTCAATTGCTTCCTGCAACTGCTCCTTGCGGGTGGCCGTGAACAGCGCCACCTCCAATTGCCCCTGAATGGCCGTTAAGGGCGTGCGCAGCTCGTGGGAAACATCTGTCGAAAACTGGCGCATCTGCTCAAAGGATGCCTTCAAACGACGGCTCATCTCGTTAAACGATTCAATCAGGTTATCAAGTTCATCGTTTGCTCCGCGCTTTGTGATTTGCAACCCCAGGCTTGACCCGGTAATCTCCTGCGCCGCATTGCGAACCGATTGCAGACCCCGCAGCGCCGCTCCTGCGGAATACCAGCTCACTAACGCGCAAACAAACAACGCAATCGGAAAAAGAATCAAAAAGTTCGTGCGGAACCGTCTTAAAGTCTTGTTGTCTTCAGCCAGGCTGCGCCCTTCCGCCACATACCAGCGGCGGTTGTGCTTCGCATCGGTCATGGTGCTGCTGATCACCTGATAGGGAATTCCATCGGTACCCATCATTTTTTTCAGAATGGGTCCGCGCGCGTGCCTCATCGCTTCCAGTTCAGCCAAAATGAGCTTGCGGTCAAATAAGGGCTTCAGGGTCGGATCGTCCGTTGCCAGCGCTACTCGTCCTGCTTCGTCGGCAATGGCGTACACCGCCTGTAGCCGGGTTGCTTCGGCTTCTTCTTCCGGATCGGTGTGATCCACATTCCAGCGCGGGTAGCCGGAATCGTCAAAGTACGTCCAGCCGCCCTTGAGTTCGCCTAGCCGTTCCCGCACCTCGTCATCGCTTTGATCGTCCAGAACCGCTTTCAAGTTCTTGGTGGCGGCCAAACCAACAATCGCCAGCACCGCCATCAGCAGCAGCAGGAACGTGCTGGCAAGCTGAAAGCGCAGCGTACGGTGAAACGTAATCCCCTTAAATTGTTTGAGCAGCATCGCCGCACCATCCTAGGCCAGCACAGCTTCCGCCGGGATCGGGTCAACCGTTTCCGGCGCATCCAGCATATAGCCGATGCCCCTTACGGTATGGATCATTTTAACCGGGAATTTATCGTCAATTTTGCTGCGCAAATGACGAATGTAAACATCCACGATATTAGTCAGGCCATCATAATCCATGTCCCAGACATGCTCCACGATCATGGTGCGACTGAGCGGACGCCCCCGATTCCGCATCATGTACTCCAGAATGCTGAACTCCTTTGGCGCCAGTTCAATGACCTCGTTGCTGCGCGTCACCTTACGGCGGATGCAATCGAGTGACAGATCACCGACTTGCAGGCGCTCCGGCGTAGGCTGCCCCCGGCGCAGGAGCACGCGGGCGCGGGCGAGCAACTCCACAAACGCGAAAGGCTTCACCAGGTAATCATCCGCCCCCTGCTCCAACCCCTTCACCCGATCATCCACAGAATCGCGCGCGCTCAGAATCAGCACCGGTGGAATGACCTTCCGGTTGCGAATTTTGCCGAGCACCTGCAAACCATCGATATCCGGCAGCCCTAAATCGAGCACGACCAGATCATACTCGGTCGAGTGTACCCGTTCCACCGCATCATTGCCGGTGTGGACCACATCCACAGCGTAGCCCGCGCTTTGCAAACCCCGCGACAGGAAGTCTGCAATCCGCTTCTCATCCTCAACCACTAGAACCCGCATACTCTCTATCTAATCACCGGACACATTGCCCGGCACCGGCACAGGCGTCGATTTAAAAACCTGCCACCATGATTTTCCATGAGTCTGAAGCAAGGAAAACACTGTCATCAGCGCAATCAGGACAACGGTATAAGCTATCACTTGCCCCACGCTCAACCGCTCCTTCCAGATTCCAAACCAGCGCCCGTAGACCAGTTCCACATGTACCCAGTAAACCAGAAGCGAGGTCGTCCCGAGCTGCCGCAAGAGGCTCGGGCGCGAAGCAACCGCGAAGGTCATCCAGGGATAGGAGATTGCCAGGATAACCAGCACCACGCCCAGCTTGATAAAGGTCAGCGCAGGGCTATCGAGCCAAAAATCGACTTTGGGATAGAACGAATAAGACATATCCGCAAGCTGGCGCGCCGCCACAATCAGCCCTACCCCGACGGCAAGAGTCCAACCCATGATTTTGCCCAAATCCTCCCGTCCCACAATTCGAATCACGCTTCCCACCACCATTCCAAACGCCAGGAACGAGCCCCAAGGGAAGAATCCGAACCCGGTATAAGACGGCAAAAAGTATCCGCTGATAAAGGCGGGCACAGGGGAAACATCAATCGAACTGACCACCGGTGACAACACGGCGATGATGATTCCCAAAATCGTACAATACCGAATCCGTTCGACGGCTGTAAAAACCGCCATGGGAGAAAGAATCAGCATCGACATTCCCATGCAGTTCAGGATGTCCACGCGCAGCAGTTCGGAAGCCGGACTGGTCGGGAAGCCGAATGCGTATAACTGTATGCGGAACAGGAAAGCGAGCAGGAACAGATAACGCGACCGCTTTAGCGCCGCTATAACCTTTTTTCCCGCGCTCCCACCTTGTTTCTCTTCACTGGCCATGAGAAATGCAAACGTAATGCCTGTCAGAAACAGAAACAGAGCCGGCGGCAGCCCGCCCGCAAACTGCGACAGCAGATAAGGCCCTTTATCCCGCAGATCCGTGCGGGTAAAGGAGTGAAAGGTGTGTCCCTGGAGCATGATAACCGCCCCCAGGCCACGGGTCCAATCGATAAAAGCGAGACGGCCCGATGTGCTTTTCTTTTGCTCCATTACGTCCAAAGAAAAACGCCGATTCACTAGCGCTTTTTGGTTGCTCCCGCTGGAACCGTTAACTGGATATTCTGTGACAAATGAGGATTCAGATTGATGTTGCTGTAAGTAATGAGACGATAGTTGCCCGACGGCTCGTTAAACTGCTGCTGGATCGGGTTGGCAGAATCGTTGGGAATCCAAATTTCCGCCGTTTTCAAATGCTCTTGCGTTTTGGAATCTTTGGGGGTGAGGAGCAGCTCCGTTGTATCCACCCCCGCAATTTTTTTCGTGCCTGCGTTCTTCACATCGTAATTAGCGCTTAGCTCTTTTCCGGATGAACCGAAGCCGAGCAGCAGAAACTGATTGACGTTGACGCTTTTTCCCAAGTCGTAATCCTGGTATTGGTTCAAATTTGGATAGTAGATTCTAACCGTTTTGCCTTGCAGCGTCAGCTTGCGCGCCGCCGCCCCGGAAAATTCAATGAATGCGCGCGTCTCGTTCTTCTTGACGCGCTGCATGGTCATTGTTCCCGTTTCCGTCGTTTTGTCGTCCAAAACTTTGATGTAAGTCACTATCTTCAGGTCGGCCGTCATCCCTTTAAAGGCAGGGGCCGCCTGATCCATGCGCCCCAACACGCTTTGCGCATCCTGGCCTTGCAAAGAGAAAGCGTATAAGAGCAGGCACAACGGGAGCGGGAAAGTTCTCATAGCTCTAAGGGTAATGACGTGAAGACTTACGGAGCTGTATACGCGATAAAACCTTTTATTTCCTTCTCGGTTTCATCTTTGATGGGTTCGAGGCGGGTAACGCGCCACCTTTTTCCCGTGCGCTCCCGAATCAAAGCTTCCGCCCGGTTTGTGCGCTGTGTTTCGCTGATACTCGATAGGAGCTCACTGGCGATAAAGACCTGATTCGCGCCATGAACAGAGGATAAAAGAACAACTCCGGACGCCTTCGGTTGGTCGCGAAACCACTCGCGCGGTGTTGCAAAGATAAAAAGGAGAATCAGGGCAACAACTACATCATATTGCCAAGATGCCCGTGGAAAATCCCAAAAAACGAGCCGCCGCGTTAGGGACCCTCCGTCCGCTCCTGCCATTAGGCCAATTTTAGCACTGCGGCTTAATATTTGCGCATGATAGCCAGTACGCGGCCCTGTATTTGGAGATTGTCCGGATTAACAAAGATAGGACTCATCGCGGTATTGGCAGGCTGCAAGCGTACCCGTCCGTCGGATTCCGCATAGTAGCGCTTGAGAGTCGCTTCGGTGCCGTCCACCAGAGCCACTACAATATCCCCGTTATGGACTGAATTAGCTTTCTCGACCAGAACGAAATCGCCGCTGCAAATATGATCGTCGATCATAGACTCGCCCCGGACTTGCAGCGCATAGGTACTGTCATTGCCGACAAAATCAGAGAATTGCAGCGTCTCATCATTGGCAATCGCTTCCACCGGCTGACCCGCCGCAATACGGCCCATCAAGGGAATCGCAGCTTCGACAGGCTGGGGTTTTCTGGCCTGTTCTTCCGTGAAGAATCGCTCCCCGATCTCCAGCGAACGGCTGTGATTATAGTTACGGCGCAGATACTGCTTGGCCTCTAGCGCCTGAATATGCTTGTGTACAGTCGCCAGCGAAGCCAATCCCAAGCCCGAAGCAACCTCTTCGTAGCTCGGGCTGTACCCATGATCCTCAATAAAGCTTGACAGGAAGTCCATTACCTCTTTCTGTCTTCGAGTCAACGCCATAAACACAATCCTCCGCACCTCTACTATAGGCGAATAAACAACGAATGGTCAAGCATTGATTTATGCTTGCCCATTCTGTTCTCGGAAAAGGAACAAAAAGGTGCGAAGTACGTATGAAGAAGAATGAAATGGCGCCCTCAAACGGCTGTACGAGTTGTGGTTCTCGCCGGCATAACAGCGTTTATGACTTTTGCCTTCGAAAACGGGCCGCCGCTGACAGCTACAGACATCATGAAGCGAGTGGCGGAGAATCAGGATCGGGAGCAGAAAGCTCGAACCCAGTTTGTGTATGAGGAAACCGTACACCGCGTGATGCGGAACAAGAATGGCAAGCTGCTACGGGAGGAACACCGGACGTATACGGTCATTCCTAGCGCCAAGGGTACGGAAAGAAAACTGCAGTCCGTGAAGGGCCGATACTGGAAAAAGGGCAAGTACATACCCTTCGAGGGTGAACCTGTACCGGAAGGTGGGTTGCTCAATGCCATATTGGACGACGATGAGAACCAGACCAAGGACGGTATCGACAAAGACCTTTTTCCGTTGACCAGCGACGAGCAGAAAAGATATGCGTTCGCGTTGGCAGGTGAACGGATAGTACGGGAACGGCCTGTGTATCAGATTCAGTTCCGCCCGGCTGATCGCAAGGATTATGGCTGGACCGGCGAGGCGCTGATTGATAAGGAAGAGTTCCAACCCGTCTCGGTCTACACCCAATTGTCACGCCGGTTGCCTTTGGCGGTGCGAACGATGCTCGGAACGGACGTGCCCGGATTAGGATTCAGCGTGCAATACGCACGGGTGGACAAAGATCTTTGGTTTCCTGCCACGTTCGGAACGGAATTCGGGTTGCATGCGCTCTTTCTGCTGAACCGCACCTTCACTGAATCGGTCGAGAACAAAAGCTTCCGGCGCGCTACAGCAGAGAGCCGCATTGAGTTTGGAAACAACCCGCAGTAAAGCAAGGCTAACCCTTGACCGGCTTTGCCCTTTTTACTCTCCTTCACGGCGCAGTCCACGCCAGATTGGACGCAGATCGAGTATGAAGCTTTTGACGGGACCAGTTCCACGGATTTTATCAATGTTTTTGAAACTACCCTTCTCAGCGGGCGTATAGGTAAGCACTTCCCGCAATTTTGGATGGATCAGCCAACCAAGCGCAACGCCGTTCTGGATGTACCAATCCATTCTTTTCTGCAATCTGTCGTATTGATCCGTTTTTGAGAAGATCTCAATAACAAATTCCGGCACAATCGGGATGCGCTCGACTCGCTGCTTATAGGGAATCCCATACACCCGTTCATTGCTCGCCCAGGCTGCATCCGGCTCCCGTAGCGCTCTGTTCGGGAACTTAAACGTGGTTGTCGGGCCGAACGCGACCCCGTGTTTTCTGCGCCGGGCCCAATCGCGCAATTGCCCGTATGCCTCCCCGTCTTGCCATCCGCTTTCCCCGCCGCCCGGCGGCATCAAATAAACATTTCCTTCCTCGTCCTGCTCAATTTTCGGATGCTCCGCGTACGCTTGGCAGATTTGTTTATACAGGGCATCCCGGTCCTGCCCTTCCCGCAGTTGAAAAACCACAGTGCCCTCATACTCATTCAAGTACGCAGTGGGCAGCTTCGGTGCGGTTGCCATAAGGTCACTATCTTCCTTTTCTCACAAGAGCGGCGTTGTTCCCGGCAGCGGGTGGTTGGTCAGCAGCAGTTTGCCTCCACTCGCTTTGACAACGTTGAAATCTTCCGGCTTCAGCAAATGCTCGATGCGTTCGGCAGCTGGGCGGTTGAGGACGAGATAACTGCGCTCCGGCATCTGCCACAGTTTCTTAAACTCCGCATCATCAATGAACACCGGAGCGGAACCGGGAGCGTAAGACCCGTAAACAAGATTGTTGAATCGGCCGTTCAACAGCAGCGCCGAGCGGTTCGTATAAAAGAACACTGACGAAAAATCATAGTAGTGGTGATTCACAATCAACTTTCCCGGCGGCGCTTTGAGCAAAGCGTCGGCTAATGGGCGCGATGACATGTACGGATCGAAAACCACCAGCGCCAGCCGGGCCGCATGAAAGAAAATCACCATCATCAGGGCAGCGGAAAGGAAGGCGGCTTTTCCGCGCGCGCGGGTCGTGCCGAGGAAGCCGAGCAGGAACGCTGTTCCCGCCACGGCCAAAGGCAGCCGCAGATAAGCAAACGATTCCATCGTGAGGTCTTCCATATGCCCCAGCGAGAGCCGGTAAGCGTTAGGATGCGACGAAAGCGCGCCGGAAATGTCGCCGGGCGCAGGCAACCCGCGCACCAGGAAAAGAATCGTGAACACCGCAACCGCCGCTGTAGCCGCAGTAAAAGACAACACCCGAGTACCGGCGGTGATCCACGGGCCTCCCTTCGCGATGGCGCACCCTAATAACAGCGCCAACGCCGGATAGATCGGCATCGAGTAGTACTCCTGCGTGGTGGAGAACGTGAAAAACACCATTACGAAGCCGACCCAGCACAGCGCCAGCAAACGAGCTCGCCCCGCCCGATCTACCGGCTTGAAGGACAACTTGGCAATGGCCGGGAAGTACACGCTCCAGGGGAACAGCCAAAGCAGATGAAAGAGCCAGAAATACAGTCGCGGCACCGTGTCGTAGTCGCGCGGATAGCGCATGTTCAGAAAGCGCAGCAACTGCTCGTTCATGAAGTAGAACCAGAAAAAGCCGTGGTATTCGCCCGGCGCGCTCCGCATCGTGAAGGCAAAGTAGGGCGGATTCCGCAGCGTCGCCAGCATATGCCAGGGCGCGGCAATCGCCAGAATGACGACGATACCGCTGAAGGGACGCAGCCGCTTCCAGGTTCGCGCTAGGAAAAGCTGATGAGTGAGGAACAGATAAACCAGTGCGGCCCCTACGGGAAACACCACTCCAATCAGGCTTTTCAGCAGCAGCCCGACCCCGATAGCCGCCGCCATCAGAAAGGCCCATAAGCCGGGTCGTGCTTCCTCTTCGTCCAGCACCCGCAGAAACGACCACATCGCCAGAGCGGTTGTGCCGGTCAGCATCACGTCAGGAATCAGGATGCGCGTAAACAGAAAAAGCCCGACACAGGCCGAAACGCAAACTCCGGCGTAGAACCCTTCCCGTTTTCCGAATGCCCAGCTACCGAAGGCCGCTGTAAGCAAAGCCAAGGCAACCGCCGCCAGCGCCACTGGAACTCGCGCAATCCAGTCCGATACGCCGAAGATCTTGAAGCAGGATGCCATCGCCCAATAAATCAAAGGCGCTTTTTCTAAATAGGGAACGCCGTCCAATCTCGCCGTAACCCAGTCGCCGGAAGCGAGCATGTTTCTGGCAATTTGCGCTTGCACCGCATCAACATCGTCCATCAAGGAAGGCGGCGAGATGATGCACCCCAGGTAAATGGCGGCAGCTAGAAGCGCGACCAACCAATAGGAATAGAAATACTTTTCCCGTTGGGAAACTGACAGTCCATTCCCCTCCGCAGAGTGTCCGGCAATGACACTGGGGGAAGAGGTATGAGGAGAAAAAATGTGGGAAGACAAACAGTAACCGACCTAGTGAGAGCGCTGCACTACACTGCTCGCCAATAGTTTCGCATGCGTCGCCACGCATGTTAAAACAAGGCACCATGACCGACCAAGCGACACCACGGGAAGATTTCGTAAGCCTGTACCGGTGAGCCTTCGCCGAGTATAGGATATAAGCCCTCTGGAATAAACGGCTGCTCGAAACACCAATCCCGGAGGACGCTCTGGTTGTGGCGCGTGCGTTGCGGGTGGAAGGCGACCGTGAAGGCCGCTTTTAGCAGAACAAATTAAAAAGCGTGCTGTTTATAAAATCTGGAAAATCAGCTAATAGTGTCTTCTAAATTCTCTCCCACACTGGAATATAATAGTTTGCCGTGCTTCCGTATATAGGACAACGGCACCTTGGGGTTATTGTGTCTTTTCCGCCGTCCGCATGCCATTTAGCGGTCCACCTTCCATACCAATGCTCCATAGCATCGGGTTTCAGCAAATAAGTTTCTTTTAGCTCAATAGCTTCGTAGGTAGCAAAAATCCAGTCAACTTTCCTGTACTTTTCGATAATGACAGGATTCAGGTGATGATGCGTTGTGGACTGATCCGTTCGGAGCAGGTTAATGGTTTTCAGCTCGTATTGATTTCCCTCCTCGTCAACAGCGTCGTTGCCTTCACGGGAATTCAGCACGATAAGGCCGAGAACTAAACAGACCTGAAGGACCTTTCCGCCATTGTCCTGAAAAACATCCGGTATGCCGTGTTTCATAGCGAGCTTCTGGTATTCGCGGACTGCGGGAAATAGTTCTTTCAGGAGTTGAGCGTCAGGGTGCGGCTTCATTCCAGTTCGTCCTTTAGCAATTTGCTGGGCGAAAGGCCGAAAGCGACAGCCAGCTTTGCAATGTTGTCAATAGAAATATTTCGCTCGCTACGCTCTACTGATCCGATATAGGTTCGGTGGAGGCCCGCAAGGTCAGCCAGTTCTTCTTGTGAAATGCCGCGCTCGGCCCGGAGCCGCCGCAAATTTCGTGCTAACGTGCTGCGAGGAGCAGGGATATTTTTAGGACGACGCACATATAGAGGCTCGACCGTATGATGATTTTACGTCTACAGACTTTAGGTAGCTTTTTAAGATCGTATAGCTTAGTCTTAAATACAAAGGGTCACGATGCAATACCAACTGCCAACCACTCCTGCCTACACCACAGGGTGGGGAGCAGCCTACTGTGGAGATTCTCTCGAACTGTTGGCCGCTCTCCCGGACGCAAGCATTAATTTAGTGATAACTTCCCCTCCTTTCGCCCTGCAAAGACAAAAGGCGTATGGCAATAAGGATCAAGCTGAGTATATCGACTGGCTCGCTCAATTCGCAAAACAGGTTCACCGGGTTTTCAAAGCCGACGGCAGCTTTGTGCTTGATCTCGGCGGAGCTTATGAAAAGGGCGTCCCGACGAGGAGTCTTTACAATTTTCGCGTTCTGCTCAGATTTTGCGATGAGATCGGGTTTTACCTTGCGGAAGATTTCTATTGGTTTAATCCGTCAAAGCTGCCAAGCCCTATTGAATGGGTGAACAAGCGAAAATTGCGGGTGAAAGATGCTGTTAACACTGTGTGGTGGTTTAGCAAGACCGAGTGGCCGAAGTCCGATATAACCAAAGTGCTTGTTCCTTATAGTGACAGAATGAAAAAGCTTCTTGAAGATCCGGCGGCTTTTTATACGCCCAAATTACGCCCATTCGGTCATGATATCGGCAAAGGATTCGGCAAGGATAATGGCGGGGCTATCGCGCCGAATCTGCTGCAAATTCCTAATACCGAGTCCAACGGTCAGTATCTTGATGGTTGCAAAACGGTCGGAGAGAAACAGCATCCGGCCCGCTTTCCTGCTAAGCTGCCGGAGTTTTTTATCAGAATGCTCACAGAGCCAAATGACATGGTATTGGATATTTTTGCAGGCTCAAATACAACGGGACAGGT
>CAXTWT010000040.1:20606-20856 GCA_964247955.1 uncultured Bryobacteraceae bacterium
ACCTTGGAGCATCAGCATTCAGATTCCTCGATAAACAAAACACGCATGCCGAAATGCGGGAGATTTTCGACCGCATAGAAGCAGGTGAAACAGTTGATTTAGATGAATATGCAATTCAAAGAAACTTGCAGCCAACTGTAGCTGTTAGTTAAAGACAAGAATTGCAACCTTGTCCTATTTTTGGAGTTAAACTGTGCTTGCTACGCTAAAAAAGCGGGCCTTGTGATCCCGCATCTTTCTCCCTTGCAGC
>CAXTWT010000041.1:0-1257 GCA_964247955.1 uncultured Bryobacteraceae bacterium
TCGCCCGTGAAGCTGCCGGAAGCAGACTGGGTGGCCAGCGTCTTCATGCGGTCCAGGATGGTGGAAATGTTGCTCAAACCACCATCGACAATCTGTAATTGGCCCAGGCCGTCGTTGGCGTTGGAAACGCCCTGGTTCAGCTCCGTGATGTTGCTGCGGAAGCTGTTGGCAATGGCTAATCCGGCAGCGTCATCGCCGCTGCTGTTGATGCGATAGCCGGAGGTCAACTGTTGAACGGTCTTGCTCTGAAATTTGGAGTTAACATTGAGGTTTTGTTGCGCGTTGAGCGAATCAACGTTGGTGCGAATGGAGATCATAATTTGTTCCTTGGGTTTTCCCTTTTTTGATTTTTCTCTGCGGTTATTGTCCGCCTACAAAACTCATTTCGCGGATTCTCAGGGGCTTTTCAGTTTTTTTCCGAAAAATTCGCAGTGATCTTTGCATGCGTCTTTCAGTAAGAGTGTGGAATACACCCGTATGCTCGTTCATCAGAGATTTCTGATCTTTGGACGGCACTCAACGATGTATGCCTTTACCTCCTCGCGTCAGTAAACGCCGTAAACAGCAAAACAACAGCACGCCGTTCCAACATAGACGAAAGCTGGATGTTGGCAGCCCAGAAGCCGTTTTTGCCGCGTTGGTGACAGCTGTCGAATGTGGCTCGAAGGACGTGGACGCCTATCTGCAACTGTCGAAACTGTTTTCCGATCAGCGGCAATACATGGAAGCGCTGGCGACATGTCAGCAAGGCTTGAGAGTGTGCGGCGTGCATCCCGGACTTCTGGGCAATCAGGGGGCCGTATTTTGCCTTCTGGGTCGCTACGAGGAAGCGCTCCAGTCGGCGCAATGCCAGGCTTCGATGCTTTCTCCCGAACAGCAGCCATGGAGCAACATGGGTGTCATTTATCGCAACCTGGGCAACATAAAAGAGTCAATTGGCTGCTTCCAACGCGCTCTCCAACTGAATGGGCAGGATGTGGACGCGCATTACAACCTAAGCCTGACTCTTCTGGCCTGCGGAGATTATTGCAATGGGTTCCGGGAATATGAGTGGCGTCCTGCCATACGAAATAGATTTACGTTCTCGCAACCCCGCTGGGATGGATCGCCCTTGAATGGCAAACGCATCCTGTTATGCCAGGAGCAGGGCATGGGTGACATGATCCAGTTTGTTCGTTATGCCCCGCTGGTTCGAAGCATGGGCGGCGAAGTCATTTTGGGAATCGATCCTGCTTTGAGGCGTTGGATGAGCTGGAT
>CAXTWT010000041.1:1357-20690 GCA_964247955.1 uncultured Bryobacteraceae bacterium
CAGGTTGGAAAGTCCTCTTCCGCCATTACTGAAGAGGGCCTAAGCGGACAGATTGCGGACCTTTCTCCTCACTTAACCGACTATGCAGAAACGGCTGCGGCCATTTCGCAGCTTGACCTCGTCATTACTGTTGATACATCGGTTGCTCATCTGGCGGGTACGCTCGGCATTCCCGTATGGATGATGATTCCATTTGCTCCCGATTGGCGCTGGCTGCTGGATCGCAGCGACTCTCCCTGGTACAGCAGTCTGCGTATTTTCCGTCAGAAGAAAGCAGGCGATTGGTCCGAAGTCGTGCGTGAGGTGGGGGAAGCGCTTCCCAAATTCCTCTGCTCGCTGGAACCGATTTCGGCTCCAGCGATTCATTCCGAACGCACCGATATCGAGCGTTGGTCGAATCCGGCCAACCTGCTTCCGAGCTGGAACACACGCGCCCGCATGGCTGCTGATTTTATTCCGTCCGGCGCAACCGTTCTAGACATCGGTTGCGGAGCGATGGCGCTGGAGCGCTTCCTTCCGCCGGGCTGCTCTTATCTGCCGTGCGATGTGGTGAAGCGTGATGAGCGCACGACCGTTTGCGACTTGAACGCCGGTCAATTCCCTTCGGCCCAGAACGCCACGCACGTTTCGATGCTGGGCGTTCTGGAGTACATCCATGATTGGCGGAATCTGCTAGGGCAACTACGCGCTCTCGGGCTGCCGCTTATATTCAGCTATTGCGCCACCGATTTCACGGCACACTTGCAGCGCTCCGAACTGGGATGGATCAATCACCTGAGCTTAGAAGACCTCTGCGCCGGGGTGTCGGAAGCCGGTTTTCAGATTCAGACTTCCTTGCGGGTGGATGCCAATCAGGTTCTGATCCGCGCTGTTCCCGAAGCAGTTCGCGTCCAGCCCAAGAGGCGCATTCTCGTTATGTCTTATAACAACTGCGGGAACTTCGGTGACCGGCTCGGTTTTCACATTATCAATTCGCTGCTGCCGGCGGAAGCGGAAGTTCATTATGCAAACTATAAGCCCTGGAATGTTCAGGAGGGAAATTACGATCTCCTGATTCTCGGAACCGGCCATAGCCTGTTTCAGCCCATACTGACGGAGCAGTTGCTGTCGCTGGTACGCAGCGTTCCGCGCACAGTCGGCATCTTCGGCACTCAATATCGGGAAGCGATTGACCGTTCCCTGCTTTCAGAAATTCTGGATGAGCTAACGGTGTGGTTCGCCCGGCATGAGGAAGACCTGCTGCTTTACGGCAAAGGCCGCCCAAACGCATTGCACTTGGGAGACTGGCTGCTCAGCGCGTTCCCGATGACTCGCTGGACGAAAGACGCTACCCTGAACATCGGCAAGGAGATTTGGAACGATCTTCCCCTGGACCGCACGATTCAGAATATTCAGCAGTATCGCCACGTCTTCTCGGAGCGCATTCATCCTTTGCTGTGCGCTCTCGCTTCGGCTGAGCGGATTGCCTATACCGAGCAACGCGAGTGCGGCGGCACTCTCGCCTCTGGAAAGTTCCGTTCCATGTTCCTGGACATCTTTGGCCGTACCTGGCCCGAGTCAACCGCTTTTGAATTCGACCGCGCAGCAGTGGCGGGTTACCGTTCGCGAACCACCAAAATCATGTCCGGCATGCCGCAGCTTTTTAGCACCTTACTTGGTCTTGACGCAAAAGCATAATCCCATTTAAGGATTTTTTGGACTGTTGGTAGCGTGAGCCGGTTCGGCCTGCATGCCGTAGCGGCTCACCACAACAATGTCCACGCGCCGGTTGCGGCCCCGACCCTGCTCCGTTTCGTTGGAATCCACCCCTTCGGTGTCGGCGTAACCGACAATCGCCATGCGCTGCGGCGGGAGACCGAACCTCTCACTGAGAATTTGCAGCATGGCAATGCTGCGCGCCGACGAGAGCTCCCAATTGTTCCGGAAACGGCTGTTGCTGATCGGTTGAGAATCGGTATGGCCTTCCAAGCGCAATGAGTTAGGCAGGCGCTTCAGCACATCCGCCACTTTGCCGATGGCTCCGTAAGACGAACTCTCAATAATGTCACTGCCCGAAGGGAAGAACGCCGCCGCCTCCAAACTGATAACGAGGCCGCGCTGCTCCAGCGATAAATGAATCGCGCCGTTCTCGACCTCGGCTGCCAAGCTTGACTTCAGGGTTTGCAGGGAGCTTGACAGCTCCAGCAAAGACGCTTCCGCCCCGTCGCGAGCTTCTTTTGCTTTCGCGGCAGTCTCAGCTTTTGGGTTTGGGCTCCGATTTGAAAGTTTCTTTTCTTCCGATTGGGCGCTGGCAGGGCCGCCGTTCTTGAGAGCTTTCCGAATGGAATCGGACAAGGCCCGCACATGGGCCTTGTCGCCCTGGTTTGCGGCAAACAGCACTACAAAAAAGGCAAACAGCAAGGTAATAAAGTCAGCGTAGGAAACCAGCCAGCGGTCATGGTTTTCCGTCGCCGCCGGTTTACGCGTCCGTTTCATTACGTTCCTTATGCCGCCATGATGCGCGCCTTGGTGCGTTTCGCGCGCGGCTCTGAGGTTTCGGATTTGCCGGATGCGCTACGGAACGGCTCCAGCCTGCTTTCAATCAGTTTCGGATTTAACCCTTCGGCAATAGTAATCACGCTTTCGAGCGCCAGTTCATTCATTTGTATGGCGAGCTGGAGATGCGCCTTCAGCTTGGCGGCAGCAGGAAGTAAAAAAATGTTCGCCAGCGAGACGCCGTAAACAGTGGCCACAAACGCGACGGCGATGCCGTGCCCAACCGCTCCCAAATCTTCCAGGTGTTTCATCACCTGAATAAGACCGAGAACCGCTCCGATAATGCCGACCGTCGGCGCATAGCCCCCGGCGGACTCAAACACCTTCGCTTCAGCTTCACCCTGGCGCTCCGCAGCGATAATCTCCATTTCCATGATGCGTCGGACTTCTTTCGGTTCCACACCGTCAATGACCAGAGTGAGCGCTTTTCGGAAAAAGCGATCTTCAATATCGTTGGCTTCATTGTCGAGCGAGACAAGGCCGTGACGGCGAACTTTGGCCGCTAACGTGAGAGTCTGCTGAATGAGCGAGTCCGCAGAAAGCACCGGACGCCAGAAGACGGACGGCAGTTTTTTGACGGCAGCAGTCAAAATCGGCATCGGCGTGGTCACCAGGACGGCTCCCACCGTTCCGCTCAGAACAATCAGCGCAGCCGTAAGCTGGGAAATGTCGCTTAGCTTTCCGCCTTCCAGCAGCAATCCGCCGACGATGCCGAGGGTTGCCGTCCCCAGACCGGCCAATGTCGTGTAATCCAGGTTGCCGAGACGCATCTTGATCAGCTTCTTCATATGGATCTCTTCGGCAGGCAGGCGCTCATACTTACCTAGTTGGAGAAAGAGCGCAAATTTCGTATGGCAATTTGCGCGCAAATGGTTTTATGCGCCGATGAAGGGGGTGCGGCTGCGCAGATGACGAAGAAGGAAAAACCCTGCTTCGAGTTGCCGAAGAGGGTCCATGCTCTCATTTCCTTGAGATATTTGCCGCAAGCGCTGCACCACGCTTTGCAGGACAGCTTGCTGCTCATTCTCCAGTTCGGAGAGCGGCGTTTCCGTCCGGCAGAGTGTCAAGGCGCTTTGCAGTTCGGCTTGAAAACGGCGAAGGTCCGGCCCGTTCCAGGCTTCTAAGATTAGTCGGGCTTGTCGTGCGGTGTCCAGGAAACAATTCCTCCCCTGTTCATATCGCAAGCGAACAGCCACTCTTCGACAGAAGGCGGAGGATTCCGGTTTTTCCTACCCTAAGTAGTCAAAAAGAGTTTTTGAAGACAAACTCGCATGAGCCGATAACGAGACCTGGAGAGCCGTTTGATCGGCAGTCAGGCTCGTGATGGCCGTCGGCATATCGACGTCCTGAACAGAGCCCAGCGCCTGCTGCAAGGATGAAAGCTGACTCGCCGTGTTGTCGCTGGCCTGCGTGACCCAGTTTTCCACGTTTCCATAAGAAACGGTGACTTGGCCGAGGTATGCGGCGCCCTTTTTGAGCGAGTCGATGGCGTTCTGAATGGCGGTTGTGTTGTTGTTTGCCAAGGCTTGCCCTAAGTCATGCACTGCCTGAAAGATGTTGCCGGGTGCCGGATTACCGTTTGCATCTCGGAGATCGAAGATCTGCGCGGCCGTCTGGCCGACGGCAATCTTGGAACCGTTGCCGTCACTCAGGTACGTCGGATTTGAGTTCGTCAAGTTGTTGACTGTGCCGTTTGGCTGTGACCAGTCAAAAGTGTACGGTACCACGTTCGGATTGTCTCCGCCGAAAACATAACGGTCGCCAATGGAGGTATTGGCGATGGAAACCAGTTGATTTTCCAGCGACTGCACTTCGACGCTCAAATCGGTGCGGTTATCCGCCGTTGCCTGGCTGCTGGCTCCCTGCGTGGCAAGGCTGTCCAACCGGTCCATAACGTTGCTGGCGGATTGCAGTGCTGCGTCGGCGGTGTTCAGGTCGGTGGTCGCATGTTGCAGGTTCGCGCTCACCTGCGTCAAGCGGTCAATCTGGCTTTGGTACTGCAGAATGGGCATCACTGCCGACGGATCGTCGACAGCTTGCGCCACGCGAACTCCCGACGTGACTTGCTGATTCGTTTTGCTGATCCGATCCTCAATGTGGCTGAGGTCGGAGAGAAAGATTCCATCTTGTGCGCGAAGACCGCTGAGCATAATTTTTAGTGTCGTTCCTAATAAATAATGTTTACGCTGAGAGCGGCTGAACAGCGTTCAGGAGATCGCTCGTCATCTGGTTGATTACTGAGATCAGCTTTGAGGAAGCTGCATAGGCTTGTTGAAATTGGAGCAACTGAGTTGCTTGCTGGTCCAAAGATATGCCGGAAACCTGCGCCCGCAGATTTTGCGCTTGGCTGAGCAGGTCGGTCTGGCTGTCTTTAGCTCCTGTCGCATTGCCGGCCTGTGTTCCCAGATCTCCGGCTATGGTGCTGTAAAAATCGGTATAGTTCACGCCGCCGATCATGTCCAAAGGATCGTTCGGGTTCTGCAATCCGGCCAGCGCGGTGGCGGTTCCATTGGCAACGTTTGCCGTGGCGGCAGCCAGGTCGGAAGGCGCAAGCGCGGAGTTGACTGCCAGTGATCCGGCAACTCCTGTCGGCGTATTGGCAGTATATGTGAATAAAGGTTGTCCTGCCGCTCCGGCGCTGGTTTGGCCGTTTGCCAACAGCGTGTTTACCCGGTCAGCGATGTTTTGCGCCAGTATGTTCAAGCTGCCTTGCTGCGTTGCGCCGCCGACCAGGGCAGGCAAAGTCTCGTTGCGCACCTGCAGCAATCCGCCAAGCTGTCCGCCTGCTCCGGCGGACATCGTAATGTCCTGATTGCTCGCATTAACAATATGAGCGTCAGGCATGGCGTTGGGATTGCCGTTGGCGGCGGCAGTATAACTGACCTGCAAGGCTGTCGGCGTCACCCCGATCACCAGCGGGGCTTGCTCGTTCATGAGCACGGTTGCGGTGCCGTCCAGTTCCTTATGCACGCTGATGGAGGCGAACCCGGAAAGCTGCTCCAAATTGTTGTAAAGCTGGGCCTGCAAGCCGGGATTGTTCCCGTCGCCGTTTCGGATCTGCGCGTTGATGGCGGCGATTTTGGTTGTAATTTGATTGATTTGCGAAACGGTGCTCGTAAGCTGCTGGTTCACCTGTGTCACGTCCGCCTGTACGTTAGCGGCAGTTTGATTGAAGGCTTGAGCAACTTCCCCGGCTGCATTCAACACTTGGCTGCGCGCCGTAGTATCTCCGGCATTGGTGCTCCAACTGGAAAAGGCCGCGTACAAATCTGTTAAGGCTTTGGGAATGCCGCTTTTGCCGGTTACATCAAATTGCGACTGCAGAAACGAAAGGTTGGTCGCCTGTTGCGAAGCAAAGCCGAGAAGCTGATTTTGCTGCCACACTGCCTGTTCCGCAAATTGGTTTCGGGAGTTCGTGGTCGCGTCCGTGGCGACATTGCCCAGGCTGTCGGTAGTCAGATTCGGCTGCTGATCCACATAACCGGGAGTAGACGCATTGGTTACGTTGCTCTGCACAACGCCAATTGCCTGCTCAAAAACACTTAGCGAGTCGCCGGCTGATTGAAGAGAAGTTAAAAGAGATGACAAGTACTTACCTCGTTTATGCGTGGACGATTATTTTTCCACCAAAGTCCAGGGGAGGAAATTTACCATCAGGGGTATATGCCCCTTCTATCAGTGGTCTTTGGAGGGTTGAATGGCAAATTAAATTTGCAGCAGATTCAAGCAACACGCTTGCTCGCGCTGCCTTCGCTCCCATACTCCCCAGCAGTTGCTGAACCTCCGCATTGGCGGCGATCAGTTCCCGCTCACTTTCTAAGGACTGAAGCGTTTCCGTGATCTGATTTAACAACGGGATTACCTGCTCGTCAGGGGGCTTGCAAGATAGGAGATGCTGCCTTACCTGCTGCAGCTTACGGTCCGCAGCTCCGAGGCGCTGCAATAATCTTTCCGGCGTCATTGCCACAACCCCGCGCCTAGTTATTCAAATGTTCCTGCACGATGGAGCGGCTGACTTGAAAAGCGTCAGCGCGATACTGACCGGAGCCCACCTGCGCCGTCAAAGCGGCTACTTTCATCTGCTTATCAGCAGGTGTCAAAGTTTTTGCCAGCGACGCCAATCCACTTGCGCTCGAAAGGCTGACATCATCGGCTCCTACCGACGAAATCGGCATCTGAGCCGTCTTGCTGCCCTGGGTGTGCGTCCTGTTCCCGGCAGAGCGAGTGTTACTGATAACGTTCGCATCCGTTTGACTGTGAATCCGCATGCTCATTTGATTACCTCGTTATATACGTCCTTCTAAAATTCCTATCGCCCATTCGCGCTGACAACTAGAGAAAATCTGAGGGTCGTTCTACGCTGCCGTTATCGGATAGAAGCTCCTGCACCTTGACCATTAACTTCACTTCGCCTTGCGATATCCCAAGGGCGGAAGCAATCGAAGAGATTGATTCCCCACTCCGGTGCAGGCGCATGACTTGGCCGCGCCGGTTCGCATTGGCCGGAGTTGCGGCAGGGGCGGCAACGGCGGCGGCAGCCTCGAATGGAACGGTTCTGCGTCTTTCCAGGTCATCTACGCGGGATCGGCAGATTTCAAGCTGGCTGGCGAGTTCCGCCAACTTCTCCGGTGTTGCTTTCTCAGCGGCTAGATCCTGCATCTGCTTCTTCAAAGGGGAATATTCGCGAAAATAGAAAACGGCGAGAGCAGCCGAACTTGCCAAAAGCGCCGTAAGAGCCGGAAAAATAAACTGCTGAACCATAACTAATCAATCTCCTTTGTTGAACTGGGTGTTAATAAATGCCGCGCCCGCTGGGCCACTTGCGCTCGATGTAGTTGCGCAGGCGCATAATGCCTTGCGCGCGCAACTGAGAGATGCGCGTAATGTGCAGCCCCATGACAGAGGCGATCTCGCGAAGGTTTAGCTCTTCCTGGTAATAAAGGCTGAGCACGGTGCGCTCGTTTTCCGGCAATTTGTTGATGCCGTGCGCGACAACCCGCTCCAATTCCGCCTGCTGCAGCAGATGTTCGGGCGAAAGCTCCGAGTCGTTCGCAACAAACTTCAGCAGTCCCACCTCTTCGCTGTTCTCGATCACGTCGAGACTGCCGAGCGAGACGGCCCGGAGATCAACGGTCCATTGCTGGTACTCTTCCAGGCTGATCTTCAACTCGGCGGCAATCTCATCCTCGGTAGGCGTGCGCTGCAGACGCTGCTCGGCAGTGTTGATTGCTTCCTGCACCTGCTTTACATGCTTGCGCCGGTGAGAAGGGATGCCGTCCAGCCCGCGAATGCTGTCAAGAATCGCCCCGCGAATCTTGTACTCGGCATAAGTCCGAAGCGAGGCGTTATGGCTTGGGTCGAAGTTGTCCACAGCCGCCAGCAGCCCAACGATCCCGGCAGAAATCAAATCATCCAACTGCACGCTGGACGGCAGCTTTTCATGAATGCGCAAAGCAATCCAGTTCACCTGGGGCAAATGCTCCAGAATCAGCTTTTCGCGCTCCTGCGAGGATCGGACTTCAGCGGCGGCTGCGTACATGGTAGGAGTTGTCATGTTTATGCTGCGGTACGGGCCGCGCGAAGATTGAATATGCCTTCGGTGAGCCTGGATTTTGTGGCGTCCTGCAGGTCGCCTGTGATGCTTTGACCATCCGCAAGAAAGGAAATCGGAAGCGCTGACCGGATCGCGTGCTCAATCAGCGGTCCTGCCGTATCGATTTCGTCAAGATGGGTGAACAGCAGCTTCTGCGGACCAAAGGAGGAAAAACGCTCGGAAAGTTTTGTCAGCGCAGAAGAACGGAGATAGGCCGGAAGAACAAGCTGCACCTCGATTTCCGGGTAATGCTGGATAAATCGGGCAATTTGCGCGGCTTCTTCCATTTCCGCCGGCGCGTAGCCGGGACAATCAATGAAGATCAGCTTTCGCGCGCCGTGTTCTTCGAGCGCTCCGCCCAGTGCGGCTGTGTTATAGATCGCGTCAAAACCAACTCCCAGAATGCGCGCATAAGTCGCCAACTGTTCGGAACCGCCGACCCGCATGGTATCGAGCGAGATCAAATGGACGGGAATCCGCTTTTCCAAACCGAGCCGGACCGCTAACTTGGCAATAGTAGTGGTTTTACCCGCGCCCGGAGGTCCGACAAACATCACCTGGCGTTGGACGCCCGGTTTCCCAATCTCCGGCTGCACGGTGATGCGCTCGTGCAGTTCAGCCAGCAACGCGCCCTGCAAGCTGCCGGAAGCCGTTTCCGAACCGGAGATTTCACGATTTTGTGCGGCAGCAATGAGTTCATCCGCCAGTTCACGGGAAAAATCAAAGGCGGCCAACTGCGAGCGAAGAGCGGTCCCCTCCGATGCTTTTCGCGGCCCCGCTTGCCTTGCCTCCCCATGCGCCCCAGTCGCAAGCGAGTGTTTAACGCCTTCAATCTGTTTACGAAGTTCAGCCAGTTCCTGTGCAAGAGCGCTCCCCTGAGAATTTTCTGACGCTGCGGCGTTTGCTTTCGGCGCGTTATCCTCGGCTGCCGGAGCCACAAACGGCGTAGTTTTCTTCTTTCCACGCGACACTGTTTTCGGCGGAACAGGCTTTTCCTTTACCGGCTCGGCTGCGGCCGGCGAAGGCGCTGCCGATTTGCGGAGCAGCGGTTCTTCCGTGATGCCGAAAACAACCTCATAATCTCCCAGGTGGCGCTGCTCAGGAGCAATCTTTTTTGAGTTGAGCAGCATAGCCTCCGGGCCTAGTTCCACTCGCGCCTTTTCAATAGCTTCTCCAACCGATCCCGCGAAGTAGGATTTAAGTCTCATACGTTTTTAGATGACTCCTAATGACACGATCTTGATGCCTGGCGGCACTTCATTGTGCGAGATGAAGAATACGTTGCTAAGCGTGGATTCAACCATCTGCCGAAGGAAGTAGCGGGCGCCCACGCCCGTAAGGACGACTACAGGCACCTCGCGCCGTTCGAGCTTTCGCTCCAGGCGGGTGACAATCTCACGCACAACCTGCGGCGAGAGCATGCATAGGCTGTTCGCCTCGCTGTGCTGCACTGCGGATTCAACCGTTTGCTCGGTAGAGTTGTCCATGACGTAGGCTGGTAATTCGCCCTTTTGATTCAAGTAGGGCTTCACCACCGTTCGTCTTAAACTTTGTCGAATGAATTCTGTTAAAAGTACAGGATTTTTTGTAGTGGCTGCCGCTTCGCCCAGCGCCTCGAGGATGGAAACGCCGTCCCGAATGGAAACACGCTCGCGCAGCAGGTTCTGCAGCACCCTCTGAATCGCCGCCAGCGAGAGCAATTTGGGCACCAAATCCTCCACAACCTTCGGGTGGTCCTGGCTGACCCGGTCGCAGAACAGCTTGGCGTCCTGGCGGGAAAGCATCTCGCTCGCATGTTGACGGACCAGCTCGGAAAGGTGCGTGCCGATGATGTTTACCGGATCAACTACCGTGTGTCCTGCCGCGCGCGCGGCGTCTACCTGGTCCACCGGAACCCACAAAGCGGGCAGACCGAAGGCCGGTTCGCGGGTACCCTGCCCCGGAAAACTCTTATCGGCTTTGGCGGTTGGCAGAGCGAGTTCGCTTCCCGGCAGCAGTTCATAACGCCCGATCTCCGATCCTTTCAGTAGGACCACGTATTCACGCGAACGCAGGGAAACGTTGTCCGTTACGCGCACCGGCGGCAGCAGATAGCCCAGATTGGTGACAAACTGATGCCGGATGCCTGCAATCTTTTTGAGCAGCGGCGAGGAAGCACCGCCCGCAACAAAGTTCACCAGTCCCAGGCCGACCTCAATCGCAATCGGCTCCACTTTCAGCAGCGTTTCGAGGTTGTCTTTTGCCGCCGGCGGGGCGGCGGCGGATTTGGCTATCTCGGTGTTGGCGGCAACCTCGGTCTTTTTGCGCATTTTCCAGGCTGCCGTGCCCAGTCCGCCGCCCAGTAAAAGAAACGGAATCGTGGGCAGGCCGGGAAAGGCGGCCAGCGCCACCAGAACGCCGCTTGCCAGCATCAGCGGCTCGGCTTTTCCGAAAAGCTGCTTTTGAAACTGTTCGCTGATGCGGTCTTCCGAGGCGGCGCGAGTCACAATGAGACCGCCGGATACCGAGATCATCAGCGCCGGAACAACCGTTACCAGGCCGTCGCCGATGGTGAGAACCGTATAGGTTTGCAGCGCGCGCTTCAATTCCATCCCGTGCTGCAGCACGCCGATCAGGAATCCGGCGATGATGTTGATCGCCGTGATTAAAATACTGGCAACGGCGTCGCGCTGTGTGAAGCGGGAAGCGCCGTCCATCGCCCCGTAAAATTCCGCTTCGGCGGAAACCTGTTTGCGTCGGCGGCGCGCTTCGGCTTCATCGATTAAGCCCGCGTTCATTTCGGCGTCAATGGACATCTGCTTACCGGGCAAGGCGTCCAGGGTGAAGCGGGCGGACACTTCCGAGATGCGGACCGCGCCGTGATTGATAACAATGTACTGGATCGCAATCAGCACCAGAAAGATGACCACACCGATGACGTAATTACCGCCCACAACAAAGCTGCCGAACGCTTCAATAACGTTTCCGGCAGCGGATGTACCTCCGTTGCCGTTGAGTAGAATCAGGCGCGCCGAGCTGACGTTTAAAGCCAAGCGGAATAAGGTTAACAGCAGCAGCGTGGTCGGAAAAACGCTGAAGTCTACCGGCCTCAGGATGTGCATGGCGACCATCAAGACGATCACCGACATCATGATGTCAATCACAATCAGGAAATCGAGAATAAAAGAAGGCAGCGGCGTAATCAGAGCCACGACAATGGCAAGCACCGCAATGGGCACGCCGAGCTGACCGATGTTCGACAAAGAGAACTTGCCTGCGCTTTTGTTTGATAAGGAAATCGTTTGCCCTTGCGTTGACATTCGGTGAATAAGCCCTCAGGCAGAAAATTTATGACCCATCATCTTGTAGATGTAAGCAAGAATTTCCGCCATGGCGCGATAAAACTCGGGCGGAATGGGACGGCCCACATCGATTGCACTATGGAGTGCGCGGGCGAGCGGCGGGTTCTCAATAATCGGCACCTGATGCCGCACGGCCACTTGGCGGATTTGAAGCGCCAGCCAGTTTTTACCCTTGGCGACAACCACCGGGCTGGCCATGGTTTCGAGGTCGTAGCGGATGGCAACCGCGTAGTGCGTCGGATTAACAATGACGGCGGTAGCCTTCGGAACCTCGCGAATCATCTGGCGGCGCAGCAGGTCGCGGCGCATGCGGCGGATTTTTCCCTTGATCTGCGGGTCGCCTTCGTTGCGCTTGTTTTCTTCTTTCACCTCTTCTTTGCTCATCTTCAGCGATGACATGTGCTTGCGGTATTGGCGGAACAGATCCACTGATCCGAACAGGACGAAAACACCGGCCGCCTTCCATAACAGGCTTTCCACCATGTTGCCGATCTCCCGCGAGGCAACCGGCAATCCTTGAAACGGAAGGCGCAGCAGCGTGGCGGCGTTGTCCTGGTAAACAGCGTTAACCGTCATCGCCAGAACAGCAATCAGCAGCGCCGCCTCGATTACGGATTTCATGTTCTGGCCGGGAAGATCCTTCAGCCGTGACAGGGGATTCAAGCGGTTAAACTGCGGCATCAACTTCTGCATGCTGAAACCCATCTGCGTCATGCCGAGATTGGCAGCCCCGGTAATGGCCAGCAAAGCGCCGCCAAGATACAGGACCGGAAGCAGGCTTTCGACCGTCAGATCATGCAGCAGCTTGAGCCATTGCGCGTCCGTCATCTCCTGCGTCGTTCCAAGCGTCAGAAAAGTTGTGGCGACCGCCTGCATCTGCGCGGTCCATTTTGGAAGCAGTTTGCTGATGAGAACGAGCGCGACAACGAACTCAACAGCGGTGATTAAACCGCGCGCTGAAAGAAACTGGCCCTGTTCGCGAGCCTTTCGGACTCGCTGCGGTGTCGGCTTTTCTGTTTTATTGCCGCCTGAAGATGCCATGAAGAACTAGTGAACGAACAGAGCGCGCAGCGTGCGGAAAACTTCCGACGAATACGCTTGATAAAGTGAAGGCGCGACCGCAACAACCGCTGCCAGGGTCACAAGCGTCAATAGCATCTTCACGGGAAACGCATTGTGTCCCATTTGCAGTTGCGAGTTGATGCGGCCCAGCACTCCCAATGCAAGATCCGCCATCAACATCAAGGCGATCACCGGAAAAGCGAGCCGCAAACCGGCAGTAAAGACACTCGAACCGAGTTGAACAACGGTTCTGGCAAAACCCTGACTTACGGCGAAATTGCCGGGCGGGTAGCTGTCGAGACTTGCGGCTAAGGCGCTAATCACGAACCGGTGAAGGCCGGTGGTAAAAAACAAAAGCCCGGCAGTGAGTTGCGCGAGCACGGGCAGAACGTTGGAATCGGCCTGCGTGGTCGGGTCCACCACGGAAGCGTATCCGTAACCGGCCTGTAAGCTAAGAACTTGCGCCCCGAAGGTCAGCGATTCGGAAACGAAGGCAACCATTAATCCCATCGCCGTGCCGAGCGCCAACTCCGAGACCATCCATAACGCCATTGTGCCGAGAGTTAAATGGTCGGTATCAATGGAAGGCCAGCGGGGCAGAAGCGACAGCGCGGCGGCAAGGGCAAGGACGATACGGGCAGGGGCGGGTCCGGCATCTTGCGTTGGAAAGGGCACGAAAACGAAAACGCCCGCGATCCGCGAAAGCACCAAGGCAAAGGCCAGCAGCGTTGACGCGGACAGTGTCAAATCAGCGTGCATAATGCTGGAGGTTGCCGAGGATCGAAGCGGCGTACGCCGAAGCGCGGTGCAGCATCCACGGCATGAGAAAGATAAATCCGACCAGGCAAACCGCCAGGCGCGGCACGGTGCTGAACACAGCATCCTGCATGGATGTGGCGATTTGAATCAGGTTGACGACAATGCTGAGGGCAAAGCAGATCAGCAGCAGCGGCGCGCAAATCCAAAATGCCGCCATTAGCGCTTCTCCTATAATTTGAGTGACAAATTGCGGGTTCATGCCGGGAACTCCCTTAAAAGAAACTTTTCATCAGCGATCCAATCACCAGATTCCAGCCGTCCACCAGAACAAACAGCAGAATTTTAAAGGGCGCTGAAACCATGGCGGGAGGAAGCTGCATCATGCCGACCGACAGCGTGACGGACGCCACAACAATGTCAATCACCAGAAACGGCAGGAACAGTACCGCGCCAATCTGAAAACCGGCTTTCAGTTCGGACAGAATATAGGCCGGGATCAGCACTTTCAAATTTATATCGTTCTCGTTGCGCGGCGCAGGTTCTTTGGAAAGTTCGACAAACAGGTGAATGTCACGTTCGCGGGCGAACCGCAGCAGGAATTTACGCAGCGGAGCAGCGCCTTGCTCCATCGCCTGCTCGGTCGTGATCTCATTTTTTTCGAGAGGCTCCCAGGCTTTTGTGTAAATCTCCGAAAACATCGGCTGCACTACCAACATTGACAGGAACAGCGATAAGCCCAACAGCACTTGGTTGGACGGCGCTGTTTGCGTGCCGAGCGCCTGACGGAGAAAGTGCAGCACCACCGTGATGCGCAGGAACGGCGTGATGCACATAATTGCGCCCGGAAGCAGAGTGAGCAGCGTCAGCCCCAGGGCAATCTGCATCGGCACTCCGAGCGTAAGGCCGTGGTTGTTCGCGGAGGTATTAATTCCGAAGCCGCTGAGCGCTGAAGAAGAAGCTGGCGCAGCCTGGGCAAAACCGGCAAAAACCAGGCAAAGGAGAGCGGGAAGGAAAAATCTCATTGCCCTTCCCCAAACGTGGCGGGTGAAAGTGGATGGGCAAAGCTGTCGATTTGGTGACAGCCGGAAGGCGACACTCCGATAAGAATGACGCGATCCTGGATTTTGACAAGATGGAGCGAATGGTTCGCAGTCAAAGGCATGCGCTCCACCACCTGCATCAATTTCCCTTTGGACCGTTTGGCAATGGCCGTGTTGACGGTAACCAGCCCTCTCCGGCGCAGCAGCCAAAGAGTAGCGGCCAGGAGCAGCAGTACGAAAAAAACGGCGACGATTTGCCCGAGCATTCATTCAAAGTTCAGCCTTATCTCCGGCAAGGCCGAAGATAAGCGCCCGAAGTAAGAAGGTTCGCGCCCGGCGGCGAACGTCTCAGATTTTTCCGTTATCCCTAGCGGATCAGGTTCAGAAGATCCTGGGACATATTATCGGCTGTCGTAATGACCTTGGAACTAGCCGAATAGCCCTGCTGGAACGTGATTAGGTTTGTAAATTCGGTAGCCATGTCGACATTGGAGCCTTCCAACTGGCCGTTCACAATGTGACCGCGATTGCCTGTTTGCGACACGCCGATATCAGGTTGCGAGGTATTGCCGGTAGCCGCAAAATTGTTGTTACCGATGTCCTGCAATGAACTTTGATTGCGGAAGGTCGCCAGCGCCAATTGCGCGACAACTTTCTGCTGACCGTTGCTGAATTTAGCAACAATCTGTCCGTTGTCGCCCAGACCGACATCTGACAGTTTACCTGCCGCCGTGCCGTCCTGCACTAAATCATTAGAAACCGAGTTCTGAGCAAATTGGGTAATCATGCCGGAACCGTCCGAATTTTTTAAGCTCCAGGTAATAGACAGGTCATTTGCGTTGTCCTTCAAACCGGTGACCTGAAATTGTGTGGGCCCCAGCGGATCGGCAGGTGTAGCAGCAGGAGCCAGAGAATTAGCGGCAAGCGTGCCGTTAGCATTAAAGCTCAGGGTGCCGGACTTCAGGGTAGTCGTTGTGCCTTGTCCGTTAGCGAGATCGCTGCTGGGAATCGTGATGCTGTAATTCCAACTGTTCGCCGTGTTGGCGCTTTGCGTGAAGTTGATGGTAACTGTATGTTGGTTTCCCAGAGAATCGGTCACCTGCACCGGCACGGTCAAATTGCCGGAACCGGTAGCTGGATCTCCTGCCGCATTCAGGTTTGCTGTGAACGATAAGCTGCTGGTCGGGTTAGGCGGCACGGTGGTGCCCATATTGAGAGTGATATCGCCTGGAGCCACGGTCGTATCGATTCCGCTTGCCGCCGCCGTCCAGCCTTCCACATTCTCGCCGGTCAGGGTTTGCAGTACGCCGTTTTCACTTAAAGTGAAGTTTCCGTCTCGCGTATAAGCTGCCCCGCCCGCTGGCTGTTTCAGCAAGAAAAACCCATTGCCTTGAATAGCCGCTGCCCAGGGGGATGTGGAACTCGAAATAGGGCCTTGCGAAAAAATCTGCTGATTGATCGGTTTGGCTACGCCGAGGCCAAGCGAATCGCCGCCCAGGCTGGCAGCCACCAGATCACGAAAGTTTACGTTGCTTTCTTTGAATCCGGTGGTGTTGACGTTGGCAAGATTGTGGCCGGTTGTGTTAATAGCCTCCGATTCGGCCTGTAAGGAGGAAAGTGCGATAGAAAATACGCTGGACATAGTTTTTGGTTTCTCCTGAAAATTGTTCGTTCACTACTGTTAAGCAGCGCCCGTTGACCCTGCGCCGGTTTGGGACGAGCTTGTGCTGCCGGTCGAATTCATGCTCGCGACTTTGGTGTTGATGCTATCCAGGTCCGTACGCATCGCCAGGTTCTGCTCCAGGCTGCTGAACTGCGCCAGTTGCGTAACGAACTGTGTGCCGTCGGCGGGCTGCGTGGGGTCCTGGTTCTTCAACTGCGCTACCAGCAGTGTCAAGAATGTCGATTCGTTCGCCAGTCCGCTCGCGCTGCCTAACTGGCTGCTCGCGGAACTCCCGTTGCTTGCGGTTGGCGCGCCGCTGGCGGCTGCGCTGTATGGATTGTTATTGGATGAAGTGCTTGTTACTGACGCCATATTTGGTCACTCTTTCTTGCGCCTTGGGTTGAGTTCTCCAGAACATCCACCCAATCAGGCTTATATTGTTGTTGTCTTTTTCCTTGTTGATCTGAGCTGTTATTACTGTTCGGGTTACTGTTTCCGCCGGATGAAAAGTCGCGTGAGCCGGACATCTCGGACTTCGCGTTATCACCCAGCCTTGGCATCCAGACTTCCGTCTGAAATTTCTGCTGCTCTAATCGCGAAGTGAGTTCCGGCATATGATCCTGTAAATTTTGAGCTAAGTTGGTATCGGCGGATTTTACGCTGACATGCAACTCGCCGCCGCGATCGGTCAGTCGCACATCCACCCGGTTATTGGTGTCCCCGACGACCTGCATATGAATGTTACGAACGGGTTCGGCAGTGGGGTCAGCCTGTTTGGCTTCGAGGTCGGCAGCAGTCGTTTGAACCGGCTGCTCTTGAGTGTGTTGAGAAGCGTCGGCAATCTTCTGCTCTGGTGTTGAAGAAACTTGATATAAAGCCGATCCTGAGCTTTCCTGCTGATGCGATTGTTCTTTCAATTGTGAGCCTGCAGCGGCTATGACGGTTGTGGCCAAATCGGTATTGGCGCTTGGCGCGGCACCGGCAATTGATTCAGCGAAAGAAGTCTGTGGCGGGGCTTCACCATTTGCTTTTTGGTTGGTCGGCACTTCGTTCAGCTTCAAGGCAAATGCTAAGTTGCCCGGTG
This sequence comes from uncultured Bryobacteraceae bacterium, assembly GCA_964247955.1. Classification (GTDB taxonomy): domain Bacteria; phylum Acidobacteriota; class Terriglobia; order Bryobacterales; family Bryobacteraceae; genus Bog-105. Next base: position 18,435 of record CAXTWT010000041.1, read on the forward strand.
CGGCTGCGGAAGCGGCAGCGCTCGATGAAGCGCCTGTAAGGAGGCTTTCGACGTTGTCTCCTTTGGCTTCACTGCCGACGGCGCTGCTGATTGCGTTTGCCGGATCAACTTTGCCTACGTCCGCCGGGCTGGAAACGACGTTGGAAAGCTGAGGAGTGATAAAGCCCAACAGCGCAGCAGGGTCAACCGATGCCGCAATGTGACTACTGCCTTTTTGTGAAGGCTGTGAAGGTAGCGATCCGTTTTCCTTGGTCGTGGCATTTTTAAAAACAGGAGCAGCCGCACCTAACAAACTAAGCTGTGCGGCAGGTAAAGCGGCGCTGCCGTTTGCTGCTTCCAGCGGAGGGAGCGCTGTTTTTCCATTCGCATCATTATTTGTCACTATCCCCGTTTGGACCGGATCTGTTTTTGGCGCTACCGGCAAGCCAAGAAGCGCCTCCAGGGAGATAGGCGGAGGAGGCTTTTCGGCTTGGGGCTGCACGGGCGCAATACTGTCATCCGCTGTCTGATTGCCGTCTGCTTTCTCCGTCTGTTTCTCCCGCTTTTGGGGCTTGGCGGCTGGTTTACCAACGCTTCCGCTGGTTTCGTCAGTGTCGTCTTGAGCGTTCGAACGCAGGTAACTATAGAAATCTTTTGACTGGTCGCTCGGACTTTTCGATGAGCGGCTCGGCGGTGCGGCTTCAACAGGCGCTTCGGGAGTAGCAGGCAAAACTGTCACGCTCTTTGTTTTGCACGCGGAGCGCCACTGTATGTGTTGTTGCTTTGCAGGGAGTTTCCGGCTTACAGGGGAAACCAAGTGTCAAAATTTTGAGCGCTCTTCCCTGCCTGCATCAAAATTTCGACAGTGCGCGTGCGCTGTTGCCCCCATTTGCCGTGAATACAAGGACGTTTCAGGAGTTCCCGATTGGTACGGTGCTTGCTACAGAAGGGTAGACATGGATTCATTAACAACAGCAGTGGCCAGCGGACTTCAGGCGCGCATGGATTCGCTCGACATGCTTGCGAACAATCTCGCCAACGCTTCGAGCAACGGGTTTAAAGTTGACCGCGAGTTTTACGGCACTTATCTGGCTCCCGAACTTGCGGGTGAATCCAATCCCATTGTCGGCGAGTCGCCGGTCGTGCAGCGTCACTGGACGGACTTCTCGCAAGGAACCCTGGTGAGCACCGGCAATGCAACGGACCTCGCGCTTTCCGGCAGCGGCTTCTTTTCCGTGAATGGTCCGAATGGGCCTTTGTATACGCGCAACGGCGGGTTTCATATCAGCTCGCAGGGTGTCCTGGTGACAAACGAAGACTATCCGGTGCGTCTCGTCGGCAATGGAACTTTGCAAACGCAGAGCAGTAACCCGATCATTGTGGGCCGCGACGGTCAAGTCACGCAGGATGGCGCGGTGCTGGGGCAACTGGAAATCGTCAATTTCAGCGATCCGAGCAAATTAAACAAATTCGCTTCCACTTACTTCACCACGCCGGACCCGCAAACCGGGCCGGATGCGCCGAGCAGCGCCGAAGTGCATCAAGCTACCGCTGAAACATCGAATGCGCAACCGGCGGAAGCGTCCGCCCGCATGATCTCCCTGCTGCGGCACTTTGAAATGTTGCAGCGCGCGCTGAAGATCGGCGCGGATATGAACCAGCGGGCCATCGAGGAAGTGGCGCGCGTCAGCTAAGGATACGAAACCAATTCAAACAACGAGGAATAAATGATCAGAGCTCTCAATAGCGCCGCCAGCGGCATGACCGCGCAGCAGGCAAATGTCGACAGCATCGCTAATAACTTAGCCAACTCCGGCACGGCGGGATTCAAGGCCCGCCGCGCGCAATTTCAGGATCTGCTTTATCAGAACATGATTCAGCCGGGAGCTGCCGCCGGCCAGCAAACGACCACGCCTGCCGGTCTCCAGATTGGTTTGGGAACGCGAACGGTTTCAAACGAAATCATCTTCTCGCAGGGCAACATGACGCAAACCGACAATAACCTGGACTTGGCCATTCAAGGCAAGGGATTCTTCCAAGTCCGTCGTCCTGCGGGAGACCTGGCCTATACGCGGGCGGGTCTGTTTCAACTGGACCGCAACGGCAACATGGTAACGGCGGAAGGCGATCCCATTGAGCCGCAAATTACCATTCCGGCTAATGCGCAGGCAGTCACCATCGGTCAGGATGGAACCGTCAGTTATACGCTGCCCGGTCAAAATGCCGCGCAAAAAGCGGGACAGATTCAGCTTGCCAACTTCCAGAACCCTGCCGGGC
>CAXTWT010000042.1:0-20344 GCA_964247955.1 uncultured Bryobacteraceae bacterium
TCGAGCCGACCGGATTGAGAAGATTTGCGGGCGGCGGCGCTGTTTGCGCGAAAAGTCCTGCGGGAAGCAGAACTACAAAGAAACGAACCGGGAGTCGTCCAAACATAGTGAGCTTAAGTCAGCAACCTCCGGAGCTAACGTATCATGCTACTCCTATCCGTTCAAGCACAAACTTAAGTAAGCTGTTACTGGTATAAGTTACAGGTACTATCTGCAAAAATCAATATAGACACTATTGAGATAGCGTAGTAACACTCCAGTAACTTCCCTCATGCTGCTCCATACTAACCCTCCATAAATCTGCTTACTTGCAGTTGCGAGTGCGTTTGAAAGTTGATCCGCGGGCCGAATATTACCTACCCTTGCTTGCAATTCAGTAAATAGCGGTAGCAGGCACCTTCTGTAATACACAGTAATATTACGTATTATAAAAGCATGAGCACCACTATCAGTTTTCGGATTGAAGAAGCGAAGCGGGATGAACTCGACGCGATCGCGAAGTTCCTCGCTCATGACAGAACTTATGTTCTTAACGAGGCGGTGGACTTGTACCTGGAGAACCGGCGCTGGCAACTCGAACGTTTGCGTCTCGGAACCGAGGCGGCGGATGCAGGCCGAACCCGGTCGCATGCAGAGGTGAAAAAGCATATGACCGGCTACATGCAGCGGGCGCGGAAGGCCAAGAGCAAATCGTGACGGTCCGCTGGACCGATCCCGCTGTTGAGGACTTGGAAGCCGTCCACGACTACATCGCCCGCGATAACGAAGATAAGGCGGCGCAAGCAATTGCGGAGTTGCTCCTGGCCATTGACGGACTGGAAAGGTTTCTTCAGATGGGACAGGCCGACCCCTCGGTTCCCGGCAGGCGCATCTTGACGCACCCGCCCTATCGCATCTATTATCGAATCCGTAAGGACGCCATCGAAATACTCAGCCTTCTACACGGTAGTCGCAGACACCATAAATAATTGTGAAGGTTCTGACCTGCTCTTGATAGCTGGACCATAAAAATTCCCACAGCCGGAATGAGTGGCCCAATTCAATGGCTTGCAATTTATAGATAACACTGGTGAGCGCGGTAGGAATCGAATCTACAACCTTATCCCATTCCCGTATAGCTCTCAATCAGAGAAGTCCGTGCATTCCGAAAACTGAGACTACCTAAGCGAAGAGAATTGCTATCTTTAACGCTTCAACAATGCCTTAAGCAGCCGACTACTTCCGTGTTCGGAAGAAAAGCCCGTCATTCAAATGACTTCGGCAGTAACCCTCGCCGTGCATAGCAAAGCTGTTGCAAGCGCGTCCATCCGGTCGCTTTCCTTTGCAGCGTTGTTTGGGTGCGCTCCGTTTTTTACTTTTGCTTTTCTTGTTGGCTACGGTGAGCAAGGCTCCAAGACCGAGTAGGGGTAAAAAGGGCATCTTATCTCCTTAAAATTGTTCAATGTGTTACGGTTTTTTCGCAAGAATAGCTGCTGCGAGTAGCAGCGCAATACCAATTACGAACGCGAATCTGTGTTTGAAAGTCAGTAGTTTTACTTCCGAGCGAGGCAACCAACTCTGCTCGTAGTCCTTCCGTGTTGGCATTCGGTCCCGCTTCTTGGCATTTTCAGTCCGAGTCAAAACACGCAGGTTATCGACGCTGTTGTCACCCCACCGGGAGAAAGGTACTCGATGGTCAATGGCATGTATTTTGCTGTTAAATCTCTTTTCGTCGCCGAGATCGCGTCGAATCACCGCTCGGCGAACGGCCTTAGGAATGTAGCGCGAACGGATAGGCGGCCTCACAAGAGTCAAGGTCACAACGAACGCAATTCCGACCGCGCCTATAATCGTCTTGCCGGTACCTAGACCGTGTTGTGCAAACAGGACAGTCGATGCGACAAAAACCGTAAATCCAACAGCTACTCGCTTTACCCTGAAGAAAACATAATTCCGGCGTGCATGGAGCATTCTCAAACGCCAAGTGTTTCTAAATATCAGTACGATAAAGAGCGCCACTCCTCCGGCTACAAGAGGGATAGGGAGTGCCGATTTCTCCGGCTGAATCAGCAGCGCGGCACATAAGTGTAAAGCAGAAACCATCCGTAGTAACCCAGCTATAAATGACATCGGCTGGCAAGCATGTACAAATCAAGGAAATGGAAACTTTGAACCAATCAGATTTATCCTGCGTCCCGAAGTCTATGAATCGTGCAAGGTGTGTGAATCGCTCAAGCTGACACTAAGGCGCGAAGTGCAGCAAGGAGGCATATTCATGCCCGTCACTTGCATCCAGCAGGTCCACGCTGGCCTTCGTGTAGAGTTTACATGTGTTCACTCGGTTGTGCTTTTGCTATGGTGTACCACGCTCATCTGCCTCGCACGCTTCACGTAAGGGCGATTTTAGGGTAGTACCGTGGCAAGTGGGCCGGACGTGCAAAGACGGTTTGGGATATGGAGGCCATCTGCCGGAAGGAGGATGGACGTTCCCGGCGCTTGCGAGATGGAACGACAAACTACTCCATCTGATGGCTTGGTTCCACTATAGCGGAACCAAGGCCACACACAATTTACAGCGTTGCAGTTTTGTTCTCCTACACAATGATGGTGACGACGCTTGATCGGTATGATTAGTTCTCATGGCAAACCCGGAGCACCTGGCAATTCTCGAAAGGGGAGTCAAAGCGTGGAACGAGTGGCGCGAACAACCCAAATCATCAGTGATTCCGCCCGTGAACATAGACCTAAAAGAAGCCAATCTTCATAAGGCACGACTTGGGGGAGCGGATTTTCACTCCGTTGTGCTAAGTTCGTCAGATCTGAGTCAAGCTGACCTGAATGGAGCAAATTTCAGCTATGCATGGGTGAGTAAGGCAAACCTCCACCAAACGGACCTTCATGGAGCCAATCTTTTTGCCGCAGACTTTAGTGAGGCGAACCTGACTTATGCAAATATCAGGCTTACGAAACTGGATGGCACAATTCTCACAAAAGCAGATCTAAGCTACGCTGCAGTTGGCCGTACAACTTTCGGCGATTTGGATTTAAGCTCTGTAATTGGCTTGGATCTTCTTGATCACGTTTTCCCGTCAACTGTTGGGATTGATACTGTTCTTCGATCAAAAGGAACTCTCCCTATGAGTTTCTTGCACCGCGCAGGTGTCCCCGATTTCTTTAGCAGCTACATAAAATCGATTATTGGTTCTGCTATCGAGTTCTACTCCTGTTTCATCAGCTATTCCACCAAAGACCAGAGCTTCGCGAATCGCCTGTATGCCGATCTCCAGGCTAAAGGTGTCCGCTGTTGGTTTGCCTCACATGACGTGCAAGGCGGCCGCAAACTCCACGAACAGATTGATGAAGCAATTCGCTTACATGACAAACTGTTGTTCATCCTGTCGCCATACAGCATGGTCAGCGAATGGGTGAAAACGGAGATCTCCAAGGCACGGAAGCGCGAAGTGCGGGATAAAGCGCAGGTTCTATTCCCAATTGGCTTAGCCCCATTTGAAGCTATTCGAGACTGGGAGTGCTTTGATGCCGATACCGGTAAAGATTCAGCGCGGGAAATCCGGGAATACTTCATCCCTGACTTCAGCAACTGGAAAGATCACGACTCATATCAGAAGGAGTTTGATCGACTGGTGCGGGATTTGCAGGCATCATCGCCAGTTCCGGCGCACACGCAGAGATAGCGCAACGCCGACTTGTCAAACCAATCGCAAGTTTAGTCCATTACGATTTTTGCAAGACGCTTACCGTGTGACCGCCCGGAAATTGAACGCTCAACGACAGCCTGGGTACAGGGGTAGTCAGTTCTGCACGTGTGCCGTCCTGGAATACAAAATGCTTCACTCCTGTTTCTACCTTGCAAGCTCCCCCGTCAAACCAATAGTCGAAGTCTCCTGCAGTATCTTCTGGCAGTCGTGTCTCCCGGCGATTAGGAAGAGAGGCAATTAAATACAGGATACGTGCGACCGCTTCCTCACTGATTCGGTTCTCAAAAAGGCGATGTTCATGTTCTGGCATTGCTGGATGTGCGTCGCTTTATCAACTTGACTTCCACGTTTACCGCAACGTGTCAACATGGACTTTTGTTAAACGCCCAGAGTTATTGAATTCCCATGCGGTTCCCACAATGGAACTGAGACGGCCAGTTCAAAGTTTGCAATTTGCAGATAACGCTGGTGAGCGCGGTAGGAATCGAACCTACAACCTAGTGATTAAGAGTCACTTGCTCTGCCAATTGAGCTACGCGCCCGTTATCAAAGGGGCAAAAGAGCGGATCACCGGAAAGACAGAAAAGCCAGATCCGTCCCTTACAAATCATACCATTGGTCCAGAACGCTTAACTGTCGCGGTGAACCGTGTCTAGTGAAAATGCCGGTAGGCAAATCGCAAAATATTCCGCTCCTTCCGGCTCCGGCGTGCTGTAGCGAATCCACTCGCCCTTATGCGCAATCACTGCCTGCCCCGCCTGTACCTCCAGCATCCCGCCGTCGTACTCCACCCGTAGCAAGCCCTTCACCACCACTGTGAATTCATCAAACTCCGGCCGTTGCCCCGGTTCCTGCCAGCCGCCGGGACTCCGCATCTGCGCCACACTCACGGTGGATGTATCCGAGTTGACCCGGCCAATGTACTCGTCAATGAGCTTCGGCTTGTTGCCAACTGCTGTGACTCGGCTCGGCTGAGGAATAAACGTAGGTTTCGCCATAGGCGAAGGCTAGCACTAAGGGTGAAGATAAATGACTTAGCTCTGCATGGAGTCGTGTACCGGTACGGAACTGCACCTCCGGCAAGATAGCCACGTTATCATGGTTTGGTCAAGACTGGATATATCGTGAAAAAAGCCTTAGTCACTGGCTCATGCGGCCTTATTGGTTCCGAAGTCAGTCTTCACCTGGGCCGCAGCGGCTTCCAGGTTTTCGGTGTCGACAACAACGAGCGCGCAGTTTTTTTTGGTCCGGAGGGCGATACAAGCTGGTCTTTGCAGTGGCTCCGCCGCTCGATGCCTGATTACCAGCATCATGACCTTGATATCCGGGACCGCGCGGGCGTGCTGGCCTTATTGAAAGAGATCCGGCCGGACGTGCTGGTGCATACCGCTGCCCAGCCTTCGCATGACCGTGCAGCCGCTATTCCGTTTGCCGATTTTGATACAAACGCAGTCGGAACTTTAAACCTGCTCGAAGGAGCCCGGCAAGCCTGCCCCGAGTCGCCCTTTGTGCATATGTCAACCAACAAAGTGTATGGCGACCTGCCGAATACAATTGCGCTGAACGAACTTCCAAGCCGCTGGGATTATGCAGATCCTCAATTTGCTCACGGGATTCCTGAAACCTTCTCCATTGATCAGTCGAAACATTCGCTGTTCGGTGCTTCTAAAGTAGCAGCAGATGTCATGGTCCAGGAGTATGGACGCTACTTCGGCATGCCTACCTGTTGTTTGCGGGGCGGCTGCCTGACCGGCCCCAATCACTCCGGCGTCGAGCTGCATGGCTTTCTCAGCTATTTGGTGCGTTGCAACGTCGAAGGCCGGGAATACAAAGTCTTCGGCTATAAGGGCAAGCAGGTGCGCGACAATATCCACTCGGAAGATGTCGCGAACTTTATTGAGGCATTCACGGCAGCACCCCGCTGCGGCGAGGTGTACAACATCGGGGGAGGCAAAGAAAACTCCTGCTCGATTCTTGAAGCTTTCAAAATGGTGGAATCCCTCACCGGCCTGCCGCAACGCTTCAACTATGTCGAACAAAACCGGATTGGCGATCACATCTGTTACTACAGTGATCTGCGCAAAATGAAGCAGCATTATCCGCAGTGGGGCATTACCCGATCTTTATCAGATGTATTCGGTGAAATTGTCGAGTCGTGGCGCGTGCGGCTGCCGCAACTGGCGCGAGTGTAGCGGTCGGTCAGCGGAATGAAAATTCTGATTACCGGAATCTGCGGTTTCGTCGGAAGCCGGCTTGCGCGCGCCTTGCAGGAGCGGCTGACCGGCGTCGAGATCATCGGTCTCGATAACTTGCTGCGGCCTGGATCGGAAACCAACCGCCAGCAGTTGGCGGATGCCGGATGCGGATTTATTCATGGCGATCTCCGCATGCGGAGCGATGTGGAGTCGCTGCCGCCTTGCGACTGGGTCATTGATGCCGCAGCAAACCCCAGCGTGCTGGCCGGTGTTGATGGAAAGTCAAGTCCCCGGCAATTGAATGAGCATAACTTGGCGGGAACGCTGAACCTGCTGGAGTATTGCCGCATTCACAAAGCCGGATTAATCCTATTGAGCACCAGCCGAGTTTACAATCTGCGAGAACTGGCTGCACTGCCGGTTCTCGTGCAACAGCAAGCCTTTACTCTAGATGAAGAGCGCCTGAACCAGCCGGGCGTCACAGCCGGAGGCGTCACAGAGGCATTTTCAACGGCTCCTCCTCTTTCTTTGTACGGAGCAACGAAGCGCGCCTCCGAAGTCATGGCCGGCGAGTACGGCTTAACCTTTGACTTTCCCGTCTGGATCAATCGCTGCGGCGTGCTGGCGGGAGGGGGCCAGTTCGGTACGGCGGAACAGGGCATCTTCTCGTATTGGCTGCACGCCCATGCCGCTCGTCGTCGGCTGCGGTATATCGGGTTCGGCGGCAAAGGCTACCAAGTGCGGGATGCATTTCATCCGGACGACCTGACGAATCTCATCACGATTCAAATCAAACGCGATCCTCCAGAGGACGCTATCTTCAACGCTGGCGGCGGTCAGGAAAATGCCATGTCGCTCGCGCAATTAACGGCATGGTGCGATGAGCGTTTCGGCGCTCATGCGCCGCAAGCGGACGAACATCCACGGCCTTTTGACATTCCCTGGCTGGTCATGAATTACGGCCGCAGTTTTCGCGAACTCGGGTGGAGTCCGCAACGTTCCCTCGTTTCGATTCTCGAAGAGATCGCAGAACACGTGCGAACGCATCCGGATTGGCTGAAGCGCTGCGGTGTTCTGTGAAAGCGCCGGAAACTCCGCGTCCCACGGGAGAGAACGCCGCCCCCTTGCGCCTGCTCAGTATTGTTATCCCGGCGCGGGATGAAGAAGGCTGTATTGCTTCCACGGTGGAACACCTGTTTGTCGAGTTGCGGCTTCATGACGTTCCGCATGAGATCGTGGTCGTGGATGACGGCAGCCGGGACTCCACTTGGCAGAAGCTGCTGGAAGCCCAGGCGCGTGTTCCGACCCTGCATCCCCTTCAGAACACCGGGCTGCATGGTTTCGGCAGAGCTATTATCTATGGCTTCGATCACATGCAGGGCGATGCCGTAGTGGTCATGATGGCGGATGAATCGGACGATTGCCGCGATGTGGTGCGCTACTGGCAACTGCTGAATGAAGGATGGGATGCCGTCTTCGGCTCTCGTTTCATCAAGGGAGGCGGGGTTATTGATTACCCCTGGGTGAAGCTGAAAATCAATCGGCTGGCCAACTTCTTCATCCGCGTCCTGTTCCGCATCAGGCTGAACGACACAACCAATGCGTTTAAAGCGTATCGTCGTTCTGTGATTGACGGTTGTCGCCCGCTCCTGTCTCCCCACTTCAACCTTACCGTGGAGATTCCTTTAAAAACAATGGTGCGCGGCTATACCTGGACCGTGATTCCCATTACGTGGCGTAATCGGCGCAGCGGCGTTCCCAAACTGAAGATTAAGGAAATGGGAAGCCGCTACCTGTTCATCTGCGCCTACGTGTGGCTGGAAAAGTATTTTAGTCGGGGCGATTACCGAAAGCCTAGAGCCTGAACCGGGTTGGAGGATTGTATTTGTTATCTTCGCTAGGGCGCACTCGGCGGCTGAGATGGGCATTAGGGGCAGCCGCTTTTCTGACCTTTGTTGCTTTGAGTATTGCGCACTCGTACGCGCGCGCGCCATGGTGGGACGAGGGCTTATTCACAGACATCGCGATCACTTTCCGCAATCACGGTTATTTAGGAAGTTCCGCTTTAGCCCCTTACGGCTATCGTCCGTTTCCCTCCGTCGACAGCTTTACATACTGGCAGTTCCCCCTGTACTTGGTCGGGCTGGGAAGTTGGCTCCATTTCGTTCCGGCAACGGCAGCAGGGGTCAGAATGTTTTCGGTCGTTTGGGGCTGCATCTATGTTCTTTGCTGGTTCCTGATGGTTCGATGCTTGAGCGGCAAGGAGTCGCTTGCTCTGCTCGTAAGCTCGGTTGTGGCGTTGAACTACGCAACGATTGCCGCTGCATCTGATGGCCGGATGGACATGATGTGCGCAAGCCTGGGCTACGCAGGAATTGCCGGTTACATTTGCCTGCGTGAATCAGGTTGGACCCGGGCCGCTGTTATTGCAACGTGCTTTGGGGCTGCCTCGCTGTTCTGCCATCCCATGGGCGTTTTGATGAACCTGTCCCTAGCCGCTCTTGCATTGCTGGATTGGCGTCGTATTCCCCGCAGGGCTCTTGCGGCAGCCTGCCTGCCATACGTTCTGGGCGCTGCACTATACTCCCTCTACGTTCTGCAAGCGCCGAACATTTTCCTGGCGCAAACCAAAGCTGCGTCCAGCTACCGCATCGCTGGATGGCAGGGGGTGATTCAGAACATCGTAAATGATGGCTATGTGCGGTATTACCATTACTACTTCAGTTTTCTTTACGGGATCGACAAACTGAAATTTGTGGTTTTGGTGTTTGCAGTTACAGGCACTCTCGGCTTGCTTGTGAGCCGCAGGCGTATGGCGGAGCCGCTCGGCCGTACTTTGCTGATTCTGGTTGGCGTTGGCTACTTCGGCGTGGCTGCGGTAGACAACCAAAAGCTTCCCGTTTACTTTATTTACTCCATACCGGCCATGTCTGCATGCGGGGCGGTTTGGGCATACGACTGTTGGCAAAAGGGCGGCATCGTGCGTGCAGGCGCGTCTGCTCTGCTGGCAGGGTCGATTCTGTCAGCGGTGGGCGGCTTCGGATACAAGGTTTACCTGGACGGGTACGACCATATATACCAGCCTGCCGTCGCTACGATCAAACGATTTTTACCCCCGGGGGGATTGGTCATGGGCGGGTCTGAGTTGGGCTTTGCGTTGGGTTTTGGGCCGCAACTGGTAGATGATCGGTATCTCGGTTACTTCAGTGGAAAGCGGCCGGACGTTTTTGTTGAAAATCAGTACTATGGTCGCAATGGAGGACCTGTTTTCGGTCCTGCCCGGCTGTACACGGAAACGGCGTTGCAGAAGGAGTACCACTTAGAGTTTGTTAACGCTGAGTACAGGATCTATGTTCGGAATGACCGCACAAACCTTTCTCAAGCCGGAAAGTGATGCGGCTGATGAACAGATTGCCGACGTTTTGACGTTACTATGAGAGTTTCCGGGCAATCATGGCAAATTCACAAATCGGTTCTGTTCCCCTGATTGGAGCGACACTGGCCGGAGGTCTAGCCTTTTTGTTAATCCCTTCGGGCCTTTTCTTCATCGCGAGCCTGATTGGATTCATTCTTCTTCTGGTACTCCTGGCCTATGACGGAGAGGAAAAACGGTCGGTCCTCCAGACCGTGGCTTTTGCCGCCGTTTGCGGCTTATGTATTACGCTGGCGTCGCTGGCCGTTTACCGACTTCTATTGAAAGGTACAGCGCCCGAGTTTCCCCAAATCGCTCAAACCTGGCTGCCGATCACGTATGTCTGCGCCACGATATTGATGCTTCTTGTGGATTTTGCCCGTATGACCGCCCGTACGGGACCGGCCCCTCTTTCCGGCGCTTTGTACTCCCCGGCTCCTGTTATTGCCGTCAATCCGAAACCTGCTGATTTTATCCCGCAAGAAACTCAGCCTGTTCCTGCCCCGATTATTATTTCACCACGTGCTTCTGAGCCGCAGCCTGCCGCCACTCATGCTGAGCCGATTGAGCCGCGTCTCGTGCGGAACAACGAACCCGCGCGTCCAACCCCGGAGCCTGTTCCGGTAAAACCGGTTAAGGAAACTGCTATCTACGTCAATCTTGTGGGCGAAGGATTGAACATGCTGCGCTCGGTGCGCGCCGAACATTTAGGACGCGATTACTACCGCATCATTGAGCCAATGCCCGAATCCGAACAATGGGAATACGGTCCTGGTCAGGTAGTACTCTGCCGCAAGAAAAACTTGTCGGGCGGGAAAGCTCTGGTTGCTGTAGAAGAAGCGCCGCGCGCTAATTAAATCCAAATACCATGACGATCAAAGATGACCTTGTTGTTGAAGTGCCAACTCCCACTGGGCCTATGCGCACTTACATTTTCCGTCCCAGTGTCGAAGGCAAGTTTCCGGCCCTTATTCTTTTCTCAGAAATCTTTCAGGTGACCGGTCCGATTCGCCGCACGGCGGCGGTGCTTGCGGGACATGGTTATCTGGTGGCTGTCCCGGAAGTCTATCATGAGCTGGAAGCGCCCGGAACAGTTCTCGCCTATGACCAAGCGGGCGCGGATACAGGAAATGCTCACAAATACGGCAAGGAGTTATCGTCTTATGATTCCGATGCTCGGGCGCTCCTCGACTATCTGAAATCACGCGATGATTGCACCGGGCGGCTCGGCGTTGTGGGCATCTGCCTCGGTGGGCATCTTGCCTTTCGCGCCGCGATGAATGCTGACGTGCTGGCGGCAGCTTGCTTTTACGCCACGGACATCCATTCCGGCAGTTTGGGAAAGGGCAAGAACGACAACTCCCTCCAGCAGGCAGGCGAAATCAAAGGTGAACTCCTGCATATTTGGGGCAGGCAAGATCCCCACGTGCCGCTAGAAGGCAGAAACCGTATTAAAGCTCGCCTGGACGAAGCGGGAGCGCGATTTCAATGGATTGAGGTAAACGGCGCGCACGCATTTATGCGCGACGAAGGCTACCGTTATGATCCGGCTTTGGCCCACTTGTGTTACAACTTCGTCTTTGATCTGTTTCACCGCAACCTTGCCATTGATATCGCAGTTCCCCCGCAGCTTAAGCAGCCCGCTCAAACTAAGCACTGAACCGGTTTTCTGTTGACAACAGTCGCAAGTAATCAGCAGACAGCCGCACTGAATTTATAGTTATCTTTAATTAAAACGGTTCGAACTCTGCCTCATCTTTATCCTTATACCTCGGACTTCTAACTACTACCTAACACTATAGGCGTATTAAGAAGTGTTATCCAATAAAAAAATGCTCGCTGGGGATTGAGCATTTTTTACCTATCTGAGACACTCTGTTCGTAGACAAATGAGCAAACATTTTGTATTTCTGTTGGCAGTAGCTTGTCTGCACACTGCCACTGCCACGACCCGGACCGTGCCAGCCGGTGGTGACCTGCAATCCGCCCTCAACGCTGCGCAACCGGGCGACATTGTCACGCTCGCTCCCGGTGCGACTTACACCGGCCACTTTACGCTCGCCCCCAACCCCGGCCCGCAGTGGATTACCATCCAAAGCGCCGCCCTGAGTTCCTTGCCCGGCCCCGGCGTGCGCATCTCGCCCGCGCAAGCTTCACTCTTGCCCAAGCTGGTGAGCCCGGATAGCAACCCGGCGCTGGCCATTAATGGGGGATCGAACTACTACCGCCTGCAAGGCATCGAGTTCACCGTCGCGCCGGGCGTCTATGTGCAGGATCTGGTGCGCATCGGCACGGCGGCTGAGGCCAGCAATGCGCAACTGCCGCACGATCTCGATTTTGACCGCGACTACCTGCATGGCGACCCGAGCGTGGGCGGCAAGCGCGGCATCGCGCTTAACGGCGGAGCAACGACGGTGGAGAACTCGTATGTCTCCGGCTTCATCAGCCCCGGCCAGGACACGCAGGCCCTTTGCGGCTGGAACGGGCCGGGCCCGTACACGATTCAGAACAACTATCTGGAGGCCGGCAGCGAGATTGTGGCCTTCGGCGGAGCGACTGTGTCGATTCCGCTCAACACGCCCTCCGACATTGTGATTAAGAACAACACCTTCTTCAAGCCGCTGAGCTGGCGTTCCGGCGATCCGAGCTATGCCGGGTTTCCGGTGTGGGCGAAGAACCACATTGAGCTGAAGAACGCGCAACGCGTCACCATCGACAGCAACACCTTTACCAATAACTGGATTTGGTCCGACCAGCAAGGTTTTATGCTGGTATTCGGCGTGCGCACCGAAGGCGGCATGGTTCCCTGGGCGGTGGTCAATGATGTGACCGTCACCAACAACATCCTCCGCCACTCGGCGGCAGGCGCGCTCATTATGGGACGTGACGGCCTCGGCGGCAGCGCATCCCGGTTCTTAATCAAGAACAACATCTGGGAAGATCTCAGCCCTTACTGGAGCGGCGACGGACGCTTGTTACAAATTCAAGACAGCGTCAACGGAGTTACTTTCGATCACAACACTGCTTTCGAGGCTGGATGGCTTACCGCATTTGCTGTCAATTACAGCTTCAATGTGAATTTAACCAACAACATTTTCAATTTGGGTGCGGGAATTATTGGCGCGGGCGCAGGAGTGGGATCGCCATCTCTAGCAGCCTACGACATCGGCGGCGTTTTTGCCAATAACGTGATCATCGGCACTTCGCTGTATCCATATCCGGCGAGCAATGTTTTCCCGGCCACCATTGATCAGGTAGGTTTTGTTAACTATAGTGCCGAGAACTTCCTGCTGGCCCCCACCAGCCCTTACAAGGGCATGGGAATGGACGGTACGGACCCCGGCGCTAACCTGTCTACGATCCTGCCCACTTCTTCGGCACCGACCACTCCGGCCAGTTGGGTCAATCTGATCGCGAAACACAGCGGCAAGTGCCTGGACATCACGGGCGCTTCCACCATGCCGGGCACAACTGCTATTCAGTACGCCTGCGGAAGCGGGGACGACCAGAAGTTTCAGCTCACGCCGGTGACGGGCGGCTACTCGATCATGGGGAAGCAGAGCGGACTAGCGCTGGATATTCTCGGCGGCGCGTCCGTGACCTGGGGCGGGGCGGCGGTAGACCAATGGTCCTATTGGGGCGGTGCGAGCCAGATCTGGCAGCTCGTGCCGACAGCGGACGGCTATTACAACCTGAAGCCTAAAAGCGACGGCTTGTGCCTGGCTGTAGGCGCAGCTTCTCAGAGCAACTCTGCGCCGGTGATCCAATGGGGCTGCGATAACGGCGACGAGCAGAAGTGGAGCCTGGTTCCAGCACGGTAAAGGAACGCGCTTCTTGCAACAAGCAAACGAAGAGCGGCTCGGCCGAGCCGCTCTTCGTTTTTTAAACATCAAACGATTACTGTTAGCTTAGAAACGGATGGAATGGTACGGAGCCGAAGTCGGAGAACTGGAAAAAGCGCTTCGGCAACGTACCCTTCCGGTAAACCCGACGGTGTTTTACGGCAGTTCTACCATCCGCCTGTGGGAACATCTTGCGGACGATCTTGACAATACCCGCGCCCTGAACCTCGGCTTTGGAGGCTCTACTCTCGAAGCTTGCTCATATTTCTTCGAGCGGCTGGTTTCTCCTGTGAAGCCGCCCTCGCTCGTTCTTTATGCTGGTGATAACGATCTCGGAGATGGCCGTAAACCCAAGGAAGTCTTATCATCTTTCCGTGCGCTCGCAAACCAAGTAGACCGTGATTTAGGGCCGGTCCAATTCGCTTTTATTTCCATTAAGCCTAGTCCGGCGCGCTTCAACCTGATAGGGCGCATACGACAAACCAACCAGCTCATTCAGGAAGAGATCGCCGCTCGTTCCAACTATTACTTCATCAACGTTTTCGACGCCATGTTGGACGGCAACGGAAAACCACAGTCCCGATTGTTTACAGAGGATGGGCTCCATATGAGCCGAGAGGGCTATCAACTCTGGGTAAAGCTGCTTTTTCCTTATCGCAGCCGAATTTTTAGGGGCGTTTAGTTCATCCTGGTTAGTAGGTGAATCGCGAGTACCGCCAGTGGTTCAGCTCACATCTGAACCGTAATATGGAACTGCTGGTTTTTGGACATGCGGGTGCGAAGGTGCTGGTCTTCCCGACACGGCAGGGTCGGTTTTTTGACTATGAGAACTGGGGCCTGATTGACGCTCTCAGTCCATCTATCGAGCACGGGCTTCTTCATGTATTTTGCGTTGACAGCGTCGACAGCGAAAGTCTGTACTGCTCTTCCATTCCTCCTCCTGCAAGGATCGCTCGCCATAAGCAGTATGAACAATACATTCTCCAGGAAGTAATCCCGTTTATGTGTGGAGGCGCGGAACCCTCCCTTCTGATTGCCCATGGTTGCAGCGTCGGTGCTTACCACGCCGTTACGCTTGCCTTGCGAAATCCCGGCCTGTTTGGAAAGATAGTGGCGTTAAGTGGACGCTATGACCTGACGAAAGCCGTTGGACCTTTTCCTGATCTCTTCGACGGCTACTACGACGAAAATATATACTTTCACACGCCGAATCATTTTCTTCCGCAACTGAATGAGCCGACGGCATTGCTGGCCATCCGGCAGACGGAAATTGTTCTGGCCGTTGGGGAAAACGACCACTTCAAAAACAGTACGGAACAGCTAAGCCGCCAGCTTGCGGAGAAAGCAGTCCCTCATAGTTTGGCCGTCTGGAGCGGGGAAGCGCACAAGGCTTACTACTGGCGTCAAATGGTCCGTTTGTATCTTTAAGAGTTAGAAGCATGCGCAAGCCAATCAGTCCTCATCACCCATTACGAACCCTTTTTACAGAGTTGATCGAAAAACGTCTTCTCGGCACGGCGCAACTGGACGACCACCGTATCGCCAGCTATGTGGCAGGCTTGCTCGTTGATTTCTGCCACGTTGAGAACGTGTATCGTATTCGTGACACAAAGGGCAAAAGGCTTGAGGATGTAGGTGAAATGCTGATCGCCTCCAATCCACTGCTGGAAGGACGTTCCTTTATTTACGAGCGCGAAGTTCGCAAACATATTGGCGACTATACGCTTTTTCTCATGGGTCTCTTTCCGGAACACATTGCCCGTATCCACCGAAAAGGCATCGGCATCGATGCCTTTGTCGATTACATGAAAGCTGGCAAAGAATCCTATGCCATTGTTGCCGCTTTCAACCAATTCGAGTTCCGTGATGAGGCTCCACTATTTCGCCGTCTTTCCGAACGTTTTGAGCTGTGCGTTTTCGGGCTGAACTTGGTGAAACAAGATCTTGTCGAGCGGCAAAATGCTGCTTACCGGCATATGCAGCAGGTACTCAGTTAGGCGGACATTTATGTTCCGCCCAGGCCCGGATCGTTCGCCGTGTCTCCGGCAAATTCGTCCTCGATACTGCGCTTTTTCTTCTCGCCCGTGCTGCCCGCACGACGGTCGCCGCCGATGGTGCTGGCCCTCAGTTCGGGCCGCTCTCCCACGCTTCCGGTCCGGCAATCACCGGTTGATTCCGCAGCGCTTTCTTCTTCCCGTTTTTTTGATTGGTCTGAACTCATACTTCATCCTTTTGGCAAATTAATCCGGCGAACCGCTGCCAATCGAATCCGGCGAGGTCCTTCCCAAATCCGGCTGATCGATATGCAACTCCGTTACTCCGTTTTCCGCCGATGACTCCGGCGGTGCTTCGGCTTCGCGTGCTGATCGCTCCCGTTCCGCTGTCTCACTGTCAATAGCTAAAGATTCCGGAGGGTTTTGGTTCACTGCGCCTACGGCTGCCGAAATGTTCACAGGCCCTTGCGCATTTTGACGGTCCATACTGATTTAGAAGCATCCGAATACCCGAATAAGACACACAGTTTTATTAAAAACAGATTTCTTCTCTTCTTCAGCATCCCTAAAAGGGAACAATGGATCGCACCAAAGCCGCCGAAATCTTCCTCGCCTTTTTGCAGCAACTCCCGCCGGAGGCATCGTTTTCTGTATTGGGACACTCAGACTCTGATGGCCTCACCGCTACAGCCATTCTGGCGCGCAGCCTCCGCGCAAAAGGGTTTCGCATTGCAGCCGAGGTCACGCGCAAAGGCGAGAACGCATGGTCGCCCTCTGTTCTTCAAAGAATAGAAGATTCTCATCCCCATGCCCTGATTGTTGCGGATTTAGGAAGCCGGGAAGAACTGCTGATTTCCGGGATTCCGACGTTACTGATTGATCACCACAAACCAACAGGAACACCGCCGGGCAGCATCCTTCTTTCCGGCTACGGCACGGACCCGACCCCTACCTCCGGCCTCCTCGCCTTTTACTGTGCGGAAGCCCTCGGAGCGGAGGAAAGCCTGGACTGGCTGGCTGCGATCAGCATTTTGGCCGACCTAGGCGATAAAACAGATTTTCCGGAGTGGCGCGAAGGCCGCCGCAAATACGGAAGCAAAAATCTGCGGGAAGCGGCAACGCTGCTGAATGCGCCACGCCGTGGCAGGGATGGGAATGCACAAGGGGCTTTGGAACTGCTGTTAGACACCCCGGACCTTTCCGCATTCCTTTCCGACAAACGCAGTGAAACGCTGCACGCTGCTAAGGCCGAGTACAACGCGGCTTTGGCCGCAGCGCGCCGTGTCGCACCCAAGTTCAATCAGCCGGACAAAAGCATAGCGCTCCTAACTGTGAATACACCCTGTCAAGTTCATCCCGTGATTGCGCAAATGTGGGTAGGGCGCTTAAAAGATCAAATTGTTATTTGCGCCAACACCGGATTTTTGCCGGACCGCATCAACTTCGCCGTCCGCACAAAACTCCCTCTCAATTTGATTGACTTTCTGGCAAAACATAAACCATCCGGCGCTGGTCCCGATTTCGGACGCGGCCACGACCAGGCTACCGGAGGATCGCTTTCCCCATCGCAATGGAGCGAGTTTTCAAAATCTATCGGCTTCTGAGTTTCTTTAATCCCTAACCGACATAGCCGCCTGCAGCATGGCCCGCGCATAGGCGATGTCGTAAACCATTCCCGTGTAGCCGCCCCCGCCTGGATACTGGTTGCGAATACCCCGTTCTCGGTCGGCATCCAAGGCCCTTTCATGCTCGGGATAGATTAATCGCGGATACTTCTGCCGCACCAGTTCCCGCATGATGGCGAACATGTCGTTCTCGCCCTCGTCAATAAAGACTTCCGTATACTGCTCATACGGTTTGCGCACGCGCACATTCCGGTAGTGTACATGGTTGATGCGGTCGCGCGAAGCGAAATACCGGCACACCTCTACCGGATCGTGTCCCATCTCGCGAGTTACCCCGCAATCGAAAGTAATTCCGTTAGAAGGACTCGGCACAATGTCAATCAGCTTCTTCCAGCCTTCCACAGTGCCCATAATTTGCCCGGAACCACGGCTTAGCGCAACGGGCGGATCATTCGGATGCAAAGCCAGCCGCACATGCGACTCCTCCGCGACCGGGATCACTGCCTTTAAAAAATAGGTGATATTGCCCCACATCTCGTCTAAGCTATGCGCGCCTTCTTCCGGCAGTGCGGGCAGATCTTTCATGCGCTCGTAATCGAAAGCCGTCAGTCCCGCGCCCGCTCTGCCGGTCTCTTCGTAGTACCCCTCCATCGCCCGGTGCGCGTAGAAGTTGTACTCGATTACCGGCAGTCCAACCTTTCCCGCCGCGCGAATGGATTTTCGAACGTTTTCAATCTCTTCGTCCCGCCCCGGTCTGCCGTAAAGAGTATTGGTGAATCCGGCGATCATCAGATTGCCCAGCGTCAGCCCGCCCGCTTTCAGCTTGTCGGTGGCCGAGCGCAACTGCTCCTCCTCCCAAGGCATCTTGGGGCCGCCGGACAGAGTATAGTTGACGCCAATCTGCTTGACGCGCCGGATGGCAGCATCGGTAATGTTGAGGAGCGGAAGCGGAGCGCAAATCTTAGGCGTGTTCGCTCCTTCCACCGCCATACCCGGCTTTGATTGCGCCGACAGCGTTGCAGCCGCAGAAGGCAGCAGAAGAGAAGAAGCTATGCTTTTCAACAACCTTCTCCGTGAGTAACTAGCAGTGTAAGTCAAACTCCCTCCAATCGCGAACAATAAAGCGCTTTCTATGTATATCAATTAAGAAAGTTCGATTTGCAGTTTTGCGACGCACGCAGGTGGAAAGTTGAAGTGCAGCACGCTCCCCTGCAGTTGGACTTCGGCCTTTTTCGGTGCAACGGCATTTTGCTGCTCGAACGTGTTATGCGCATGAATATCTCCGCTGCTTAGAACCGTGCCAGCCGCTGATGCCGCATTCGCTCCGTGCAAAACGATTTGCGTTTCCCGTGCAGTGTCCGTACTCGGATTCACAGCGGTAATCGTTAACGTTTTGCCTTTCAAGGAGGCTGATCCTTTTAAACCCCAGAACCCGGCGCCGGACCCCGTGGCGGGAGGAGCAATCGTCGGCGCGGCGAAGGCGGCGCGTACGGCTTGCGCATCCTGGTGCGCGGCGTACATCTCGAACACATAAAAATTGGGTGTCACCCAAAATTTGTCTTCGTGCGCCAGGAACAAAGCATTCAGGTTATTCACCAGTTGAGCGCAATTGGCCATGCTCACCTTGTCGGCATGCCGGTTGAAGCAATCGAGCGTCAGCGCGGTGAGCACCGCATCCCGAATCGTGATCTGTTGCCCGAAGATATGCGTCCGATCAATTTCTGTTCCCGCTTGATGCCATGAGCCGTACTCATCCACAATCAGCTTGATTCGATGATCCCGATCATATTGACCCATGATGGCCCAGTTGTCCAAGAGGATCTTCTCCATTCCGTCGGCATTCTGCAGCAAACTGTACCACTCCTTGGGGCCAAAGCGAAGCGCATCGCCTCCCGGAACCCTCGAATAGTGATGAATGGACCAGCCGCGAAAATGAGGATTGTAATACGCGTGTTGGCCCGCGAAGATTTGCTCAAAGAAACGATGCGTCCAGTCCACATCGTTATCATTCGGACCCGCTGCAATTAAGTTTAGATCCTGTCCGAAAGCAGGCGTCCAGTTGGTAAAGCGCCGGAACTCGGAAGCGTAATCTTCCGGCCGGAAGTTGCCGCCGCAGCCCCAGCTTTCATTTCCAACACCCCAATAATGAACGCGGAACGGCTCTGGAGATCCCCCGGCCTCGCGCACTTTTGCATAGGTTGTGGAGCCAGCCGGCGAGTTGCAGTACTCGATCCAATGATCAAAATCAAGGGGGGACAGGCTGCGTAAGTTCACCGCCAGATAGGGCTCGGCTTGGCTCAGCTTGCAAAGTCGGATGAACTCATTTGTGCCGAACGCGTTGATGTCAAATAACTGCAAGCCCTGTTCACGGAGCCGTTTGGCATCCGGGTCCACCTCCCAGTAGTTGGTCCGCTTCGGCCGCTGCGCAGAAGGGCCGATGCCGTCCTTCCAGTCATAACTATCGGCAAAGCAGCCGCCCGGCCAGCGGATCACCGGCGCCTTGATCCGTTTCAATCCGTCCAGAAGAGACCTGCGAATTCCGCCGACGTTTGGAATCCTGGATTTTTCCCCGACCCATACGCCGTCATAGATAACGCCGCCAATGTGCTCCGTAAAGTGACCATAAATATTGCGGGATATAGTGCCAATCGGCTGGTCCACAAACACTTCTACCGACGAATCCGCGCTTTGCCCGGACATGGGCGCGCCCGAAAGAAGCGCGGCCCCGGCAATGGCTGTGCTTGCAAGAAAATCCCGTCTTCGCATTTCATCTACAATCTATAACAACGCCCGAAACGGGAAAGCATGAACATTCGGCTCCCAAACAAAGTTATCATTGTAACCGGCGCTTTTTCCGGCATTGGGCTGGCAATTACGCGCTGCTTCCTCCAGTGCGGCGCAACAGGAGTAATTGCCGTCGACCGGCGCGCCGAAGTTCCCGGCGAGCTGCGAGCCTGTCAAGATGAGTTCGGCTCCAAGGTCGTGATTGTGGGAGGGGATGTTGCGGAAGAAAGCACGGCGGAAGCGTTCACAAGGGCGGCCATGGACAACTTCGGCCATATTGACGTTCTGATAAACAATGCTGCCGTGAGCGTAGTGCGGGCGATCCATGAACACACGCCGGAAGAGTGGGACCGCGTGATGAATTCTAACGTCAAGGCCGTTTACTGGGCTGCCCGCCATGTGATCCCGATCATGATAAAACAGCACGGCGGCCTCATTCTCATCACCGGCTCCATTTCCGGGGAAGCGGGCATTCCCACCCAGGGAGCATACGCGCCTTCCAAGGGAGCGCTGCATCAGATGACGCGCCAAATGGCGATAGAGTACGCGAAATACAACATCCGCGTCAATACCATTGCCTGCGGCACCGTAGATACGCCGCTTGTTCAAAGTTCAGCCAAGGCATTGGGCGACGAAGAAGGCTATTGGAACATGCTGCGCCGCAATCACCCGATCGGCCGGGTCGCCAACGCCGACGAAGTAGCCGCGTTTTTTGCCTACATGGCGAGCGACTACGCAACGTTCTTTACCGGCTCCGTGCTGATGATGGATGGCGGTTATACAGCGCAGTGACA